>CAJYSA010000123.1 GCA_913777325.1 uncultured Sphingomonas sp. | reverse complement strand
CGGTCAAGGGCGTGGAGATCGGGGACGGCTTCGCCGCCGCCGCGCTGTCGGGCGAACAGAACGCCGATCCGATGCGCCCCGGCGCCGATGGCGTGCCCGAATTCCTCGCCAATCACGCTGGCGGCATCGCGGGCGGGATCGCCACCGGCCAGCCGATCCGCGTCCGCGTCGCGTTCAAGCCGACCAGCTCGATCCTCACCCCCGTTCCCAGCATCACGCGCGACGGCACCGCGACCGAGGTGATGACCAAGGGGCGCCACGATCCGTGCGTCGGTATCCGCGGCGTGCCGGTGGTGGAGGCGATGGTGGCGCTGGTGCTCGCCGACCAGGCGCTGCTCCACCGCGCGCAATGCGGCCCGCGCATCTGATCCAGATCAGGAACCATCCGTCGCGGCACCACGTTGCCTCCTCGTACCAAGAGGAGAAGCACGATGCGTATCATCACTCTTTTCGCGGCGACGGCGCTGGTTCTGCCGGGCGTGGCCTCGGCGCAACTGCTGGGCGGTAGCGCCGGCGGCGGCGCGGGTGGCACCGTCGGCGGCGTGATGGGTCAGGCGAATGGCACGCTGGGCGGCACGGTCGGCGGCACCCTGCAGACGCCGGACACCAGCATGGCCCGCGACGCCACCACCCGCGCCACCGAGCGTGCGCGCAGCACCACGCGTCGCACGATGGACCGCACCCGCACGACCGCGCGGCGCGCCGGCGACCGCGCACGCGGCGCCGTCGACGGGTCGAGCGTCGACGTGACCACCCGCGCGGGCGGCACGGCCGGCGTCTCCCCGAACGGCGTCTCGACCGGCGGCATGGGCACGACCGGCGCCACGGTGACGACGCCGCGTAGCAGCGTGTCGGGCGGCGCCACGGCGGGCGCGAGCGCCGGTGCGGGCACGCCGCGCCCGTAACCGGCATGCCTCCCCTGCTTCACGGCGGGGGAGGCTAACCGCCTGATCGACCTTGTTTTGCGGAACGCATGCTCCTCACGGCCCGTTGAGACGCGACGAAGACAGGAGAGAGCATCATGCGTTCCACGTTCTTATTCGCGGCCATCGCGCTGGCCCTTCCCGCCACCGCCGCCACCGCGCAGACCACCGGCGGCACCGCAGGAAGCACGATGGGCACCCCCGGCGGCACCATGGGCCAGCAACCCGGCGGCACGATGGGGCAGATGGGTCAGCCCGGCGGCACGATGGGCGGATCGACGATGGATCCGATGACCACCGCCCCGCAGACCACCACGCCCAGCACGCAGCCCGAGACGCGCTCGACCACCACGCGCGAGTCGCGCCGCATGCGCAACCGCAGCACGCCGACGACCGGCCCGGACGCGGTGACCAATTCGCGGACGACCATGGGGCAGCCGCAGCAAGGGCAGCCGACCGAATCGACCAACACGCCCCCGGATCAGCTGCCGCAGGGCGGCGCTGCCGGCACGACGACGCAGCCGGGTCCGCGCAACTGACGCAACCTAGCGCCAGCTAACGTTCGTGCTGAGCCTGTCGAAGCACGTGCGCCAGGCGGAGCGTCTGGAACACGCACGTCGACCGGCCAAGTGCGAACGGGCGATCTCGCGCAGCCGGCGCGACCGACCGGAAAGGGCGACGGGAAACGATCCCGCCGCCCTTTTCCGTCTCAATCCGCGAACGGATCGCGCACCAGGATCGTGTCGGCACGCTCCGGGCTGGTCGACACCAGCGCCACCGGGCAGCGGATCAGTTCCTCGACGCGGCGGATGTACTTGATCGCCTGCGCCGGCAGATCGGCCCAGCTCCGCGCCCCGGCGGTCGATTCCTGCCAGCCTTCCACCGTCTCATACACCGGCTCGACCAGCGCCTGGTCGGCGGCATGGGCCGGGTAGTAATCGATCACTTCCCCGCGCAGGCGATAGCCGGTGCAGATCTTCACCTCGTCGAACCCGTCCAGCACGTCGATCTTGGTCAGCGCGATCCCGGTGATCCCGCCGACCGCCGCCGATTGCCGCACCAGCACCGCGTCGAACCAGCCGCAGCGGCGCTTGCGCCCCGTGACCGTGCCGAATTCGTGCCCACGCGTCCCCAGCCGCTCGCCGGTGTCGTCGTCCAGCTCGGTCGGGAACGGCCCCGATCCGACGCGCGTGGTATAGGCCTTGGCGATCCCCAGCACGAAGCCGACCGCCGCCGGCCCCAGCCCCGATCCGCCCGCCGCGCTGCCCGCGATCGTGTTCGACGAGGTGACGAACGGATAGGTGCCGTGATCGATGTCGAGCAGCACGCCCTGCGCGCCCTCGAACAGGATGCGCTTGCCGGCTTCCTTCGCGATGTTCAGGTCGCGCCACACCGGGCGCGCGAATTGCAGCACGAAGTCGGCGATCGCGCGCAGCTCGGCGACCAGCGCCTCGCGGTCGATCGGCGGCTCCCCGAAGCCGGCGCGCAGCGCATCGTGGTGCGCGGTCAGCCGGTCGAGCTGCGGCCCCAGATCGTCGAGATGCGCCAGATCGCAGACGCGGATCGCGCGGCGACCGACCTTGTCCTCATACGCCGGGCCGATCCCGCGCCGTGTCGTCCCGATCTTCCCCGCGCCGCTCGCATCCTCGCGCAGCCCGTCCAGGTCGCGATGGAACGGCAGGATCAGGGTGCAATTATCGGCGATGCGCAGCGTCTCGGGCGTGGCGGTGACGCCTTGCGCCGCCAGCCGTTCGATCTCCGCCTTCAGCGCCCACGGGTCCAGCACCACGCCGTTGCCGATCACCGACGGCGTGCCGCGCACGATCCCGGAGGGCAGCAGCGACAGCTTGTAGACATTCTCGCCGACCACCAGCGTATGCCCGGCATTGTGCCCGCCCTGGAAGCGCACGACCATGTCGGCACGCTCCGCCAGCCAGTCGACGATCTTGCCCTTGCCCTCGTCGCCCCATTGCGCGCCGATGACCGCTACATTTGCCATGGATGCAATTCCTCGCCTGCCGCTGCGGACCCGCGCGCCCTTCGACAGGACTCGGCACGCGGGCGGTTCAGGAATGTCGGGGGCGCGGGTAGCGGGCGGGCGCGGGCGGGTCAACCGGGCGCGGGTTCTATGGCCTACTGAAAAGATGCGAGCCACCTACCATGCCGTAGTCATTAGCGGACACGATGCGGAACATGGTTCTTCCCGGTGCACACCCGGTAGAGCGATGCCAATGCTTGATCGACGCCCTCTAATTCTTCTAAAGCATACTCAGCCCAGCTATCAAACCACTGCCCTCCCTCTGAGACAAGCTCGATAAGGCTCTCGCGCAGGTGGGCAAGAGTATTTAAAGCCGCTGCCATCGCCTCCATCGCTCCAAATAGGGTCGCATCGACGCTCGCCGCCTCAAAAAGGTACTTATCTACCACTTGGGTGGAGATTTGAGGAATAGGCGAAGACGCCTCGCCTTCGCCCCGAGATATACAAAGGCGAGTTTTACCGGTCGCTGTTTTTCGAAATGCAATACTAGCATTTTCTTGAATCGCCTCGACAATACCTTCGATATTGCTCGACATCCACTTAGCAACCCATTTTATTCTTTTCGCACTCTATTGCCAAAAGTAATTTGAGGGCATGCAGCTTTCGACGATTCGCAAGAACTCGGCGGACTGCATCAAGTATCTCGCGCGCCATGAAGATAGCGACCGCAACTACAACGGCCACTGGAATCAGATTTGGATGCTCGATCTGCAATCTGCGAGCCCTTACATAAAGCTAAGAATTGTACCTACTCTCAGATACTTACAACGCGCGCGCCGCCCCATCGATCAACAGGTGCGTGCAAAGCTGCGCCTCGGGCGTGTCCCCCGGCTCCAGCGCGGCGACCGTCACCCAGCCCTCGGCGCGCATCCGCGCCGCCACCGCGCGGTCGGTGCCGAACGGCACGAACAGCCGACGGCGGTCATGCGCGGGCGGATCGCCGAGCAGCCGGTCGGCGAACAGCGAGAAGCCCGTCGCGGCCTCTTCCGCGCCGCCCTCGTGCACGACGGTATAGGTGCCGCCGCGCCCGATCTCGACACTCGATCCGCCGCCGAACAGCGAGAAGCCGAGCCACGTCTGATATTCGAAGCCGTGCCGCTCGGTGGGGTCGAGCGTCATCGCGACGCGCCCGTCCAGCGCGGCGGCGATCGCGCTCAGCCCGTCGATCCGCGACGCCAGCACCCCGCCGGTATCGAACGCGCGCAACCGCTCGACCGCCTGGTCGAACGGCCCGGCAGCAGCGATCAGCGGCAGGTAATCGGGCGCGATCGCCGCCACCCCGCCCGCATCCTTGGCATCCAGCCGCTGGCGCAGATCGTCGAGCCGCTCTGGTGCGACCGGCAGCGGCCCGGCGGCCAGCGTGTCGACCAGATCGGGCAGCGTGAAGTCGATCGACGGTCGCGCGACGTCCGCCGCCGCCAGCGCGTCGATCGCGACCGACACCACCTCCTGCGCGGCGGCGACCGAATCCAGCCCGAACAATTCGGCGCCGATCTGCCGCGTCTCGCGCGCGGGCGACAATTGGCTGGCGCGCAGCTTCAGCACCGCGCCGGCATAGCTGAGCCGCACCGGGCGCGGGTGGTGCGCCATCCGCGTCGCCGCGATCCGCGCGACCTGCGCGGTCAGGTCGGGGCGGATCGCGAGCGTGCGCTGCGACACCGGATCGACGAAGCGCACCGCATCGTGCAGCGCCCCCGCCTTCAACCGCGTTCCCAGCGCCTCGGCGAACTCGGCGAGCGGCGGATCGACCCGCTCATACCCATGCGCATGGATCGCCCCCAGCACGCGGGCTTCGATCGCGGCGGCGGCATCGGCGAACGGCGGCAGGCGGTCGCGAAGACCTTCGGGCAGGAGCGCGGTCATTACAGCCCTCTCCCCTCGGGGGAGAGGGTTGGGTGAGGGGCGGTCGTCAACGCGACGGCAATCATCTGAAGCACCCCGTCCAAATTCATCACCACATCCGCATTGCTGAAGCGGAGAACCCGATAGTCTTGCGCCTCAAGCCATCCGGTTCGCCGGTCGTCGCGGGATTGGTCGGTGTGGGTGTCGCCGTCAACCTCGATGATGAGCCGCGCGGCGCGGGCGCAGAAATCGGCGATGTACGGGCCGATCGGGACCTGCCGGGTAAACTTGACGCCGGCCAGGCGCTTGCCGCGGAGCGCGAACCACAGGCGCGTTTCGGGTTCGGTCATCGCGCGGCGCATCTTGCGCGCGCGGTCGAGGAGCAGAGGGTCGGTTGCATCGACGCGCACCATCATCAGCGGCGGCGTGCGCGGCAACCCCTCACCCAACCCTCTCCCCACCGGGGAGAGGGCCAAGAAGCAGGAAAAGCCCTCTCCCCTCCGGGGAGAGGGTTGGGTGAGGGGCCGGTGTCTCACCGAGACCAGCCCCCCCTCAACCCATCAGAACGACAGCCCCATCGCGGTCTTCACGCCCGGCAGCGCCTTGACCTTGGCGAGCAGCGCCGCATCGACCGCCTCGTCGACCGACAGCAGCAGCACCGCCTCGCCGCCGGCCTCGCGACGGCCCAAGTGGAAGGTGCCGATGTTGACGCCCGCTTCGCCCAGCAGCGTGCCGATGCGCCCGATGAAGCCCGGTGCGTCCTCGTTGACGACGTACAGCATCGCGCCGGTCAGATCGGCCTCCACCTTGATCCCGAACAGCTCCACCAGGCGCGGCGCGCTGTCGCCGAACAGCGTGCCCGCCACCGAACGCTCGCCATCGGCGGTGCGCACCGCGACGCGCAGCAGCGTGTGGTAGTCGCCCTCGCGCTCGGTGCGGATCTCGCGCACCTCCATGCCGCGGTCGCGCGCCAGCACGGGGGCGTTGACCATGTTCACCGTGTCGGTCTGCTGGCGCAGGAAGCCGGTCAGCACCGCGCTGGTCAGCGGCTTGGGGTTGAGGTCCGCCGCCGCACCCTCGCGGTGGATCGACACGCGGTCGATCGCGCCGGTGGCGAGTTGCCCGACCAGCGAGCCGAGCTTCTCGGCCAGCCCCATGTACGGGCGCAGCTTGGGCGCTTCCTCCGCCGACAGGCTGGGGACGTTCAGTGCGTTGGTGACGCCGCCCGACACCAGGTAATCGGCCATCTGCTCGGCGACCTGGATCGCGACATTGACCTGCGCCTCGGTCGTGGATGCGCCCAGATGCGGGGTGGAGACGAAGTTGGGCGTGCCGAACAGCGGGCTGTCCTTGGCCGGCTCGGTCACGAACACGTCCAGCGCCGCGCCCGCGATATGGCCCGAATCGAGCCCCGCCTTCAGCGCCGCCTCGTCGATCAGCCCGCCGCGCGCGCAATTGACGATCCGCACGCCCTTCTTGGTCTTGGCGAGGTTCTCCGCAGACAGGATGTTGCGGGTCTGGTCGGTCAGCGGCGTGTGCAGCGTGATGAAATCGGCGCGCGCTAGCAGCTCGTCGAGCGCCACCTTGGTCACGCCCAGCTCCACCGCGCGCTCCTCGGTCAGGAACGGGTCGAACGCGACGACCTTCATCTTCAGCCCCAGCGCACGATCGGCGACGATCGAGCCGATGTTGCCCGCGCCGATCAGGCCCAGCGTCTTGCCGGTCACCTCGACGCCCATGAAGCGGTTCTTCTCCCACTTGCCCGCCTGGGTCGAGGCGTCCGCCTCCGGCAACTGGCGCGCCAGCGCGAACATCAGCGCGATGGCATGTTCGGCGGTGGTGATCGAATTGCCGAACGGCGTGTTCATCACGACCACGCCCTTCGCCGATGCGGCGGGGATGTCGACATTGTCGACGCCGATCCCGGCGCGGCCGACGACCTTCAGGTTGGTCGCATGCTCCAGGATGTCCTTGGTCACCTTGGTCGAGCTGCGGATCGCCAGGCCGTCATATTGGCCGATGATCGCCTTCAACTCGTCGGGGATATTGCCGGTGATCTCGTCCACCTCGACCCCGCGCTCGCGGAATATCTCGGCAGCGCGCGGGTCCATCTTGTCGGAAATCAGTACCTTGGGCATGTTGGTGCTCCGGTAGGAAAATGGGGGACATAGCTCCCTCTCCCCTGTGGGGAGAGGGCTGGAGTGAGGGGCCGGAGCCTCGCAGAGAGGTCGGTCTCGGTGAGACCTCGCCCCCTCACCCAACCCTCTCCCCGCAGGGGAGAGGGATAAAGAAAGATCAGGCCGCCTTCGCGGTGGCGTAGGCCCAGTCGAGCCACGGCCCGAGCGCCTCGATATCGGCGGTGTCGACGGTCGCGCCGCACCAGATGCGCAGGCCCGCGGGCGCGTCGCGATAGCCGGCCACGTCGAACGCCGCGCCTTCCTTCTCCAGCAACCCGGCCATCGTCTTGATGAACGCCTCGTCGGCGCCGGCGACGGTCAGGCACACGCTGGTCTTCGACCGCGATGCCTCGTCCTCGGCCAGATGCCCGAGCCAGTCACGCTCGGCGACGATTTTGTCCAGCGCGGCGGCATTGGCGTCGGAGCGCGCGATCAGCCCGCGCTCGCCGAGCCCCTTGGCCCATTCGAGCGCCCAGATCGCATCCTCGACCGCCAGCATCGACGGGGTGTTGATCGTCTCGCCCTTGAACACGCCCTCGGCCAGCTTGCCCTTGGACACCAGGCGGAACACCTTCGGCAGCGGCCAGGCGGGGGTGTACGTCTCCAGCCGCTCGACCGCGCGGGGGCCGAGGATCAGCACGCCATGCGCGCCCTCGCCGCCCAGCACCTTCTGCCAGCTGAACGTCGCGACGTCGATCTTGTCCCACGGCAGGTCATAGGCGAACACGCCCGAGGTGGCGTCGGCGAAGCTGAGGCCCGCGCGATCGTCGGGGATCCAGTCGCCGTTCGGCACGCGCACGCCGCTGGTCGTGCCGTTCCAGGTGAACAGCACGTCGTTCGACCAGTCGATCTGGTGGAGGTCGGGAAGCTGGCCGTAATCGGCGCGAATGACGGTCGGGTCGATCTTCAGCTGCTTGACCGCGTCGGTCACCCAACCCTCGCCGAAGCTCTCCCACGCCAGCGCGGTGACAGGACGCGCGCCCAGCATCGTCCACATCGCCATCTCGAACGCGCCGGTGTCGGAACCGGGGACGATGCCGATGCGGTGCGTGTCGGGCAGCTTGAGCAGTTCGCGCATCAGGTCGATGCAATATTGCAGGCGCTGCTTGCCCAGCTTCGAGCGGTGCGAACGTCCCAGGACGTCGGTCGCGAGCTTGGCGGGGTCATAGCCGGGAGGCTTGGCGCAGGGGCCGGACGAAAAATGCGGACGCGCCGGCTTCGTAGCGGGCTTGGTCGGCGCAAGGGTGGCGTCGGCGGCAGTCGAATCAGTCATGTCAACTCTCCTCACAGAGAGCACGCGCGGCGTTGGGACCGCGTGGCCCGTCGACGGCCCTAGCGGCGAGTCGGCGCGCTGGCAACCGCGTTAATTCGATGGACAGCCGAGGCGGCGCCGCACATGCTTCGGCCATGACGCGGCAAGTAACGACACAGCATCCGGGCGCGCTGGCGCGGCGAACGATCGTCGCATTGTGGATCTGGCTGGCCACCGACGTCGCGCAAGGACTGTCATGTCTTTGGGAAGCCGTGCAATTAAACCAGCTTTCCACGCAGGATGCCGCCCGCGCGATGGCTGAGAAGGCCGCCGGCCCGCTCGACGTCATGGACTGTATTGCGCTGGCCTATCCGGTTACCTTCCTGATTTGTGGATGTTTCGTGCTGCGCTGGCTGTATGTGGTCTATCGCAACGCACATGCGTGGAACGATTCGCTCCCGATGTCGCCGGGCGGGAACGTCGGCTGGTTCTTCGTCCCGATCGTTCATTTCTGGAAACCGCTGCAGGGCGTGCGTCAGACGTGGTCGGCGACGGTCGCCCCCGCCCGGCCCGACGCGGCTCCCCTCCCGGGCTGGATCCGCCTGTGGTGGTGGCTGTGGGTGGCGACGATCATCGTCGGCAACCTCAGCTTCAGGCTCTCGCTCAAGGCCGATACGCCGGACACGCTGATCGCGGTGGATGCGATCTTCTTCGCCACGCTGGCGATCGACGTGCCGCTGGTCGTTTTGCTGCGTCGCCTGATCGTCGAGCTGTCAGGGATGCAGGCGGCGCGGCTGGAGGATCGGACGACGCTCGCCTGATCGCGCGCTCCTCCCGCCGCCACGCCATTGGCCGTTCATCCTCGCGTCGATAGGAACGTGGCGATCGACGGGCGGGAACGGGACAGGCATGAACGACAGCGCCGCTTCGGGATCGCGCCTGATCGCCTTCGCGCTCCTCCTGCCGCTCGCCGCCTGCGGCAGCCCGGAACGGCCCGCCGCCCCGACGCAGCGTGCGCGGGTCGACGTCCCCTCCGCGCGCGAAACCAGCCAGTGTTTCGCGGACCTGCGCGCGCTCGGCGTCGATTTCCAGCCGCTGCCCGACAAGGATTTCGGCGGCGGCTGCGCGCTGGTCGGCACCGTCAAGCTGCTCGACATCGGCGTGCCCACCGCGAACCTCGGCGCGGTGCGCTGCGGTCAGGCGCGCGCCTATGCCGCCTGGGCACGCAACGGCGTCGCCCCCGCCGCCTACCAGATCCTCGGCTCCGAACTGTCGCGCGTCGTCAGCATGGGCAGCTACGCCTGCCGCAACACCGTCGGCACCAGCGGCCCGGCGCGCCGCTCCGGCCACGCCATCGCCAATGCGATCGACATCGGCGCGTTCGAGCTGAAGGACGGGCGGCGCATCTCGATCCTGCGCGACTGGAACTCGCCCGATCCGGCGGTGCGGCAATTCCTGAAGGTGATCCACACCTCCGCCTGCCGCCGCTTCGGCACCGTCCTGTCGCCCGATTACAATGCGGTGCACCGCGATCACCTGCACCTGGAGGACGATGGCGCGCGCTTCTGCCGCTGATCTTGCGGGTGTCACATGCGCGTTCTATCTCACGATCAATGAGTGATACCCGAGTACCGAGCCGCGTCTTTCCGCGTGCCAAGCAGGATGCCGAGGTCGCCAAGACCAGCATCTCCACCCCGCAGACCGAAAGCCCGGCGTATTCGCTGGCGTTCCAGGACATGGACTTCCTGCTGCGCGAAGACCTTCGCCCGGTGCGCTTCCAGCTCGAGCTGCTCAAGACGCAGCTGATCCTGGAGCAGGCGCATATTGGCTCCACCTTCGTCTTCTACGGCTCGGCGCGCATTCCCGAACCGTCCAAGGCCCAGGCGCTGCTCGACCTCGCCACCGACGACAAGAGCCGCCGCATCGCCGAGCGGCTGGTGGCCAAGAGCAAATATTACGACATGGCGCGCGAGCTGGCGCAGCTCTGCTCGAACTTCCCGCGCGACGAGGCGGGCAAGCGCCACTTCGTCGTCTGCTCGGGGGGCGGCCCGTCGATCATGGAGGCGGCCAATCGCGGCGCGGCGGACGTGCACGCCGAATCGATCGGCCTGAACATCGTCCTGCCGCACGAACAGGCGCCCAACCCCTATGTCACCCCGGCGCTGTCGACGCAGTTCCACTATTTCGCGCTGCGCAAGATGCACTTCCTGCTCCACGCGCGCGCGCTGGCGGCGTTCCCGGGCGGGTTCGGCACCTTCGACGAGCTGTTCGAGCTGCTGACGCTGATCCAGACCGGCAAGATCGAACCGATGCCGGTGCTGCTGTTCGGTCGCGAATTCTGGGAGCGCGTCGTCAATTTCGAGGCGCTGGTCGAGGAAGGCGTGGTGTCCGAACGCGATCTCGGCATCTTCCGCTACGTCGAGAGCGCCGCCGAAGGCTGGGCGGTCGTCCAGCAATTCTATCGTGATCGGCAGGCGAAGGCGGACGCGGCGGGCAAGTAAGGCGGTCGCCCCGACGCGTTCCAAATGGCATCCGGGCGCCGGATCGAGCACCCGATGCCAATCCGTCATGGCGAGCGAAGCGAAGCCATCCAGCGCGTCCTGATCCGGCCCTGGATCCTTCGCTGCGCTCGCGATGACGAACCCAGCTAATCCGGCGCCATCCTTCGTCGCCGAAGGTGTCGGCAGGCTGGCCAGCCCCCTCCGACACGCGCGTCGACACCATCAGCCCGATTGAGCGCGCGACGCGCCAAACCACCGTCATTGCGAGCGCAGCGAAGCAATCCAGGGCGTCCTGGTCCGGCACTGGATCGCTTCGCTGCGCTCGCGATGACGAACGCCAACCGAGCCGGCGTCATCCGTCTTCGATCGGCCGACCGACGGCGACGCGTCGTGAGGATGGTCGGCCCCTCCCGACACGCGCTTCGACAGTTGCGGACCGATCGCGCCCGACGCCCCAAGCCAGCCCGTCATTGCGAGCGAAGCGAAGCAATCCAGGGCGTCCTGGTCCGGCACTGGACCATGTCGCCACGCTCGCGATGACGAATCCAGCTAAGCCGGCGCCATCCTTCTTCGCGGAAGATGTCGTCAGGCCGGATCACCCCGCCAACACGCACCTCGACCACCGCGACGCCCCAGCGCGCCCGGTCGCGCGCTACGCGGCCTCCGGTTGCTGCACGATCTCGGCATAATCCCGCTGCGGCAGCGGCGGCATCCCCAGCCGGCGGATATGCACCGCGTTCCGGCGGTTGAGCACCACCGCGCCGAACCGCCGGTCGCGGGTCTCGATCAGGATCCCGCCCTCGATCGTGCGCAGCATCGGCCATTGCACCTCGCGCGCACGCACCCGCGCGCCGTGCGCGACGACCACCGCGATCCGCCCCGTGGCATCGATCGCCAACGCGGCCCGGCCGTCGTCACCGACCACCGCGTCGAACGCCGCGAAGCCCGGCAACGCCTCCGCCACCGCGGCGATCGCCTCGTCGAGCGTGTCGATCCGTCGCTCCACCCGGCCGAAGCCGAACAGCGCCCCCCATCGCACCGCGTCAGCCCGCGTGCGCCACCGCGTCCATCGCCGGGCGCAGGCCGCGAAGGTCGTAACCGGCCTGTGCCGCCGTGGCGGTCAGCGCATCGGCATCGTCGCCCTGCGCGGCACGGGCCAGCGCCCACAGGTTGCACGACCGGGTGCCGGAGCGGCAATACGCCAGCACCGGGCCGTTCGCCGCCGCCAGCGCTTCGCGCATCGCATCGACCTGCGGGCGCGAGAAGCCGGCATGGGTGATCGGGATCGCGGTATAGGCGAGCCCCGCCGACTCCGCCGCCGCGCGGATCGCCTCGCCGGCGGGCTGCCCCGGCTCCTCGTCGTCGGGACGATTGTTGACGATCGCGACATAGCCGGCGGCGGCGATCGCGGGAACGTCTTCGGGCAGGATCTGCGGGGCGACCGCGATCGTCGGATCAAGAGGGCGAAGCATCGCGCATCCCTAGCGAACCCGGCGCCGGGCGTCAGCCCGAAACGTCAACCGTGCGCGCGCAGCGTGTCGAGAAACGCCTGACCATAAGCGTCGAGCTTGCGCTGCCCGATTCCCGCGATCCGCCCCAGCGCGGCGAGCGAGGTCGGGCGCAGCGCGACCATCTCGCGCAACGCCGAATCGTGGAAGATGACGTAGGGCGGCACGCCCGCATCCTTCGCCAGTTCGCGCCGGGTGACGCGCAGCGCCTCGAACAGCGGATCGTCGACCGGATGGTGCGTCGCCCCGCCGCCGCGCCCGCGCCGCTCTCGCTTCGGCGGCTCGACCAGCGACAGCGTCGCCTCGCCCTTCAACAGCGCGCGCGCCGCCGGGCCGAACTCCAGCCCGCCGTGCGGGTTGGTGCGCAGCGCATCCTTCAGCAGCAGCGCGCGCCCGACCGGCTTGAGCATCGCCGTCTCCGTCCCGGCGACGATGTTCCACACCGACAGCGCCTCATGCCCGTTCATCAGGCTGCGCTCGCTGGATTTGCCGGTCAGCACCTCCTCGATATAGGTCGCGCCGAACATCTGCCCGGTGCGGAACACCGCCGACAGGTATTTGCGCGCCGTCTCGGTCGCGTCGATCGCGGCGGGGGGCGACAGGCAATTGTCGCAATTGCCGCACGTCTCGGGCGGATGCTCCCCGAAATGCCGCAACAGGATCGCGCGGCGGCATCCCGCCGTCTCCACCAACGCGCCCAGCGCGTTCAGCCGCTGCCGCTCGCCGGGCTGGCGATGCTCCTCGACCTCGGCGATGCGCTGGCGCGCGCGCGCGAAATCGTCCGCGCCCCAGAACAGATGCGCCACCGCCGGATCGCCGTCGCGCCCGGCGCGGCCCGTCTCCTGATAATAGGCCTCGATCGACTTCGGCAGCCCGGCATGCGCGACGAAGCGGACGTCGGGCTTGTCGATCCCCATCCCGAACGCCACCGTCGCGCACATCACCATGTCCTCGGACGCGACGAAATCGGCTTGGTTCTTGGCGCGGACGGCCGGGTCCAGCCCGGCGTGATAGGCGCGCACCGGGCGGCCGGTGATCTGCGTCAGTTGCGCGGCCATCTTCTCGGTCGCGGCGCGCGTCTGGACATAGACAATGCCGGGGCCGGGCGTATCGCGCACCACGTCGGCGATCTGGCGCGTGCTATTGTCCTTCGGGCGGATCGCGTAGCGGATGTTGGGACGATCGAACCCCGCGACGATCATCCCCTCGTGCGGGATGCCGAGCTGTTCGAGGATGTCGGCGCGGGTATGCGCGTCGGCGGTGGCGGTCAGCGCCAGCCGGGGGACATCGGCGAACGTGTCGAGCAACGGACGCAGCAGGCGATAGTCGGGGCGGAAGTCGTGCCCCCATTCGCTGACGCAATGCGCCTCGTCGATCGCGAACAGCGCCGGCCGGCCGCGCGTCAGCAGATCACGAAAGTCTGCGGTCGAGGCGCGTTCGGGCGCGACGTACAGCAGGTCCAGCTCGCCATCCAGGTAGCGTCCGCGCGTCTCGGCCTTGTTCTCGTCGACGCTGGTCAGCGTCGCGGCGCGCAGGCCCACGGCGGTCGCGGCGCGCAACTGATCGTGCATCAGCGCGATCAACGGGCTGACGACGACGCACGTCCCCTCCAGCATCGCGGCGGGCAGTTGGTAGCACAGCGACTTGCCCGCACCGGTCGGCATCACCGCCAGCGTGCGCTCGCCCGCCAGCACGCGCGTCACCACCTGCTCCTGCACGCCGCGGAACGCCGGGAAGCCGAAGATGCGGTGAAGGTCGGGAAGCGGATCGCGCGCCATGTGCGCCGCCGCACCTAGGCGCGGCGGCGCGCTTCCGCAACCGCGCGGGAACGGGCACGCGCTGTGATGCGTAGTGCGCGGGTCCACCTTTCATGAAAGTCCGCGATGCGCGTCCGGCCCAATCTTGCCCTGTTCACCTTCGCGGCGGCCACCGCGCTGTCGGCGTGCGAGCGGCGCACCCCCGACACCGAAAATCAGGCCGACAAGGCCGGCCCGATCGCGCCCGTCGCCCGGGGCGTCGATGCCCCGCCCGAGGCACCGGCGGCACGATGACCGTCGAGCGCGTCGTCGATCATCGCTCCGAACAGGAATTCACGCTGGCGGTCGGCGATCATCGCGCGGTCGCGGCCTATCAGTTGGAAGGCGACACGATCGTCTTCACGCACACGCTGGTCCCGCCCGAGCTGGAGGGGCGCGGCGTGGGCACGAAGCTGATCCGCGGCGCGCTCGACCTCACGCGCGACCGCGGGCTGAAGGTCGTGCCGCAATGCCCGTTCGTGCGCGCCTATATCGACAAGCACCCGGAGCTGCGCGACCTGCTGGCGTAGGTTTACGACGCGCCGGATCGACCGTCGTCGTCATTGCGAGCGCAGCGAAGCAATCCAGGGCGTCCGGGGGGTGCTCTGGATTGCTTCGCTACGCGCGCAATGACGATGGGCGGCGCGTCATCATCGCGGCCGTCCCGACGTGCCCCGGCCGTCGCCGGGGCACGTGTGGCGTCACTCCGCCGCGCGGCGGCTGCCGTCGGCGTTCAGCCCCAGGTCGTGGAGCAACGGCGCGATCTCCGGATCCTTGCCGTTGAAGGCGCGGAACATCGTCGCATAATCCTCGGTATGGCCCTTCGACAGGATCATGTCGCGGAAACGCTGGCCGTTGGCGCGCGTCAGCCCGCCATGCTTCTCGAACCACTCATACGCGTTCGTGTCGAGCATCTTGGTCCACTGATAGGCGTAATAGCCCGCCGCATAGCCATTGCCCCAGATGTGCAGGAAATAGCTGGAGCGATAGCGCGGCGGCACGTCGTCGGTGTCCAGCCCGGTCGCGGCCAGCGCCTTCTTCTCGAACGCGTCGACATCCTGCCGTCCGGCGGTGGCGGGCAGCGAGTGCCAGCTCATGTCCAGCTCGGCGGCGGCCAGCGCCTGGCCGAACGTGTTGCCGGTGTTGAAGGTCGAGGCGCGCTTGATCTTGGCGACCAGCGCGGGCGGGATCACCTGCCCCTGCGCATTGACCGCGTAATGCGTCAGCACCTTGGGATCGAGCGCCCAATGCTCGTTGAACTGCGACGGGAATTCCACGAAGTCGCGCGCGGTGTTGGTGCCCGACACCGACGGATAGGTCTGGTTCGCGAACAGGCCGTGCAGCGCGTGGCCGAACTCGTGGAACATCGTCACCACGTCGTCGAACGTGATCAGCGCGGGCTGCCCCGCCGCCGGCTTGGTGAAATTGCCGACGTTGTAGATCACCGGCTTCGTGCCCAGCAGCTTCGACTGGTTGACGAAGTTCGACATCCACGCGCCGCCGTTCTTGTTGTCGCGCTTCCAGTAATCGAAATACATCAGCCCGATCGGCGTGCCGTCCGCTTCCGACACTTCGTAGACCATCACGTCGGGCTGATAGACCGGAATGTCGGTCCGGCGCTTGAAGGTGATGCCGTATAGCTGGTTGGCGGCATAGAACACGCCGTCGGTCAGCACGCGGTTGATCTCGAAATACGGCTTCAGCTCGTCCTGGTTCAGGTCGTACTTCGCCTTGCGCAGCCGCTCGGCATACAGGTCCCAGTCCCACGGCTTCAGCGTGAAGTCGCCGCCATCGGCCTTGATCTGCGCCTGCAGCTCGGCGGCCTCGCGGCGCTGCTCGGTGGCGACCGGGCGCCCGAGCTGCTGCATGAAGCCCAGCGCGGTCGCCGGGTTCTTCGCCATCTGGTCGGCCAGCACGTAGTCGGCCCAGGTCGGGAAGCCGAGCAGCCTGGCCTTCTGCGCGCGCAGTTCGGCGATCTGGCTGATCGTGGCGCGGGTGTCGTTCGCGTCGCCCTTTTCGGCGCGCGTCCAGCCGGCGTTGAACAGCGCCTCGCGCGTCGCGCGATCGGTCAGCGAGGCGAGCGCGGGCTGCTCGGTGGTGTTCTGGAGCGTAAGCACATATTTGCCCGGCATCCCGCGCGCCTTGCCCGCTTCCGCCGCGGCGGCGATCTCCGCCTCCGACAGCCCGGCCAGCTTCGCGCGATCGTCCACCACCAGCGCGCCGGCCTTGGCGGCGGCGAGCAGCTTCTGCTGGAACGCGGTCTCCAGCGTGGAGAGCTGCGCGTTCAGCGCGCTCAGCTTGGTCTTGTCGGCGGGCGACAGCTTGGCACCGGCGCGGACCATGTTCTCATAGGTCAGCGTCAGGACCTGCAACTGCTCGGGGGTGAGCTTCAGCGTCTGCCGCGCGTCATACAGCGTGCGGACCCGCGCGAAGAGTTGCGGGTTGAGCTGGATCGCGTCCTGGTGCGCGGCGAACTTGGGCGCCAGCACCTCCTGCGTCTTCTGGAGCACGTCGTTGGTGTTCGCGCCGTTGACGCCGTAGAAGGCGAGCGCCGCGCGTTCCAGCAACCGTCCCGACCGTTCCAGCGCGCCGATCGTGTTGTCGAACGTCGGCGCGGAGCGGACGCGAACGATGTTGTTCACCTCGGCGAGCTGCTCGGCCATCCCGGCCTCCAGCGCGGGCTGGTAATCGCTGTCCTTGATACGGTCGAACGGCGGCGCCTCGAACGGCAGCGTGCTGGGCTTGGCGAACGGGTTGCTGGCCGGCAGCGCGGGCGCGGTCTGCGCGATGACGGGGGACGAAACGGCAGCAGTGGTCGTCATTGCCGTCAGCAGGACGGCAGCGAAGGACAGGCGCATCGGAACTCCTCGGGAACGTTACTGCGCACGGTGATGCACCCGTGCGCCGGTAACGGCAAGGGCACTGCCCTATCGCCCGCCGCCCTATCGCCCGCCACTCAGTCCAGCGCGTCCTTCACCTTCTTGCCGGCGACCAGCCCCAGCACCAGGAAGATCAGGAACAGCGCCAGCGCGATGAAGAACAGGATCTTGGCGATCCCGACGAACGCGCCCCCGATTCCGCCGAAGCCGAGCGCCCCGAGCAACAGCCCGGCCACCAGGAAGATCACGGCCAGTTTCAGCATCGTTAGGCTCCTTCGACGATCGGGGGCACCGGCATCAGCCCTTGCGGCTGGCCTCGAACAGGAACCAGGCGCGCTCTTCCGCCTGGTCGGTCCATTCGTCGACGATCCCGCTGGTGGCATTGTCGCCGGCATCCTCCGATGCCTGCTTCACCTCGCGAAAGCGCTCGACCAGGGTCAGATTGTCGTCGCGCAGTTCGGCCAGCATCTCGTGCGCAGGCACGAAGTCGCGATCATTGTCCTTGATCGACTGGTGGCGCGAGATATCGCCGATCGAGCGCAGTGTGGTGTTGCCGGTCTTGCGCACCCGCTCGGCGATCGCGTCGGTCACGCCCAGGATCTGCGCGGCCTGGTCGTCGAGCAGCAGGTGATAGTCGCGGAAATGCGGCCCGCTGACATGCCAGTGGAAGTTCTTGGTCTTCAAATACAGCGCATAGCTGTCCGCCAGCGCCGCGTTCAGCGTGTCGGCCACGGTGCGCGTGTCGTTGCGCGCCAGATCGGTCGGCGTTTCCAGGGCGGGGTTGGTATCGGTCACGTCTCGCTCCGTGCAAATCAGATGTCGGAGGCGAAACGGTTACCGGTCGGATTGGCTCCACCGCCCTTGGGCGCGCTTGGGCGGCGCGCTCTGGCGGCGCGCTCAGGCGGCGCGGCGCGGCGCCTCCGCGCGATCGCTGGCGACCGCCTCGCCCAGCAATTGCAGCCAGCGGTGCACCGGCACGCCGCGCTCGCCGCGCGACAACGCGAGGCGCAACTGATTCGCGACGTCGACCGCCCCGGGCAAATGGTGATGCCGTGCCAGCTCGCGGATCCGCTCGATATCGGGCGCCAGCCGCGTCGGGCCGGCGCGCCACTCGATGGCGGCGATTCGCGCGCTCAACTCGGCACGGATGGCGATGATATCGTCCTGGGTCATGACGGGTATCTCCTCACGCCCGTCATAGCGGCATGGCGGTTACCACGCGCTTAACCGCGCCGAAGCTTGACTCACGGCGCCGGATGGGCCAAGCGCCCTCGCCTGACGCGGTGGAGGAGCCTTCGCCGCATTTTTTTCGTTTCATTCGTTTAGGATTTGGTCATGGCAAAGCCGACCACCGTCAAGATCAAGCTCGTCAGCTCGGCCGACACCGGCTTCTTCTACGTCACGAAGAAGAACCCGCGCACCAAGACCGAGAAACTGAGCTTCAACAAGTACGATCCCGTCGTGCGCAAGCATGTCGAGTTCAAGGAAGCCAAGATCAAGTGATCGGACGAATCGCGTAACGATCGCCCGATCGTCCCGGCGCACGCCGGGATCCGGCGCCGCCCGCGATTCTTGACCGGCACGCCGAAAGCCGCCCGCGTCCCCACGCCGGCGGCTTTTCGCATGTACCGCTCCCACCCGTCATTGCGAGCGAAGCGAAGCAATCCAGGGCGTCCTGATCCGGCGCTGGATGACGTCGCTGCGCTCGCCATGAGAAACTAGCCGCCGTCCCGAACGGCTAACCGCACGCGGCTCAGATCAGCGCGGTCACCGCCGCCATGAACCGTGCCAGCGTGATCGGCTTCGACACATAAGCGTCGGCCCCGGCGGCGCGGATGCGCTCCTCGTCCTCGCGCCCCGCATACGCGGTCACCGCCATCACCGGGATGGCGCGCAACGCCGGGTCGGCCTTGAACTGCAGCAGCAGCTCGTAACCGGTGACGTGCGGCATCTGGATGTCCATGACGACCAGATCGGGGGCGAAGGCGCGCGCACGCTCCACCGCCACCCGCCCGTCGCGCACCGGCTCGACCGCGAAGTCGTGCGCGCGCAGCAGATCGCTGAACAGCTTCAGATTGAGTTCGTTGTCCTCGACAACGAGCACTCTTTTTGTCACGCGACAGCCACTCCCAACCTTCGGGCGACGATAGATAATGGCGCTCAGCGACACAAATCCCGACGATGCCGCGACGCTCGCGCTCGACGCTCTGACATTTGTCCTTAACGATCCGTTACGTACCGACCGTTTCGTCGGCGTGACGGGGCTTACGCCCGATAACCTGCGGGAACGGCTTGCGGATCCATCGACCTTGGCTGCGATTCTTTCCTTTTTAGAGGGACATGAGCCCGATTTGATCGCCTGCGCCGAATCGACCGGGCACGCGCCCGGCGCGCTGGTCGCGGCACGCCGCGCGCTGGAGCAGGCGGCATGACGCGCCCGCTGCTCATCAGCGATTGCGACGAGGTGCTGCTGCACATGGTCCGGCACTTCGCGGTCTGGCTGGACGAGGCGCACGAGATCGATTTCACGATCGGTTCGTGGGAGCTGGCCAAGAGCATGAAGCGGCGCGGCAGCGACGAACCGCTGACCCGCGAGGAGATGTTCGGCTATCTCGGCGGCTTCTTCCCGCACGAAATGCACCGCCAGACGTTGGTGCCGCACGCGCGCGCCGCGCTGTCCGCGCTCGCCGAGCGCGCCGACATCGTGATCCTCACCAATCTGGAGGATCATTGCCGCACCCACCGCATCGACCAGCTTGCCGGGCACGGCATCGCGCACCGCGTCGAATGCAACCAGGGCGGCAAGGGCGCGCCCGTCGCGCGGCTGGTCGCCGAATACGGGCATCCGGTGACGGTGTTCGTCGACGATCTGCCGCATCACCACGAATCGGTGGCGCGCGCGGCGCCGGACGTGTGGCGGCTGCACATGGTGGCGGAGCCGGAGCTGTCGCCGGGCGTCCCGCCCTCGCCGCATGCCCATGCGAGGATCGACGACTGGCAGGACGCGCAGGCGTGGATCGCCGCGCGCTTCGACGCGGGGATCGCTGCCGAGGGTTGACCCGCCGCCCCGGCAGGCGGCAGGTATCGCGGCCATGACCGACCGTATCGATCGCGCTCTGGAAGAGCTGGGCCTCACGCTGCCGCAGGCGGCCGCCCCCATCGCCGCCTATGTCCCCGTTGTCGAGGCGGGCGGGCTGCTCCACGTCTCCGGCCAGTTGCCGTTCAAGGACGGCGCGGTCGTCACCGGGCGGCTTGGCGACGGCATTTCGCTGGAGGACGGGCAGGCCGCGGCGCAGGCGTGCGCGCTGATGGTGATCGCGCAGGTCAAGGCGCACCTCGGCAACCTGCAACGGATCACGCGCATCGTGAAGCTGGGCGTGTTCGTCAATTCGACCGCCGACTTCACCGATCATCCGAAGGTCGCGAACGGCGCGTCGGACCTGATGGTCAAGCTGTTCGGCGACGATGGCAAGCATGCCCGCGCCGCCGTCGGCGTCGCGGCGCTGCCGCTCGGCGCGGCGGTCGAGGTCGATGCGATCATCGAGATCGCCCCGGCCCTTTGATCAATTCCGCTCTGATCGTTGTCCCTTCGCTCGCTTTCCCTTTGATCGAACACGCCCTTTGATCGCGGGCTGTCCGATCCTATCTCGCGCGCGATGACCTCGCTCACCGCGCGCATGGTGGATGGCGTGTCCGCCATCCCCGCCGATCACTGGGATGCGTGCGCCGGCACCGCCAACCCGTTCGTCGGCCACGCCTTCCTGTCCGCGCTCGAAGCGTCGGGCAGCGTCGGCGGGCGCAGCGGGTGGCAACCGGTGCCGATCGTGGTCGATGGGCCCGACGGCGCACCGCTGGCGGTCGCGCCCGCGTACGCCAAGGGGCACAGCCAGGGCGAATATGTCTTCGACCATGCCTGGGCCGACGCGTGGGAGCGCGCCGGCGGGCGTTATTATCCCAAGCTTCAGGTCGCCGCGCCCTTCACCCCGGTCCCCGGTCCCCGGCTGCTGCTACACGACCCCGCCGCCGCGCCGGCGCTGATCGGCGCGCTGGAGGCGGTCGTCGCGCAGCACGACCTGTCGTCGGCGCACGCCACCTTCGTCGCCGCCGATCAGGTGCCGCTGTTCGAGGCGGCGGGCTGGCTGATTCGCGAGGGGACGCAATTCCACTGGCAGAACGATGGCTATGCGACCTTCGACGACTTCCTCGCCGCGCTGGCCAGCCGCAAGCGCAAGGCAATTCGCAAGGAGCGCGCGGCGGCGGTCGAGGGGCTGACGATCCGTCACCTGACCGGTGCCGACATCGGCACGCGCGAATGGGACGCCTTCTGGCATTTCTATCAGGAAACCGGTCAGCGCAAATGGGGCCGGCCCTATCTGACCCGCCGTTTTTTCCCGCTGCTGGGCGAGGCGCTGGGGGAGCGCGTGCTGCTGATCCTCGCGGAGCGCGACGGGGTGCCGATCGCGGGCGCGCTCAACCTGATCGGCGACGACGCGCTCTATGGTCGCTACTGGGGCGCGACCGAGGAGGTGCCGTTCCTCCATTTCGAGCTTTGCTACTATCAGGCGATCGACGCCGCGATCGCGCGCGGGCTGGCACGGGTCGAGGCGGGCGCGCAGGGCGAGCACAAGCTGGCGCGCGGCTATGCCCCGGTCCCGACATGGTCGGCGCATCACATCCCCGATCCCAACTTCCGCCGCGCCGTCGCCGGCTTCCTCGAACAGGAGCGCGCGGCGGTGGAGGGCGAACAGGCGTATCTGGATGAACTGACGCCGTTCAAACGCGGATAAGGCGCGCTGTTTTCTGCCCCGTGCGGGGTATTTTGGCCGTCGTCGCGTTACCGCGCCTGCTCGACGCGCAACCGTTCGAGCCGTTCCTGCTCCCGCTCCTGCCGGTCGCGCAGCGCTTCCAGCCGCTCGCGCCGCCGCTTGATCCGCTCGATCAACCAGCGCGGCACGCCCAGTTCCTCGTCGCTCGCCTCCGGCACCACGGCGTCGTGGTCGATCCGGAACAGCACCGAATTGCTGGTCGGGGAGCGCCAGATCGGCACCAACCCGGCGGTAAACCGTTGATTATAGGCGGGTGGTCGGATCAGCCACACATAATCGAACGCGTCGCGCGGGAAGCGCGCCAGCGCGTAATTGGCCGGGCGCCACCATTCTGCGGGGCATTTCACGGACGTCACGATCTGCGTCGGATCATGCGCATACGGCCCGGCGGCCTTGTAGCGCGCGGTCAACAACTGCGCCCCCGCCATCGACCATTGGTCGTCCGTATACGCCAATCGCCGCACCAACGCGATCGCCGGCAGATGCTCCAGCCGCGACATTCGCCATGCATTGAAGCAGTTATGCCCCACGAAGCTGATCAGCCGCGCGCCGACCGGCACGTGCGGCAACGCCGCCAGTTCCTCGTCGTAATCGCGGTCGAACTGCGCGAAGCTGATCGTCGTACCCGCCAGCCGCACCACGAAAAACGCCAACCCCAACGCGGCCAGCACCGCGGCATGCCGGAACGTGGTGCCCGGCTTGGGCCGGATCGCGATCACCGCCACCGCGATCATGTACGGCGCCATCCGCATGTCGGCATAGGCGGATCCGAACACGATGCGCGGCAGGAGGATATAGACCGCCAGCATGAACAGCGCCGATAGCCCCAGGTGCCGCGAATAGCCGATCCGCGGATCGCGCAACGCCTTGAAAAGCACCAGATAGATGACGGCCATGCTGCCGATGTCGAACCACAGCCAGCGATCGCGCAGCGCCATGACGATCCACGCGATCTTGGTGCGCCAGTAGAAGAAGTCGGCGGTCTGCCCGGTGACGTCCGCCCCCGATCGCCACGCCACCATCAACAGCATCGGCAACGCCAGCGGCACGCAGCCCAGCCCGGCGCGGATCATGCTCTCGAACCAATGCCCGCTGCCCGCCTCCTTGCGGCGGTCGTGCTGGCGGATCAGCTCGCTGGAGAAGGCCAGCACGCCCAACACGCCCCAGCCGAAGGTATGCACCACCCACAGGATGCACGACAGCGGCACGAACACCGCGGCCCGCCACCGGATTTGCCCCTTGCGCGCCATCCGCAGCCACAGCCCGAACAGGCACAGCGCCAACCCCATCGACAGCGCGAAATTCACGAAGCCGAACTGGACCGGATAGCCGTAGGCGAACGGCAGCGCGAACAGCGCGGTCGCCGGAATCCGCCCATGCACCTCGCGCGCGATCCACAGCAGCCCCGCCACCGTCAGCATCGGGATGGCGATCACGATCAGCTTGACCGCCGCCTCGAGCCCGATCAGCGGCGCCAGCGGCTCGATCAACAGGTCGACGCCCAGATTGCCGATCAGCGCCCATTTGAACGTATACCAGTCCGCCAGCCACGGATGCGCGCCGCGATCCAGCTGAACACGGTATCGGCCCATGTGACCGGGAAGATCGACGATCGGTGGAATATCGGGCCATAACAGCGGGATCGCCGCCGCCAGCACCGCCGCGATCACGAACCACCGCGTCTGCCACCAGTGAAGCCGGTCTTGCTGCATCCACCGCGCCTTAGGGGGCAGACCGCCCTTCCGGCAAGGGGCGGATGACTTGCCACGCCAGCGCCGGGCCACGGATCGGCAACGGCAGCAGCCATGCGATGCGCTCGCCCCGCGCCAGCCGCGCCCACAGGCCGTTCGGAGCGCGCTGACGATAGGCGTCCAGTTCCTGCATCCCCGGACAGACCGCGACGTAATCGGCCCGACTCGCCACGATCACTCCGCGCGCCGCATCGGGCGATGCCATGAACCCGGTGATGACGCGCGCGATGGCGCGGGCGCCGCGATGATAGCCGCCCGCCACCGCGCGGTGCGGGGTATCGACCAGCAACGCGGGCGTGACGTCGATCGGCGCGAAGACCGTGCCGGTCGGCAGAGCGGCAAGCGCGCGCATGTCCCCCGCACTACGGCACGTTCGATACAGGGCCGGCGGCTCGGGCGCCGCGCGCTCGTTCGACACGGACTGCAACAGCCCAGCCGCCAGTGTGCCGGGCGCGGCGAGCGTGAGTGTCGCGACCGTCGCCACCACGCGCGGCATCGGGCGCTCGATGCGTCGGGCGCGCACCAGCACGCGCCGCAGCCAGGCCGCGGCGGCGGGGGCGGCCAGCGCGTTCGCGGTGGCGCCGGCACGACTGACGAACACGGCGGTCGCCGTCGCCGCCAGCAGCAGCGTCGCGATCATCGCCCAGCGGTCGCGCATCTCCGGTGTCGCGTGCCGCCAGCCGATCGCCGCGCCCAGCAAGCCCGCGAGCGGCAGCGCCAGTGTCGCGACCGCCCAGACCGATTGCTGTTCCCACAACGGGCGGCCTTCGAGGACGGAGAGATACCAGATACGGTAGACCAGCGGCGGCAACGTGCCGAACGGCCCCGCGAGGCAGGTGGGTGCCAGCAGTACCAGCGTCGCTCCCCCCGCCGCCCCCGCCCCCGCCAACGCCATCGATCGCGCCGCCGCCCCAAACCGCTCGATCGTCGAGGCGGCGACCACCCCCGCCGTGGCGACCGCCAGCGTCGCCAGCCATGCCGGCGCGACCGCGTCGCACGCCGGTAACCAGAAGTCTGGGCCGCGCGTCGCGACGTGCAGCGCCACCGCGCCGCTCGTCAGCGTCACCAGCATCGCGCGCAGCATCGCCCCGCGCCCCGGCTGGAGCACCCAGCCCAGGCCTGCGACCGCACCGATGGCGGCGGCGATTGGCAGCCCCTCCAGCGAAATCGTCAGGAGGAGCGCCAGCGCCAGTCCGCATATCGACCCGCTGCGCATCGTCGGTGTCGCGATCAACCCCCGCGTCACGGCCAGCGCCAGCACGATCTGCCAGCCATGATGATCGATGCGCAGCGGCGAAAGCTGGAACGTCAGCGGGATCGACAGCGCCGCCATCAACAGCGCGGGGAGGACCAACGCCTCGCCGCCGAGCCGCCGCGCGATCGCCGCGATCAACGACAGCGCGACCAGCAGCGTCAGCAACGGCACGACGACCAGCGCGATATGCTCGGCCAGCGGTGGGCCGCACCACGGGCGCAGCACCACGATCGCCGCCGCCAGCGGCAGGTCGACCAGCCGCGACCAATGCATCGGAAAGTCGCCGCCGTTCAGCCGATGCTGCGCGACGTCGAACCACCCCTGCCCTGCCAGCCAGTCACGCACCTCCAGCAGCCGCATCGCATCGTCGGCGTCGGGGAAACGCCGCTCGACGATCCCGCGCCACCCCGCGACGACCAGCAGCAGCGCGGCGAAAATCCAGCCGCCCAGCAGGACGGTCACGCGCGACGGTTGCACGCGCAGCTCAGGCGGCCTTCAGCGCGCTCGGCACCTGACGCAGGCTGGACAGCGCCGCCGCCTCGCCCGCGCGATCCCCCTCGTTGCCGCTCTCATGATATTCGGCATCCTCGTTGACCGCCCAGACGTCGTAGACACGCGCCCCGGCCTCGATGTTACGAACCGTCAGCATCGCGGTCATCATCGCATGATCCTGATTGTTGTAGCGATGCATCCCGTTGCGCCCGACGCAGTGCAGCGTCGCATAGCGGCCCTCCAGCTCGCGGCGCAGCATGTCGACATTCTGGGCATAATCCTCGTCATAGACGGGATAGGCCTTTTCCTGCCGCACCACGACGCCGCCGGTCACCTGCGCCGGATCGCACAGTCCCAGCGTCGCCATTTCGGCGGTGGCCAGCGCGATCAGTTGCTGGTCGCTCGACGTCCACAGCCCGTCGCCCTCGAAACAGAAATATTCCAGTCCGACGCACGCGATCGCGGGATCGGGCACCATCTCCGGCGACCAGGAGCGGAAGTTCTGGATCCGGCCAACCTTCACCTTGGGATCGTGGATGTAGATCCAGTTGTCCGGGAACAGGTCCGGCGACCGGATCATCAGCGCGACGGTCAGGAAATCGCGATACTTCAGGTTCGATGCCTCGGGCAGCGAGGCGGGCAGCGGGTGAATCCGGCTCGCCAGCTCACGCATCGGCGCCGAGGAAATGACGTGCGCGGCGTTCAGCGTCACCAGCCCTTCGGCGCCGTTCGCGGTCACCGTCCAGCGACCGGTCGCCTCGGTCAGTCGCAATTGGTGAAGCGCGTGGCCCATCAGCAACTGCCCGCCGCGCTCGACGATCCGATCGCGCGCCGCCTCCCACATCATCCCCGGCCCCAGGCGGGGATAGCGGAAATTCTCCAGCAGCGTCTTGGCCTGCCCCACGCCATCATTGGGCCGGCGGTTGAGGCCCAGCGAACGCTTCAGTCCGTCGACCACCGCCCCCCACAGCGACAGCCCCTTGATCCGCTGCGCGGCCCAGTCCGCGCTCATCCGGTCGCACGGCATCCCCCACACCTTCTCGGTGTAGGTCTTGAAGAAGATCGAATACAGCTTCCGCCCGAAAGCGTTGACGGTCCAATCCTCGAAGCTTTTCACGTCGCGCTTCGGCCACAGCTTCGCCTTGGCGAAGCTTGCCATGCACAGCGCCGATCGCACGATGCCCAGATTGCCCAGCGCCTCGAACGCGCGCAACGGATAGCTGTAGAACTTTCCCTCGTAATAGATGCGGCTCATCCGTGGACGCTCGATGAAATCGTCCGGCAAAATCTCGTTCCAGAGGTCGACGACCTCCTTGGATCGCGAGAAGAAGCGGTGCCCGCCGATGTCGAAGCGGAAGCCGTCATGCTCCACCGTCCGACTGATCCCTCCGACGTAGCGCGGGTCCTTCTCGACGATCGCGACCGAAAAACCGGCTTTCGTCAGCAGATAGCCGGCGGTCAGCCCTGCCGGGCCGGCGCCGATAATCGCCACGTCGACCGTAGTGCCTGACTTCGCCATCGCGCTCGAACCCGCTCCTGTGAATGGAGGGGCAATGAAGGAAAGTGGTTGAGGCCGGGTTAACGCCGGCGGGTGCACAGCCGCCCGCTCCTGTTCTATAGCCGCGCGGATGCGTGCCCTTCTCCACCGCGTACTGGCCGTCGCCGCCGCCGTCTCGACCACGTTGCCCGGCGCCGCGATGGCGCAAGGCACCACCTTCGATCTCGCCGGCCCGGTGCTGTCGATGCACGTCACGCGGGGCGACGTAACGCTGCCGGCGGGCGAGGTGCCCGGCATCCGCCCCGGCGATCGGCTGGAGGTGCGCGCCGATCTGCCGCCCGATCAGTCGGCACGGTATCTGCTGGTCGTCGCCTTCCTGCGCGGCGCCACCAACCCGCCCCCCAAGAACTGGTTCTTCAAGGCCGAGACCTGGGATCGCAACCCGAAGAAGTCCGGGCTGTCGATCACCGTACCGCAGGGTGCCGAGCAGGCGATCACCTTCATGGTGCCCGACACGGGGGGCGGCTATAACGCGCTGCTCAAGGCGGTGCGCGGGCGACCCGGCGTGTTCGTGCGCGCCGCACAGGATCTGTTCCAGGCGTCGCTCGACCGTGCGCGGCTGGAGACGTTCGTGAACGGCGTGGCGCGGATCGAGGAAAGCGCGCCCGATCGGCTGGTGCCCGTCTCGACCGCGCTGGCCGGCACGCTGGCGATCAAGCTGAACGCCGATTGCCTGGGGCGGGCACGCTCGCTTCAGGCATCGTGCCTGACGCAGAATCGCGACGGGATGGTGCTCCAGACGGGCGGTGGCACGACGCTGGCCGAGATGCTGGGCGGCACCACCACGCAATTCGCCTACAGCCTGGCCGCCACCAAAGAGGGCGGCGCCGGACTCTACAGCCCGTACATCTCGCTCGCGCGCGATTTCGTGCGGCTGTTCGGCGTGTTCCGCAGCACCAGCTTCCAATATGCCCCCGCGCTCGCGGTGGGATCGGGCGAGCGTCTGCGGCTGCAGCTCAACAGCCCGCCGTCGTTCCAGGATCCCAAGACCGTGCTGGTCGCGCCGCTGCCGCCGGTCGGCGCGTCGGCGCCGCCACCGCTCCGCGCCGCCGGCAAGGACGCGCAATGCCTCGCGCAACCCGGACTGGTGCTGCGGTTGGACGATGCGCCGCTGTTCTTCGCGACCGGCTTTGCGCGCGACCTGCGGCTGCGCCTGGGGTTGCAGGACGGGCGGACCGTGGAACTGCCGGTGACCGCGGATGCGGAGCGCGGCGGGCTGGTCGTTGCCGATGCCGCCAGCGTCGCGCAGGCGGGGGTCAACGACGCGGTGCTGACCGGGCGTTGGGGCTTCGACACGTTCACCGGCCCGCGCTTCGCCGTGCAGAACGGCGCGCCGGGCGCGTGGCAGCCTCGGCCCGACGACACGGTGGTCGTCGGCCGGGACGCGCCGTTGACGCTACAGGGCGGCGCGGCGGCATGCGTCGAAGAGATCGGCT
The DNA here is from genome assembly GCA_913777325.1 of uncultured Sphingomonas sp. Lineage (GTDB taxonomy): Bacteria > Pseudomonadota > Alphaproteobacteria > Sphingomonadales > Sphingomonadaceae > Sphingomonas. The sequence continues at coordinate 3,639 of CAJYSA010000123.1, read as the reverse complement.
TGCGCGATCGCAGCGCCGCCGCGAAACCGGTCGAGTGGAAGGCCAGCGCGCCCGACGAAGTGACCGCCACGCTGCCGCTCGCGCGCACCCGGCCTGGCGAGCTGACGCTGCTGGTCGCACAATATGGCGCCGCGCCCCCTGCGCGCCTCACGCTGAAGGGGCAGACCGAGGCGAGCCGTCTGGAAGGATTCACACTATACACGGGCGACAAGGAGGGGCGGCTGGTCGGCGCACGACTGGATCAGGTCGCAAAGCTCGAGGTGGCGGGCGTCACCTTCGCGGCCGGCGCGCTGACCCGCGATCCCGGCGGCGGCGATCGGCTGACGCTGACCACCACCGGCAATACCGAGACGCTGGCGCAGGGGCAGAGCGATGCGCGGGTGACGTTGAAGGACGGGCGGACCACGACGGTGCGCGCGACGATCACGCCGCCACGACCACGCCTGGAACTGGTCGGCAGCAACGTCGATGCGCCCGCCGTTGCGGGCCAGGTGCCGCTTGCGCTCCCCGTCGGATTGCTGGCGCCGGACGCGACGCTGACCTTCTCGGTCCGCGCGATCGGCACACGGTTGACGAGCGACGACGCAATCGAGGTCGCGACCGCCGACGACTCGGCGTCTACGAAGCTGACGGTGGCCTCGGGCACGCTGCAATCTCTGGGCGGTGATGTCGCGGTCGGTACGCTGACGCCGCGCAAGGCGCTCGGCGCGGCGGCGGTGGGGGCGCTCAAGATGCGGCTGGTGCAGGGCGACACCCTGGGCGAGTGGCAACCGCTGGCGCGTATCGTGCGGTTGCCGACGCTGACGAAGGTGGCGTGCGGGGACAAGGGCTGCACAATCGCGGGCGACGGGCTGTTCCTGATCGCATCGGTGGCAGGAAGTGCAGACGGGGCCGGCGCAGTGGCGGTCCCGGTGGGATTTGTCGGCACGACGTTGACGGTGCCGAAGCCGGCGGGGGATCGATTGTTCCTGAAGTTGGTCGACGCGCCGGAGGATGTGGTCACGGTGACGGTTGGCAAGTCGTTGTAATGGGAACCCGAAAGCGCGGAAGGTTGCGAAGGTCGCGCGCATCGTGAACGAAAATACGCGTGACCGGAACGCGGATACGCTTAGTCGCCGGTGACGCGGCCCTCGTCGTCCTTCAGCTTCGACTTCACCCGCCGTGCCCGCGCCGCATCGATGATGTCGATGAGCTCGTGGATCAGCAGGATGCCCTCCATCGTCTTGGGATCGTCCTCGTCCGCCGCCTCGAGAAACAACGCCTTCATGCGCGCGGCGATGTCGATCGCCGCAGCGTAGCGATCCTCGCCGATCTTATCCCGCACCCTGCCGAACCCTTCGACCAAACCATAGAATTCGGTATCGATGCTCCGGCCGGGTAGGTAGCCACTTTCATCCTTGAAGAATGGGGCATTCCCCATCATCGGCACGACGTAATCATTGAGTTCACTCAATGTCTCAGGGACGTATGGATCGGGATTATGGTACGAACTTACGATACCGCCCGTCATTTACCTGCCTCCGCTCGAGAAATTATATAACTACTTCCTGGTCCCAGCTGCCGCGGCCGTATGATAATAACGTGACTGGGACGGAAATCAGCATTGAAGAACCCTCGGATCTGTGGCGTATCCAATGTCTTTTTAGACAAAGTAACATCGTACGCGACGCCACCGACCCTTGCATCTGGCCTCCTATAGGTCGTCTCTGGCTTTGACGTATCGTACTCCCGACGGTTTACCCGTATATCAGAGCCGATCTGCTTTACCGAGTATCGTCTGTAAATCATCCTCAACTCTGTACGAACGGCATCATCGACATAGGTGCCAATCGCCTCCTCCCTCGACAAGCGCTCCTTGAGCTTTCCAAGCTCGTACAGTCTGACTGCTCTGGTGTAGGCACTATCCGCTATGCCTTGCATCACGCGCATCGTTTCAACCTGCATCGGACCCACCTCGCCCTTCATTTTTACGAAGCTCGCTGCGCGCTGCATACGCAGGTCGTTCAGTTGGTTTTTCTGCCCCTCCCACGTGGTGGGGAAGCCGAGTGACTGAAACTTCCAGTTCGGGTCCAGCGCCGTGATCTGCTCGATGAGCAATGCGCTCCGCTCCCTCGTCATCGCCGCCATCAACTCGTTCGCGGGACCGGTGATGTCGAAGACGTTGTCGAGCAGCGAGATGATGGCCGCACCGGGCGCGTCGCGTAGGCCGGGAAAGGTCTGCTCGAGGGTCATCGGGTCCTCGAACGCGCGGCTGTTGCTGCCTCGCGACAGGCGAGGCGGCCGCCCGAACTGGACGGTCTGGAACGATCCCGTTCTCGCATCCGGACGATAGATGGCATCGATCATGCCGCCGCCCGCTGGCTCCTTGTCGGCCGGCGCGCCGGGCGCCTTTCGCCACACCGCCTCCGACGGGCGTTGCAACGCCGACTTGGGACGGCGGTGCGAGATCACGACTCGGGACAGCGACTTCGCGCCGCCCGGCGCGAAGGTGAACTGCCCGTTGCGCGGGTCGTGATAGGGGTTGAACTTCAACTCGATACCGTCCGCAGTTCGCGTCGGTGGTCGGCCGGTACGCAGCCAGACCGAGAAGTCGCGTCGCCTGTCGATGTCGGGAATGTGATTCATTTCACCTCGCCCTTCAATTCGACAGGAACATTTGAAGAACATGGTGCAAAATGTCAACAAAAAGCCGGCGCTCCATCGCTGGAGTGCCGGCCATTCAAAGCATCGGAGACCCTATCATCCCCGAATCCGACAATATTACCGATCGCGCCGCCCCAGCAACCGCAGCCGCAGTGCGTTGAGCTTGATGAACCCCGCCGCGTCACGCTGGTCATAGGCGCCCTGATCGTCCTCGAAGGTCACGACCTTTTCCGAATACAGCGAACTCGGTGACTTGCGACCGGTGACGATCACGTTGCCCTTGTAGAGCTTCAGCCGGACGGTGCCCGCGACCTTCTCCTGGCTATGGTCGACCGCCGCCTGCAACATCTCGCGCTCGGGCGAGAACCAGAAGCCGTTGTAGACCAGCTCGGCATAACGCGGCGCCAGTTCGTCCTTCAGATGCGCGGCGCCGCGATCGAGCGTCAACTGCTCGATCGCGCGGTGCGCGAGCGCGTAGATCGTGCCGCCCGGCGTCTCGTACATGCCGCGGCTCTTCATGCCGACGAAGCGGTTCTCGACCAGGTCGAGGCGGCCGATGCCGTGCTTGCGGCCCAGTTCGTTGAGCTTGGCGAGCAGCGACGCGGGCGACAGCCCCTCGCCATTCACCGCGACGCCGTCGCCGCGCTCGAAGTCGATCGTGATCGTCTCCGGCTGATCGGGTGCGTCCTCCGGGTTGACGGTGCGCGAATAGACATAGTCGGGAACCTCATCCCACGGATCCTCAAGCACCTTGCCCTCCGAGGAGGTGTGGAGCAGGTTCGCGTCGGTCGAGAACGGCGCTTCGCCGCGCTTGTCCTTGCTGACCGGGATCTGGTGCGCCTCGGCGAATTCGATCAGCTTCGTACGGCTGGTCAAATCCCATTCGCGCCACGGCGCGATCACCTTGATGTCCGGGTTGAGCGCATAATAGCCGAGCTCGAAGCGAACCTGGTCGTTGCCTTTGCCGGTCGCGCCGTGGCTGACCGCGTCGGCACC
>CAJYSA010000122.1 GCA_913777325.1 uncultured Sphingomonas sp. | reverse complement strand
GATCACGTCGATCCCCTTCCAGTTCCAATCCTGCATGTTCACCTGGCGCGGCCCATCCTGGTGATAGCCCGCGACCACCAGCCGCCCGCCGAACCCGACGATCGCGGAGGCGAGGTCGAGCGGCCATTGCTTGCCCACCGCCTCGATCACGCGCTCGCACAATGCCTCGCCGGTCAGTTGCTTCACGCGCTCGATGATCGCCCAGTGATCGTCCATCGCGATCGTCTCCGCGGCGCCGTTCGCGCGTGCCAGCGCCAGCGACTCCGCACGGCGCGAGATCGCGATCACCCGCGCGCCCGCATCGCTGGCCAGCTTCGTCAGCACCGCGCCCAGGAAACCGATCCCGACGATCGCCACCGTCTGCCCCGGCAGCACGTCGGCACGGCGGAAGATGTTCATCGCGCATGCCAGCGGTTCGCCGGGAAATGCCTGATCGTCCAGTGCGGCGGGCAGGCGCACCAATTGGTCCACCGCCGCCACGTCGAACGGCGCGAAGGAATGGGCCGACAGCATCGTCACGCGCTCGCCGATCGCGACGTCGGTCACCCCCTCGCCCAGCGCATCGACCATGCCCCAGCCCTCATGTCCCATCCCGCCGGCATCGCTCGGGAAGGTCGACCACGGCTGCCCCTCCCATGGCTCGACGTTCGAGGCGCAGACCCCGCATCCCTCCAGCCGCACCCGCACCTCGCCTGCCCCGGGTTGCGGCACCGGCGCCTCGCGCAGCTCGAACCGCCCCGGGGCCACCAATACCGCAGCCTGCATCATGCTTCCGTTATCATGCGACAAACGTTCGACTTTCCATGAATGAACCGCAGAATATGAATGGCGCGCTCGCCGACAACATCCACCGCCTCGCCGCGCGCCAGCGCCGCGTGGCGGCCCGCGCGCCATGGTCGGATCGTCTGGCCGGGCGGATCACCGCCTTCACCGGGTCGATGCTGTTCGTGGCGCTGCACCTGACCTTCTTCGGCGGGTGGATCGTGTGGAACCTGTGGCTGTCGCCCCGGTTCGATCCGACCTTCGTCGTGCTGGCGATGATCGCGTCGGTGGAGGCGATCTTCCTGTCCACCTTCGTCCTCATCAGCCAGAACCGCATGGCCGCGCAGGCGCAGGCGCGCGCCGACCTCGATCTGCACATCAACCTGCTCGCCGAGCACGAACTGTCGCGCCTCGCCACGCTGGTGCGACAGATCGCCGAGCGGGTCGGGGTCGAGCCGCCCGACGATCTGGCCGAGGTGGAGCGCGACGTGCGCGCCGAGGACGTGCTCGACACGCTCGATCAGGTCACGCCACCGCCGTCATCGGCGTAAGCGCGGCGGGTGCCACCGCCGGCGCGTAGCGGTCGATCATCCACGCGCAGAAATCCGCGAACGCCTGCGGGTCGCGCGCGGCGCTGGTGTGGTGCGGCTGGATGCCCAGATGCTCGGGGGTGAAGCAGAACGTCACCGTGGTGTCGAACTCGGCCAGCGCCTCCATCTGCCGATCGAACCAGTCGATCGCGTTCGGGCGAAAGCTGTCGGCCCAGCTCAGGCCGGTGCGCAGCTTCTTCGTGCCCAGCCGCTTCATCCACGCCACCGCGTCGTCAAGGCGCGGATCCTGATAATGGAACCACTGCATCAGCCCCATCTCCGAGGCCACCCTGGCATAGCTGTCGAGCGACGGCTTGGGGCTGCCGTCCTCGCGGATCAGCCCCATGTAGAAATGGCGATAATAGCTCGATCCTTCCGCCTCGCGGTGGCGGGTGGTCGCGCCCCATTCCTGCGGCAGGTCGAACAGCGAATACCAATAGATGCGCTGCACGCGCCCGATCAGCAGCTCGGCGGTCTTCTCCACGCCGAAGACCTGCACCTCCTCGGCACCGAACGATCCGACGCCGACCTCGGTCACCCACACGGGCTTGTCGGTCACCGCCTCGATCTCGGCGATCTTGGCGGGCCAGTCGTGGATGCTCCACAGGTTCCAGTCGAGCGGGAAGCCGTGCACCGCGATCACGTCCACCGCGTCCAGGCAGCCGTGCCCCTCCAGCCGCTTCACCCACAGCGGGTCGATCGGCGACATGCCGCCCAGCACGCGCGTCACCGCCGGGTTGATCGCGGCGATCGCGGCGCCCGCGCGCTTGACGGTGTCGGCGAACAGCGACCAGTCGGGATCGACCTCGGGATCCCAGTGCGACTTGTTGTTGGGCTCGTTCCAGATCATCGCGGCTTCGATCACGCGCGCACTCCCCCCTTGCTCGGATACACCGCCGCGTCGCCGTGTTCCGCGAACGGCACGTCGGTGACCCGGCACAGATAGACGTCGTCCTGCGGATGCGCGGTCACCGCGAAGCCGGCGGCGCGCAGCATCGCCTCCGAACACGCGCGGTTCGGCGCCCACCAGTTCGTCCAGTCGCCCGCGAACCGACGCTCGATGAAGTGCATCTTCGGATAGTCGCGGTCGTCGAAATAGCGCGGCGGGGTCCAGGTGCCGGGCATGTAGAACGGGTGGTCCTCCGGCACCTGCGCGTCATCCTTCGATCCCTGCTGCATCGTCTGGAACAGCATCAGGTCGCGCGCGACATGGGCGCGGATCAGGTCCAGCGCGAGCAGCGGATGGCGCAGGTGGTACAGCACCCCCATGAAGATCACGAGGTCGAACCGCTCGCCCAGTTGCGCCACGTCGTAGACCGACAGGTTGCGGAACTCGACGTCGTCGCCGAAGCCCAGCGCGGTACTCGCCAGCCGCGCCTGCGCGAGATAGCGATCGTCGGAATCGATCCCCACCACCCGCGCCGCGCCGCGCCGCTTCATCTCGACCGAATAGAACCCCGCGTTGCATCCGATGTCGAGCACGGTCTTGCCCGTCAGGTCGTCCGGCAGGCACACGCCGAATTCGGCGAACTTGTTCGACGGATAATCGAGCAGGAAGTGGTCCGGCGCGGTTTCGACGCCACCGGGCAACCGGATGTTTTGGAACCATGGCGCCAGGGCATCGACACGCGCCCGCAAATCGTCGGTCATCAATCCCCCGTCACCCACCGACAGCATCAACCATCCTTCCCCACCGGCGTTCCACCTGCCTGATCTCGCTCAACTTTTTTGCGCGGAACCGGCGGCGGGGTGTGCGGCGTTTGCGGCGGCATGGGCGATGGCTGGATCCAGGCGATGCGCGACGAGCGCTATGGGGACGCCTGGGCGATCGAGCGACGCATCCGCGCCGCGCGCGATCCCGCCACGCGCGACGACCCCGCGCTGCCCTATCATCGACGCTGGGTGTGGGACGGTACGCCGGTCGGGGACCGCGACGTCCTCGTTCGCTGCTACCACGGCCTGGGGGACACGCTGCAGTTCGCGCGCTTCCTCGCGCCGTTGGCGGCCCGCGCGCGATCGGTGACGCTGGAGGCACCCGCGCGGCTCCATGCGCTGCTGCGCACGCCGGGCGTCACGCTCGCCGCCTTCGATCCCGCGCACCCGTTGCCGCCATCCGGCTGCGATGTCGAGATCACCGAACTCGCCGGCGCGCTCCGCCTCGCCCCGCGCGACGCGCCCGCGCCCTATCTGCACGCCGCCCCCGCCCCGCTGCCCGCCGACACGATCGGGCTGTGCTGGCAGGCGGGCGACTGGGATGCCGAGCGCTGGGTGCCGCCGACGTCGCTCGCCCCGCTCGCCGCGCGCCACCGCTGCCTGTCATTGGTCGGCGCGTCCACCGACCTGCGCGTCCTCAACCCCGAAGGCTGCCCGTTCGACCTGCCCGCCACCGCCGCGCTGGTCGCGGGGTGCGCGCTGGTGATCACCGTCGACACGATGATCGCGCATCTGGCCGGCGCCCTGGGCCGCCCGACGTGGCTGTTGCTGAAGCACGAGCCCGACTGGCGCTGGAACCCCGCGCGTCGCGACAGCGCCTGGTACGCGCATACCCGCCTCTATCGGCAGGCGACTCCCGGCGACTGGAGCGTGCCGCTCGCCGCCATCGCTGCCGACCTCGAAGGAGAAGATCATGGCCAGCCTGCCCAGCCCGTCGGTGCCCGTCTCCTGGGGTGAGTTGCTCGACAAGATCACGATCCTGGAGATCAAGCAGGATCGCATCGCCCGCGCGGAGGCGCGCGCCAATGTCGTCCACGAACATTCGCTGCTGGCGCGGATCGGCGCGGGCGTGCTCGCGGAGGCCACGGTCGCCGCGCTGTTCGGTCGGCTGAAGACCGTGAACGAGGATTTGTGGGAGATCGAGGATGCGATCCGCCGGCAGGAGGCGGCGCGCAGCTTCGACGGCGAGTTCATCCGTCTCGCCCGCGCGGTCTATGTGAAGAACGACGAGCGCGCGGCGCTGAAGCGCGAGATCAACCTGGCGCTGGAATCCGACCTGATCGAGGAAAAGAGCTACGCCGATCTCAACTGATCGGCGCCCGCTCGTTCAGCGTCACCAGCCGCGCGCCGTCGCCCTCCAGCATCAGCGTGGTCAGCGACCCCGGATCGCACCCCAGTTGAAAGATGCGCGCCATCGGCATCCCCAGATAATGCGCGACGACCCCGCGGATCACGTCGCAATGCGATACGCACAGCGTCACCCCCGCGCCCAGTGCCGCGACGAGGCCAACCGCGCGCGCCACCGCCTCGCCCATTGTCTCGCCCCCCGGGCAGCGCGCCGTGTCGCGCGCGGCGTTCCACCGCCGCCAATCGGCATCGCCGTCGAGCGACGCGAATGGTCGCCCGGTGAAGCGGCCGAAATCCACTTCGTCCAGCGCGGGCGCCACCTCGACCGGCATGGCCAGCACCGCGCCGATCGCGGCGGCGGTCTCCATCGTCCGCGCGCGCGGACTCGACAAGATCCGCGTCACCCCGCGCGGTTCGACCAGCCGCGCCAGCGTCGCCGCCTCGGCGCGCCCGATCTCGTCGAGCGATATCTCCGATCGCCCGCTCAGGATCCGGCCGACTTCACCATGATGCCCGTGGCGGGCAAGAAGCACACATCTATTCATCCGCAATTGACATGGATCAATTATCGGCTGAAGTCGATATTATTCTTGTCCGGCAACAATTTAAGGAACCAAGCTAAGTAGAAGATGTTCTTCCTCCGCAGTCAACCAGCAATGCACGCGTGTGTCATTGATCGAAATCAATTGCGGGGCGGAGGAATATTTCGTGGAGACCATTCTCATCACCGGCGGCGCCGGGTTCATCGGTCGTTTCGTCGCCGATGAATTGTTGGCGCGCGGGCATCGCATCCGGGTGCTCGACAGCCTGATCGAGCAGGTCCACGGCAATTGCGAGCGCCCCCCGCTGCTCAACGATGCGGTCGAACTGATCCGTGGCGACGTCCGCAACGGCGATGTCGTCACCAAGGCGCTGGATGGCGTGGATAGCGTCATCCATCTCGCCGCCGAGGTCGGCGTCGGCCAGTCGATGTACGAGGTGGAGCGCTATACCTCCACCAACGACGTCGGCACGGCGGTGCTGTTCGAGAAGCTGATCGACAAGCCCGTCCGCCGCGTCGTCACCGCTTCCTCGATGTCGATCTATGGCGAGGGGCTGTACCGCGACGCCGACGGCAACATGGTGCAGGATGCCGAGCGCAAGGGGCTGCGCGACGGCCTCACCAACTGGGAGCCGGTCGATGCGCAGGGGCGCCCGCTCACGCCGGTCGCGACGCCCGAGTGGAAGCAGCCGAACCTCGCCTCGATCTACGCGCTCAACAAATACGTGCAGGAGCGCACGACGCACATCATGGCCGCGCCCTATGGGATCGAGGGTGTGTGCCTGCGGCTGTTCAACGTCTACGGCCCCGGACAGGCGCTCTCCAATCCCTATACCGGCGTCCTTGCGATCTTCGCCTCGCGGCTGCTCAACGGGCAGCAACCGATGATCTTCGAGGATGGCGAGCAGCGCCGCGACTTCGTGCACGTCACCGACGTGGCGCGCGCCTTCGCCGACGCGCTGTTCCTGCCGCAGGCGGTGGGCGGCACCTTCAACATCGGTTCGGGCCACGACCGATCGGTCACGGAGGTCGCGACCGAACTCGCGAAGGCGATGGGCAAGAACGACCTGACGCCGGAAATCGTCGGCAAGGCGCGGATCGGCGATATCCGCCACTGCTTCTGCGACACCACGCTGGCGCAGGAGCGGCTCGACTTCCGCGCGCGACAGGATTTCGGGGAGGGGCTGGCCGGACTCGCCGAATGGGTCGCGCGGCAGACCGCCGAGGACAAGGTCGCGACGATGCGCGCCGAGCTGGAACGCCGCGGGCTGGTCGCATGAGCGGGGGCGCGGTGCTGGTCACCGGCGGCGCCGGCTTCATCGGGTCGAACCTGGCCGATCGGCTGGCCGGCGACGGGCATGATGTCGTCGTCTACGACGCGCTCGCCCGCGCCGGGGTGGATCGCAACCTTGCGTGGCTGCGCCAGCGGCATGGCGGGCGGATCCGCTTCGTCCATGCCGACGTGCGCGACGTCGCGCGACTTGCCGACGAGGTGGCGAAGGCGAAGGCGGTGTTCCATTTCGCCGCGCAGGTCGCGGTGACCACCAGCCTCGATGATCCGGTCGACGATTTCACCACCAACATCACCGGCACCTTCCAGTTGCTGGAGGCGATCCGCACGCGCGCGCCGCACGTGCCGCTGATCTTCGCGTCGACGAACAAGGTGTACGGCGACCTCGCCGACCTCGATTTCGCGCTGGAGGACGAGGCCTATCGTCCCACCGACGCGCATGTCCGCGCGCACGGCATCGGCGAGGCACGCCCGCTCGACTTCCACACGCCCTATGGCGTGTCGAAGGGGGCCGCCGACCAATATGTCCTCGATTACGCGCGCAGCTTCGGGCTGAAGACCTGCGTGTTCCGCATGAGCTGTATCTATGGCCAGCGGCAGATGGGTACCGAGGATCAGGGCTGGGTCGCGCACTTCCTGATCCGCGCGCTCCGGGGGGAAGCGATCACCCTCTACGGTGACGGGCATCAGGTGCGCGATGTGCTCGACGTCCGCGACGCGGTGAACGCCTATGTCGCCGCGTGGCAGCGGATCGACGATGTCGCCGGACGCGCCTTCAACCTGGGTGGCGGCCCCGACAATGCGGTCAGCCTGCGGCAATTGCTGGCGCATATCGGCACGCTCACCGGACGCGCGGTCGATGTGCGCTACGCCGGCTGGCGCGCGGGGGATCAGCGCTATTTCGTCGCCGACGCGCGCGCCGCGCAGTCCACGCTGTCGTTGCCGGCGCGGCGCGACTGGCGCGAGGGTGTCGGCGCGCTGGCCGACTGGTTGCAGCGCGAACATGCGGTCGAAACCGCGATCGAGGTCGCGGCGTGACACGCCGCCTGTTGATGACCGCGGATGCCGTCGGCGGCGTGTGGCAATATGCGATCGGCCTGGCCGCCGATCTGGTCCGCGCCGGCTGGTCGGTCGATATCGCCACGCTCGGCCCCGCCCCCTCGCCCGATTTCAAGGCGCAGGCGGTGGCAGCCGGCGTCACGCTGATCGACACGCGCCTGCCGCTCGACTGGCTCGCCACCGACGCGCACGACGTGGTGCGTGCCGCCGATGCCGTCGCCGCGCTGGCGGCGGCGCGTGCGGTCGATGTGGTCCAGCTCAACCAGCCCGCGCTCGCCCTCGCGCGGTTCGCGATGCCGGTCGTCGCGGTCGTCCACAGTTGCGTCGCGAGTTGGTGGGAGGCGGTCGAAGATGGCCCGCTTCCCGCCGATCTCGCGTGGCAGACCGATCTGGTCGCGCGCGGCCTCGCCAACGCCGACGCGATCGTCTGCCCCACCCGCGCCTTCGCCGCCACGGTGCAGCGGCTCTACGCGCTGCCGGTCGCGCCGGTCGCGATCCACAACGGTCGCACGTTGCCCGCCGCCACCGGCGCGCTCGCCCACCACGCCTTCACCGCCGGCCGTCTCTGGGATCGCGCCAAGAACGTCGCCACGCTCGACCGGGCCGCGGCCGCGCTGCCTCTGCCGTTCCGCGCCGCCGGCCCTACGCTAGCGCCGCACGACGAGCGGATCGTGCTCCGCCACCTCGAACCGCTCGGCCGGCTCAACGATGCCGCGATCGCCGATGCACTCGCGCCCCGTCCGATCTTCGCCTCGGCGGCGCGCTACGAACCGTTCGGGCTGGCGGTGCTGGAAGCGGCATTGACCGGCTGCGCGCTCGTCCTGTCGGATATCGCCACCTTCCGCGAATTGTGGGACGGCGCCGCCACCTTCGTCCCTCCCGACGATGCCGATGGCTTCGCGCGGGCGATCGCCGCGCTGGCCGCCGACGCCGATCTGCGGCGCACGCGCGGCGCCCTCGCCCGTGCCCGCGCGCTCGACTATCCGCCCTATCGCACCGCGCGGTCGATGGCCGCGATGCTGGATCGCGTGACCGGCGCGGCGCGGCAGGTTGCGGCATGAGGCTCGTCTATTTCACCCACAGCCTCGCCTCCTGCTGGAACCACGGCAACGCGCATTTCCTGCGCGGCGTGCTGTCGGAATTGATCGCGCGCGGCCACGACGTCCGCGTCTTCGAACCCGCCGACGCGTGGAGCCTGGCAAATCTGCGCGCCGACCATGGTGACGCCGGTCTGGACGCCTATCGCGCGGCCTATCCCGAATTGTCGTCGCACGCCTTCGCCCCTGACACCGATCTCGCCGGGCTGGTCGACGACGCCGATGTCGTGATCGTCCACGAATGGAATGCGCACGATCTGGTCGCCGGGCTGGGTTCGCTGCGCCGCGCGGACGCGCGCTTCACCTTGCTCTTCCATGATACGCACCACCGCGCCGTCAGCGCGCCGGAGGAGATGCGCGCCTACGATCTCGACGGTTACGACGGCGTGCTCGCGTTCGGCGAAACGCTGTCGCGCGTCTATCGCGACTGGGGCTGGGGCGACCGCGTCTGGACGTGGCACGAGGCCGCCGACACGCGCCGCTTCTTCCCCGTCGATGGCGAGGCACGCGACGGGCTGGTCTGGATCGGCAATTGGGGCGACGGCGAACGCACCGCCGAGATCGAGAACTACCTGCTCGCCCCCGCTCGCGTCGCCGCGCTGCCGCTCGACATCTATGGCGTGCGCTACCCCGACGCCGCCAAGGCGATGCTGCGCGATTATGGCGCGCACTATCACGGCTGGGCGCCCAACGCCGCCGCGCCCGCGATCTTCGCGCGCGCGCTGGCGACCGTCCACGTGCCCCGGCGCTATTACACCACGATCCTGCCCGGCATCCCCACGATCCGCGTGTTCGAGGCGCTCGCCTGCGGCCTGCCGCTCGCCAGCGCGCCATGGGACGATGCGGAGGGGCTGTTCCGCCCCGGCACCGACTTCCTGTTCGCGGACACGCCCGACGATATGACGCGCATTCTGCGGGATCTGCGGCACGATTCCGATCTGCGCGCATCGCTTGCCACCGCCGGGCTCGACACGATCCGAAAACGCCATACCTGCGCGCACCGCGTCGATGAACTGCTGGTTATTTTGGCCACGATCGGCGCCCCCTCGCACTCCCGGAGTACACCCGCGTGAAGATCGCCTTCTACGGATCCAGCCTGCTGTCCTCCTACTGGAACGGCGCCGCTACCTATTATCGCGGCATCCTCCGCGCGCTGGGCGAACGGGGCTACGACATAACCTTCTACGAACCCGACGCTTTTGAACGCCAACAGCACCGCGACATCGATCCGCCCGCCTACGCGAAGGTCGTCGTCTATCCCGCCACGACCGATGGCCTGCGTAACGTACTGGCAGAGGCCGGAAAGGCCGACATCGTCGTGAAGGCGAACGGCGTCGGGGTGTTCGACCGCGAACTGCTCGACGGCATCATCACTCATGCCCGTCCGGACGCGCTCAAGATTTTCTGGGACGTCGATGCCGCCGCCACGCTGGACGAAATGCGCGCCGATCCCGACCATCCGGTTATCGCCGCGCTCCCGCACCTCGACATGGTCCTCACCTATGGCGGCGGCGATCCCGTCGTGAACGCGTATCGCGGGTTCGGTGCGGCGAAATGCGTGCCCGTTTACAACGCCTTGGACCCGCAGACGCATCACCCGGTCCCCGCCGACGAACGCTTCGCCTGCGACCTTGCCTTCCTCGGCAACCGTCTTCCCGACCGCGAGGCGCGCGTCGAGGAATTCTTCCTCCGCCCCGCCGCCATGCTGCCCGATCAGCGCTTCCTGATCGGCGGAAACGGCTGGGATACCAAGGCGATGCCCGGCAACGTCCGTCACCGCGGCCATGTCTTCACCGCCGAGCACAACGCATTCAACTGCACCCCGCGCGCCGTCCTCAACGTCGCGCGCGATTCGATGGCGCACGTCGGCTTCTCCCCCGCCACCCGCGTGTTCGAGGCGGCGGGCGCCGCCGCGTGCCTCATCACCGACGCGTGGGAGGGCATCGAGCTGTTCCTGACCCCCGACCGCGAAGTGCTGGTCGCGCGCGACGGACAGGACGTCGCCGAGCATCTCGCAGCGCTGACGACGGAACGCGCGCAGGCGATCGGCCAGGCCGCGCTCGAACGCGTGCTCGCCGAACACACCTACGACCTGCGCGGCGCACAGGTCGACACGCTCTTCAAGGCGCACGCCGCCCGCCAGCGCGAGGCCGCATGATGAAGCTCGTCATCCTCGGCCTCTCGCTCAGCTCCAGCTGGGGCAACGGCCACGCCACGACGTTTCGCGCCCTGCTCCGCGCCTTCGCCGCGCGCGGGCACGAGGTGTTGTTCCTGGAGCGCGACATGCCCTGGTATGCCGCGCACCGCGACGAACCCACGCCCGATTACTGCCGGCTTGAACTCTACGACAGCTTTGACGCGCTGTCCGGCTGGAAAGACGAGATCGCGGCCGCGGACGCGGTGATGGTCGGCTCCTACGTTCCCGATGGCATCGCGGTCGGCGAGCGCGTCCAGCAATGGGCGCGCGGCACCACCGCCTTCTACGACATCGACACCCCGGTGACGCTCGCCAAGCTGGAGCGCGGGTCATGCGACTATGTCGCGCCAGCGGTGATCCCCGGATATGACGTCTATTGCTCGTTCACCGGCGGCCCCACGCTGCGATTGATCGAGGATCGTTACCGCAGCCCCGCCGCCCGCCCGCTCTATTGCTCGGTCGATACCGACCGCTATCACCCGACGGGCGCGCTGAAGCGCTGGGATCTCTCCTATCTGGGCACCTATAGTGACGATCGACAGCCGACCCTCGAACGGCTGTTGATCGAGCCGGCACGCCGCAATCCCGGGCAGCGCTTCGTCGTCGCCGGGCCGCAATATCCTGACGCGATCGACTGGCCTGCCAATGTCGAGCGAATCGAGCATCTTGCGCCTGCCGACCATGCCGATTTCTACTCGGCGAGCCGTGCCACGCTGAACGTCACCCGTGCCGACATGATCGCGGCCGGCTGGTCGCCGTCGGTGCGCCTGTTCGAGGCGACCGCCTGCGGCACCCCGATCGTGTCGGACCGGTGGCCTGGGATCGACGAGTTGCTCGTGCCGGACGCCGAAATCCTGCTCGCCGACACGGCAGGAGATGTCGAGATGGCACTCGCCCGCACCGATCTCGAAGCGATCGGCGCCGCCGGTCGCGCCCGGGTACAGGCCCAGCACACCGCCCACCATCGCGCAGCCGAGTTGGAGGCGCATCTGCGCGAGGTGGCGGAAGCGAAGCTGGCGACCGCCTGACCTGCATCGGCGGTCGGACGGAACGAACCGCCCGCGATCCCGGTTATGCCCCGCGAACCCGCGCCGGAACCATCGGCGCGGTGGCATCCAACCGAGGAGATGTTCGATGAACAGCGACACGCTGACCGGCACGACCACCGATCTGGGCGGCAAGCTGAAGGAAGGCCTGGGCAAGGCGTTTGGTGACGATCAACTGCGCGCCGAGGGCACCGCCGATCGTGTCGAGGGCACGGTGCAGAAGACCTTCGGCGATGCCAAGGATGGCGTCCGTCCGCTGATCGATCAGGCGCGCCGCTTCGTGAACGAACGTCCGTTTGCCGCCGCCGCCGTCGGCGGTGTCTTGGGCCTCGCGCTCCTCAACACGCTGCGCGGCAAGTAAGGACGCTGACACCTCGGCCCTCCGTTTCGACGGTGGGCCGAGGTCGTTGTTTCTACGGCGTTTGGCGACGAACGCCGACGGTGGTCACGCCGCGCGTCGCTGTCCCGCGCACCGCCGCAGCGCCGTCGCGAGCGCGTCGGGCGCGCTCGGCTTGGGACATACCATCGCACTGGGATAACGCTGCCGCAGCGCGGCATCGTCGGCATGGCCGGAGTGGAACAGCAGCGGCACCCCCGCCGCATGCAGGCGGTCCGCCGCCGGGAATACCGCCCCGTCGGCCAGCCGCACATCGAGCACCGCCGCCGCAAAGCGCGCCTCATACCGTAGAATCGCTTCCTCGGCCTCGACCACCGTCGCGCACGGCCCGATCACATGGAAGCCGGCTTCCTCGATTGTCTCCTGCAGATCGAGCGCGATGAAGAGCTCGTCTTCGACCAGCAGGACGTCAATCGCGGGATCAGTCACGGGCCAATATACTCGCCGGAAGTTTCATACGGAGCCGAAACGATCGACCCGCCGCCTCGCTCCGTACGTCACCACGTAATTGTCGTACGCTCGTCTCGACCAGCAACGAGCCGAACCCACGCGGCGACGGCGCGCTGGCATGATCGTGGCGACCCTGCTCGTTCCATTCGAGCTCCAGACCATCGTCATACACGTACCAGCGGACCGCCAACCCCAGGTCGCCGTCCTGCTCGCCGTCGCCATTCAGCGCGCCATATTTGACCGAGTTGGTCGCCCATTCGTGCAGCACCAGCGCCAGTGATGACAGGCAAGCGCGGTTCAGCGACACCCGCGGCCCCTCAACGGTGATCCGCGAATGATCGCGATAGGGCGCCAGCGTCGCGTCGACCAATTCGCGCAGCCCGATCGCCTGCGGCTGCCCCGCCGGCGAAGCCAGCGAATGCGCCGCGCCCAACGCCGCGATCCGATGGCGCAGATCGGTGGCAAACGGGCGCACCTCCGCGTGATTACGCGACGCCACCGTCACCATTCCCGCGATCACCGCGAACAGGTTCTTCACGCGATGGTTCATCTCGCGCAGCATCAGCTCGCGCGTCTCGGCCAGCGTATATTCGGGTGTCACGTCGATGGAGACGCCCAATAGTCGCGGCGGGTTGCTGCCCGCAATCACCCGACCGAAGCCCTTGATCCAGCGTGGCCCGTCGTCGACACGCACGCGGAACGTCGCCTCGTAATCGCCGTTGCGCTCGACCGCGCGGCGCAGCGCGGTCTCCACCCTGCCGCGATCTTCAGGGTCGATCCGGTCGAGCAGCGGGTCGATCCGCGTTGCATCGGCGCCGCTGACGTTGAACAGCTTCTGCTCCAGCCCGTCCAGCACCGTCTCGCCGGTTTCCGGGCAATATTCCCACACCCCGATTCCCGCCGCCTTGATCGCAAGATCCAGCCGCTCGCGCTCGGCGGCCAGTTGCCGCTCCAGCGACAACGCCTCGGTAATGTCGGTCAGGACCAGGGTCGTCCCGTCCACCGCGCCGGATTGCGTGCGATAGGGTAGCACGCGCAGCGACAACACGCGCTCGCCGTCCCGCGTCGTCACCCGCCGCTGCGTCGCGGGCGCACCACCCGCCACCGCGCGGGCATCTTCCAGATAATCGATGCCCTTCAACCGGCTGGCGACATCGCTCAGCGGACGACCGCGATCGCCGGGCTGCAACGGGAAGATCGAGACCGCGGCGTCGGTATAGCTGCGCACCTTCAGCTCCGCGTCCAGCACCACCACCGCCAGCTCGGTCGACTGATGGAAGTTGCGCAGATCCGAGTTGGCGACCGTCAGTTGCTCGACCTTGCTCTTCAACTCGTCGTTGACGGTCGACAATTCCTCATTCGTCGATTGAAGCTCCTCGTTCATCGACATCATTTCTTCGTTGGAGCTCTTCAACTCCTCGTTCGCCGTCTCCAGTTCCTCGATCGCCGAGCGCAGCCGGTGCCGCGTCAGGCGCAGTTCGTCCTCGATCGCCTCCAGATGGTCGTCGGTGGCAGCCAAATCCTCCAACTCGCCCTGATCGGACGCGCGGAAGGCGCCGCTGTCGCGGAACACGAACAACAGGGTGCCGTCGCCCAGCGGGTCGCAGATCACCTCGACCGGCTGGATCCCGTAATCCGTCTCCACCTCGACGTCGCGCGCGATCACGCGCCGCCGCTCGTCGCGGGCCTGGCGGAGCAGCGGGCCGATCACGGTTCGCAGCCCCGGACGCGCCAGATTGACCGCGCTGCTGCCGCCGGTGCGCGTCACCGGAAATTCGAAGTAGCGCCCCAGCTTGCCATAGGCCGCCGCGATCCCGCCGTCCTGATCGACGATCAGGCTGGCAGGTGCATAGCGCTCGACGATCCGGCGGATGGCGACGCTCTCGCTGGTCAGCGCCGGGCTGTCGCCGCCCCGCTCGCGCTCGCGCCGCGTGGCGGTCGGGCGCGCGTTGCCGGGCAGGTCGATCGGATAGCTCGGCGCGCCCGGCGCGCGCTCGTACAGGCGCGCATGCTGGTCGACGGGGGTGAACAGATGCTCGAACCGCCCGACGCTCTCCGACGGCCCGAGGAACAGGAACCCGCCAGGGCGCAGCGCATAATGGAACAGCGGCACCACCGACTGCTGCAGGCGATCGTCGAAATAGATCAGCAGGTTGCGGCAAGACACGAGGTCGATGCGCGAAAAGGGCGGATCCTTTACCAGGCTGTGGCTGGAAAAGCGGATCATGTCGCGGATCGACGCCGCGATCGTGAAACGCTCGGCGTGCGGCACCGCATAACGCTCACGTAACGCCGCGGGCAGGTCGGCCAGCGCGGACGCCGGATAGCTGCCGTCGCGCGCGATCGCCAGCATCTGCTCGTCGATGTCGGTCGCGAATATCTGGACCGCTGCCCGCTCGCCGGTGGTGCGCGCCGCCTCGGCGAACAGCATCGCGATCGTATAGGCCTCCTCGCCGCTGGAGCAGCCCGGCACCCAGACGCGCAGATCGTCGTCGGTCGAGCGTTCGCGCAGCAACGGCTCGATCACCCGGGTACGCAGCGTCTCGAACGCCTCGGCATCGCGGAAGAACCGGGTGACGTTGATGAGCAGGTCGCGGAACAACGCCTCGCACTCGTCAGAATCGCTGCGCACCCGCGCGAGATATGCCCGCCCGGTGTCGATCCCCAGCACATGCATCCGCCGCTCGACCCGGCGGATCAGCGTCGATCGCTTATATCCCGAAAAATCATGTCCGATCGCGGTGCGCAGCACGCGACACAGATCGTCGACATGATCCGCGACCACCCCGGCCTCCGCCTCGCCGGAATCGGTGTTGCGGCGCTGGAAGAACCCTTGCAGGCATTCCATGATCTCGCCCGCCGGCTTCACGAAGTCGATCAGCCCGGTGCCCACCGCCGACAGCGGCATCCCGTCGTAGCGCGCGCTCTCCGGCTGCTGGACGATGCCGACGCCGCCATTCTCCTTGATCGCGCGCAAACCGGTCGTCCCGTCCGCGCCGGTGCCCGACAGGATCACGCACGCCGCGTTCGATTGCTGGTCGCCGGCGAGCGACAGGAAGAAGTCGTCGATCGGGCGCCGCAGCCCGCGCGGCTGCTGGAAGTCGGTCAGCTCCAATACGCCGTCATGGATCGCCAGCCCCCGCCCCGGCGGGATGATGTAGACCGTGTCGGCCTCGATCCGCTCCCCGCCGGCGCTTTGCAGCACCTTCAGCTTGGTGGTGCGGTCCAGCAATTGCGCCAGCATGCTCTCGTGATTGGGGTCCAGGTGCTGGACGACCACGAAGGCCAGCCCGGTCGGCAGCTGGGCGGGCGCCAGCATCTCGCGCAGCGCCTCCAGCCCGCCTGCCGACGCGCCGATCCCCACCACCGGTACGCCCGGGGTCACCGGGCGCATGGTCGCACCGGATCGCGGCGCGCCGCTATGCACGCTGGTCTTCTTCCAGCCCGGCGAGCATCATCTTGGCCTGCGCGACGGTCGCCGCGCTATTGGCGATCGTCAGCAGCGTCCCTTCCACCACGATCCCGGCATCGCCCGCGATCGGCGCCAGTCGCCCCAGCGTTCCGCGCAGTGCATCGTCATAGTCGCTCAGCATATCGGGCTGTGAGCGGCTGACATCGAATTGCGAGGCGAAGATGAACTGCGTCGCGCCGTCGATCGAATTCAGCCGCGACATATAGAGCAGGTTGACGAACGGCGCGCCGTCCTTGCGAAAATTGATGATCGGGGTGCGCACGCTCGCCTGGCGCGAATTGGCGAGGAACTCGCGCAGCCGCTCGCGCGGCTCGACATTCGGCGCATCGCGTTGCAGCATCCGGCAGTTGCGCCCGATCACGTCATCGGGATCGTACCCGGTCAGGGTGCAGAAACGATCGTTGACCATCAGCAGGTGATTGTCATCGGCGGCGCTCGCGATCGCCAGCGCGACTCGCGATTCCCGGAGATACTCGACCAACACACGGGGCAGTTCCGGGGACACGCACACTCCGATCACACGGGAATTGACCTGGATTACGCACGAACCCGCGTCGATAACAACCCGTCTTGGTGATCATGTGTCCAGCCATACCCCGCGCCGCTTGTCCCGCAACGGGGCGCGAGACGGGCTTGGAGCGCGCCGCGCAGCCCCTTACAACGCTGTACCAGCCGATCGCCGCTGGTGGAGACAGAGGCATTGCGATGAGCGCCGACCCGAACGCGCCGGCCCCCGTGTTCGTCGTGGAAGACGACGATGCGATGCGCGACGCGATCGAGGCGCTGCTGCAGATGTGCGGGCACGACGTGCGCTGTTATGCCAGCGGTGCCGCCTTCCGCGCCGCGATCGACGCCGCGCGCACGGGCTGCATCGTCATGGATGTGCGGATGCCGGAAATCGACGGCCTCGCCTTTCAGCGGCACATGACCGAGGCGGGGATCGCCCTGCCGATCATCTTCATCTCGGGCTACGCGGATGTCGCCCTCAGCGTGAAGGCGATGCGCCAAGGCGCGTTCACGTTCCTGACCAAACCGTTTCGCGACCAGGATCTGCTCGATGCGGTCGCCGACGCCTTGCAGGTCGAACGCGCCACCCGCGCCCACCGGCTGGAGGGGATCGACGCGCGCGCCGCCTTCGCCGCGCTCACCCCGCGCGAGCGACAGATCATGACCGACATGACCCACGGCGCACCCAACAAGCT
This sequence comes from uncultured Sphingomonas sp., assembly GCA_913777325.1. Lineage (GTDB taxonomy): Bacteria > Pseudomonadota > Alphaproteobacteria > Sphingomonadales > Sphingomonadaceae > Sphingomonas. Next base: position 9,181 of record CAJYSA010000122.1, on the reverse strand, counting down.
GATTGCGGCGCGGCTGGGCCTCAGCGAGGCGATGGTGAAGGTCATCCGCGCCGGGATTATGCGAAAGATGAACGCCACGTCGCTGCCGCATCTGACGCGGCTGGCCGAACGTCACGACCTCGGCTGATCGGGAATGCGCACGCACGCCACCGATCGGTGGCATCCCGACCGCTGGCTGATCGCCGGGCTGACGATCATCGTCGTGCAACTGCTTGCCGCGCCCTGGGCGGAACGCTTCGTCGATACGATCTCGGCCGGGATGGCGGGGCTGGCGATGCTGTGCGCGGCGCGCACGATCCGCCTGGCCCCGCCGGTCGGCGTGCCGGATCGCTGGCGCTGGCAGGCGGGCGGCGTCGCATGGCTGCTGTGGTCCGGACAGTGGATCGCTAACGCGGTGCAGGACACGTTGCTGGGCGATCATCAGGTGCTGGCCAAGGGGCTGTCCGAGCTGCGGCTGGCGGTATTGGTGATCGCGCTGGTGCCGCTGGCGGCGCGTGGCGACGATCACCGGCTACGCTGGCTCGATGCGCTGTTCGCGCTGGCGTTCGCGTTGCTGATGACCGCGCTCTCCTGGCCCGACCTGTTCGATCCGGAACCACACGGCCCCGACAAGGCGTTCCTGTATCTGGGCTATGTCGCGATGGCGGTGTTCGCCGGGCTCAGCGTGCTGGGCCAGCCCGCGCGGCCGCTGCGACGCATGTCCTGGGCCTTGTTCGTGACGCTGGGCACCTACGCGCTGGTCGGCATCTCGACGCGCGAGCTGATCGAGCGCGGGTGGCTGGGCATGGACGCGCCGGTGTTCGCATACGGCGATCTGCCGTTCCTCGCCTATCTATGGCTCATCGGACACCCGGCCCCCGCCCGCGACGACCCGGTCGAGCCATCGCATCGGATGGTCCTGCTCGCGCGGCTGGTGCCGCTGGCGCTGACCACCCTGATCGTCGCGCTATCCTTCATCGTCACCTACACCATGCCGCGCGCCGCGTTGCCGGCGGGGATCATGGCGCTGACCATCCTCGTCGCTTATGCCGCACGCACCGCGCTGACCGAGGCATTGCACCACCAGCGGCGCCAGGCGGCCTTCGTGCGCGAGCAGGCGCGCGCCGCCGGACTCGCCGACTTGATGCACGAGTTGCGCTCGCCCCTGGGAGCGATCGCGCTCAACGGCTCGGTGCTTCGCCGCGCCAGTGCCGCGTTGCCGGGGGCGGAGCGCGCCGCGATCGCCATCGAAAGCGGGTGCATGACGATCTCGCGGCTGCTCGACGACGTACTGGCGCTCGAACGGCTGGAAGCCGGCTTGACGCCCTCCTCGCGCGCGCGCCACGATCTGGCCGCGCTGCTGCAACAGGTCGTGTCGATGTTCGGCGCGGAGGCGGAGGAATATGGCGTGGTGCTCGTCGCCCGCCTCGCTCCGGCCACTGCGGTGCTCGACGCCGCCGCGCTCCAGCGGATCGTCACCAATCTCGTGGGTAACGCGCTGCGCTTCACTCCCGCCGGCGGGCAGGTCGAGGTGACACTGGCGCGTGACGAGCTGCATCATGTTGTGACGGTCGCCGATACCGGCGTCGGGCTGCCCGCCGAAGTCCGGGCGCAGCCGTTCCGGCGCTTCTCCACGGTGTCGCGCCCGCTGAACGGCCGTCGAGGCTCGGGGTTGGGGCTGGCGATCACCCACGCGCTGGCGGAATCGATGGGCGCGGCGATTACGCTCGACCCGCCGGGCGGAACCGGCACGACCTTCCGGCTCCGGATACCCAGCCGCTGAAGCGATTATACCTTGGTATAATCCGGTTAGACCACGGCACCGGTTGCAAAGTAAACGACTGGTAAAGCATCATCCGTAGCAAGGACGGTCCCCTGAGGAGGATCGTCACGAAGCGCCAAGCCGACGCGTCGCCCTGACGCCCATGCGGATCCCCCGCTTGGGCGAACGGAACACTGTGTCGGACAACAGGAAAGGTTCCGCCGCCATGACCCTCACTCCGCGTTCCGCCACTGCCTTGACCGAAGACCTGATGTCCTCGGTGCGCACCACGAACGGCGCCGCCACGCGTCTGGGCAAGGCGCCCGACGTGTCCGTCGGCTTCTCGCTGCGCGACTTCCCCGATCAGGACCAGTTCGCCGGAAGCGGCTATGCGCCGTCGTTGACGGCCACGATGGCGACGCAGGCCGCCGCCAGCCTCGATCCAACCTATAGCCCGCTCGCCCTGCGCGCCGCCGCGAACAACCGCGCGATCGCCGCCGCTATCGACGATCCACTGGCGGCCAAGCAGTGGCACCTGGGCTATCTGGGCGACATGATGACGATCTGGGCCGACTATGACGGCACGGGGGTCAGCTTCGGCGTGTACGATTCGGGAATCGACAAGCGCCTCACTGCCTGGGGGGACCGCTACGACGCCAGCAAGGAAGTGGTGGTCAACGGCAAGAGCTATGACGGCGACTATACGCCGATGTCCGGGCCGCACGGCACGGCGGTGGCCGGGCTGATCGCGGCGGGTCGCGATGGCGAGGACACGATCGGGATTTCCTACAACGCCACGATCACCGGGGTGAACATCTTCGATCCCTATTCGGGGGGTGGGCGTAAGCAGGGCATCTTCGTCAACGCCGAGAACAACGCGCCATTCTTCGAAGCGCTGGCCCAATGGAACAAGTTCGACGTCATCAACAATAGTTGGGGGCCAAGCAACCCGACCCACGGACCGAACGACAACCGCCTGTACGAGGGATCGTTCGCTTACGGCATCGCAGCGATGCAGGCGAAGGCGGCCGCGGAGGGCCGCGACGGCCTAGGAACCGTGGTCGTGACGGCCGCGGGCAATTACGGCATGGTGCGCGGCAGCACGAGCCTGCTCTACGGCGTCGATGGCGCGATCGATTCGGCCAGTACCGATCGTCACATCATCGCCGTCGCCGCCTATCGCGAGACCGACGGCAATGCCTCCTCCTACTCCACGCGCGGTGCGCATCTGTTGGTCAGCGCCACGGCCGGCGATTACGTCGAACTCGGCGGCACGGGCATCTGGACGTCCGACCTGAAGGGGAAGGAGGGGTATAACACCACCGACGATCCCAGCGGGAAGCTGGACTATACCGACAGCTTCGGCGGCACGTCGGCGGCGACGCCGATCGTCAGCGGCGTGGTGGGGCTGATGCTCGACGCGAACGACAATCTCGGCTGGCGCGACGTGAAGGACATTCTGGCGGCGTCGGCGGTGATGCCGGTGAAATATGAAACCGGCCCGACCGCGCTGACCTACAACAAGACCACATACTATCTGAACGAAGACAGCTTCCATCTGACGGGCTCCGGCGGCAACGCGCGCGTCAACGGCGGCGGCTATCACTACAGCACCGATTACGGATATGGCGCGGTCGACGCGTTCAGCGCGGTGCGCATGGCGGAGGTCTGGTCGCTGTTCGGCGCGGCGAAGACGTCGGCCAACGAGAAGGTGATCACGGCCGGCGGATCGTTCAACCGCCTCCTCGGCGACGCCCAATACAGCGGCACCGGCGTCATCACCAAGCCATCGGTGTTCACGATCGGCGTCAGCAAGGATGTCGATATCGAGCATCTCGATCTGCGCTTCACCTATACCACTGCCCCGAACGGCTTCGACGATTACGATTATTCGGCATCGTTCCGCTTCACGATCCGCTCGCCGGACGGCACCACCTATCAGTCGTCGCTGACCGGGCTGGGTTTCGCGTACGGCGAAAACAACACGATGATCACCGAGGCGATCGGCTTCGCCGGGTTCCGGGGCGAGAACTCGGGCGGAAACTGGACGGTCACCGTCGAGGATGTGACGCCGGGCACCCAGTCGATCATCAAGGACATGCGGCTCGAATTCTCGGGCACCGAATTGTCGCGCGACAACGTGTACCATTACACGCAGGAATTGCTGACGATGGCCGCGATCGACGGTCAGTCGTCGCGCATGCAGATCTTCGACAACAACGGCGGCGAGGACTGGATCGACATGGCGGCGATGACTGACCGGATCCAGGCCAACCTGTCGGGCGGCTCGATCTATGTCGGCGAGTTCGTCAACGGGAAGCAGACCACGTTGGCGCTCATGAACGGCGCGGTCGAGAACATCGTCACCGGCGACGGCGCCGACACGCTGACCGGCAGCAGCCGCGCGAACAAGCTGTACGGCATGCGCGGGAACGACACGATCCTGGGCATGGGTGGAGACGATTATATCGTCGGCGGCCAGGGCAACGATACGATGGACGGCGGCACCGGCGCCGACACCTTCTTCTTCGATCTGGACGAAAACACCGGCATGGACCGCATCCGGAACTTCAATTCCGACGATCGCCTCGCCTTCAGCCGCAAGCTGGACGACGCGAACAACGACGGCAAGGTCGAGCTGGCGGTGTTCGAGAAGTTCGGGCTCAGCAGCGTCCTGCGCTTCGACGACGCCGTCCAAGGCCCGCGTATCACGTTCGAGAACCGCAAGTTTTCCGCGATCTACCTGATCGAGGAGAAGGACGGCCAGTTCATCTACGGCACCAAGGCACCCGCGAAGGCAGCCGCCACCGCCGACACCTTCGGCACCGACCTGCACGGCGCCGACCATGTCGGTACGGGAGTCTGGACGTCCGGGCTGGATATGTTGGCGATCCAGCACGACAGCCTGTTCATGGCCTGACGACGGCGCCGTCCGGCCCCGGCTTCCTTCAGCCGGGCGGTCGCCACCACGCCGCCCGGCGCCCCACGCGCCGGGCGGTTCAGCATTCTACGACGTTCACCGCCAGACCGCCCAGGCTCGTTTCCTTGTACTGGGTACGCATGTCCTCCCCCGTCTGGCGCATCGTCTCGATCACCGCGTCCAGGCTGACGACGTGACTGCCGTCGCCACGCAGCGCGAGGTAGGCGGCGTTGATCGCCTTCACAGCCCCCATCGTGTTGCGCTCGATGCACGGTATCTGCACGAGGCCGCCGATCGGGTCGCAGGTCAGCCCCAGATTATGCTCCATTCCGATCTCGGCGGCGTTTTCCACCTGCCGGTTGCTGCCGCCCAGCACCGCCGCCAGCGCGCCCGCCGCCATCGAGCAGGCGACGCCGACCTCGCCCTGGCACCCCATCTCCGCCGCCGATATCGATGCACGCTTCTTGTAGAGCATCCCGATCGCCGCCGCCGTGTACAGGAACCGCCGGGCGCCCGCCTGCCGCACCGCCGGCGGCTTGGTCGGCACCACCAGCGTTTCGTAGAAGCGCAGCACGGCGGGCAGCACGCCCGCCGCGCCGTTGGTCGGCGCGGTCACCACGCGACCACCCGCCGCATTCTCCTCGTTCACGGCCAGCGCCCACAGGCTGACCCACTCGAACACTTCCGCCGGGTTGCGCCCCGGCGTGTTTCCGGTCAGCGCCTGTTCCAGCGCCCGTGCGCGCCGCCGCACCCTCAATCCGCCCGGCAACACCCCGTCCTGTGCGATCCCGCGATCGATACAGTCGCTCATCGCGTCGCGCACCGCGTCCAGGAACGCGTCCGCCTCTTCCGGTTCGCGCCACGCCTCCTCGTTCGCCCGCACGATCTCCGCGATCGTCAGTCCGGTAATATCGCCCAGGGCGAGCAACTCGGCGCCCGACGTGAAAGGATGCCGTACCGCAACGTTCTGCGCCATCGCGGGCGCGCCCTTGCGCAGGATCGCGCCGCCCCCGATCGAGAAATAGGTTTCGGCATAGCCGGTGCCGTCCGCCAGCCGCGCGGTGAAGGTAAGGCCGTTGGGATGTTCGGGCAGGAAGTCGCGCGGATGGAACACGATGTCCGCCGCCTCCGCGAACGGGATCATCCGCTTGCCCGCCAGTGCGAGCTTCGAGGTGTCGCGAATGCCGGCAAGTAGTTCCGGCGCGGCGTCAGGATCGAGCCGTTCCGGCTCCCATCCCGCCAAGCCCAGGATCGCGGCAGTGTCGGTCGCGTGGCCGCGTCCGGTCAGCGCCAGCGAACCGTACAGGTCGCATCGCACGCCCGTCACCGCCTGCGTCTGAGCAACCGCGCGCTGCGCGAAGTCGAACGCGGCACGCATCGGTCCGACGGTGTGCGAGCTCGACGGCCCGATGCCGATGGTGAACAGTTCGGCGACGCTGATCGGGCGCGCGGCGCCGCGATCCAGCGGGGCGGGGGCGATATCGACGTGCATGTATCCTCGCGCGTTGGAAGCCATGCCCCATCTGTCCCTTGCGCCTGAGATCGCTATCCCGTCGGCGGACGCACGGGCCTCCCCGTCACGCCTCTCTCCAGATGTCCGTCGCCCATGTGGTCCTTCTGCCTGAGAGTTTCCGGGGCGGTTGCTCCTTCGGCGCCGGGCAGCCCCGGTCTCTCCCACATCGACGTTGCCGCGCGGTATCGGGGAGGCATGCGAAGCGGTCAAGCGACCCTCGACGGATCGCGCCGGCGACATTATATACCGCCCGTTATGGAATCGACCACACTCGCCGACGCCCCCGCCCCCACCCGTGGGCGTCCGCGCGAATTCTGCACCGACGCCGCGCTCGGCGCCGCCCTCGGCGTGTTCTGGGCCAAGGGCTATGACGGCGCCTCGATGGCGGACCTGACCGCCGCGATGGGCATTACCAAGCCCAGCCTGTACGCCGCGTTCGGCAACAAGGAACAACTCTTCCACCAGGCGCTCGACCGCTACGAGGCGGAAAAGCTCGCCTATACGCGTGAGGCGCTGAAACAGCCGAGCGCCCGCGCGGTCGCCGAACATTTTATGCGCGGTGCGGTCGCGGCGCAGACCAGCACCTGCGACCCGAAAGGCTGCATGGGCGTCATCAGCGCCACCGCCTGCGGGGCGGAAGCCGATTCGATCAAGGCGCACATCATGGAACGCCGCGCCTCGTCGAACGCCGCGCTGGTTGCACGCTTTCAGCAGGCGCAGCGGGATGGCGACCTGCCGGCGCATCTCGATCCGCAAGGGCTGGCATTCTACCTCTACGCCCTGTTGCAGGGGATGGCTGTCCTCGCCTCCTCGGGGGCGACCCGTGCTGATCTCGACGGCGTCGTGAACACCAGTCTGGCGATGTGGCCGTCCGCCTGATCCACCGATGTAAAAAATAAATTACCGGTCGGTACAGAAAGCCGTTGACGGTACTGAGAGCGGTTTATATACCATTCGGTACGGAATGAGGAGCCATCCCGGCGCCTCAGTATCGCAGGAGCCGCTCATGGATCCTCGTTTCCTCGCCTGCCCCGGCGCGACCTGATCGCCGCGCCACCACCGTTCTGCCGCGTCCCACATCCTGCGCTTCCCCGATCGTCATAGACGTCCGGAACGGTGGCGCCTGTCTTTTTCGGGGAGATTTCCCATGGCCTATCTGATGCTCGACGACGATCGTGCGGTCGTCACCACCGCCCCGCTGCCCGCCCCCGCCCACACCGCTGCCCCCTGCGCCGATCCGTTACCCGCCGTTGCGCCTGCGCGGCTATCGGCGCTGGAATGGTCGGTGGTGGCGCTCGCCCGGCAGGATCGCCTGTCGTCGCTCGATCGTCCGGGCCGCATCGCCACCGCGCTGGCCGTGCTGTTCAAGCCGCCGCACAATCGTATGCTCGCCGACGAGCGGCTGGAGGCGCTGCGCCGCATCGCGGTACTCGGCTGGCATTACGGCTACACGATCCCGACCGCCGAGCTGAAGCGCTTCCTGACGGCTGGCTTCTCGCCTGCGCAATACGAGCTGATGATGGACAGCATCGGCATTGCGAAGCTGCGCACACAGCGTCAGGCCTAGCCCCGGCGACCTATACCCATAGAGGGGCGTGCCGCCACGGCACGCTCCCCGAGGGGTTCGAGGTCGACGTCATCCGATCAGCAACCGCGCGCCCAGCGCCGCGACGAGCGCCGGGGTCATCGTCGCGGCGCCAACCTTCAGGAAGCGCCAGAAGCCGACGTCCTCGCCTTCGCGCCGGATCGCCTGCAACCACAGGATCGTCGCCAGACTGCCCGTGATCGACAGGTTCGGCCCCAGGTCGACCCCGATCAGCAGCGCATCGACGATCACGCGCGGCGGATGCGCCTGCGCCACCGCCGTGCTCGCGATCAACCCGGCGGGCAGGTTGTTCATCAGGTTCGACGCGAACGCCAGCACCGTGCCGCCATAGGCCGCCCCGCGCACCGGCTCCGCGGCCATGTCGCGCAAGCCCTGTGCCACCCACGCGATCACGCCGGTGCGATCGAGCGCCTCGACCAGCACGAACAAGCCCGCGACCAGCGGCAGCACACTCCACGACACCGCCCGCACCGTTGCGGCCGGCGATCGCCGCACCAGAGCCGCCACCCCCAGCATCGTCGCCACCCCTGCGATGCACGTCGGCAACCCCAGCGGCTGATCCAATGCAGAGACGATCAGCAGTAGCACCGCCGTCGCGGCGATCCCGCCCAACGCCGCCTTGCCCGCCAGCGTCAACGGCGCCCGCTCCACCGTCGTCTCGCACCCGCCCGTCAGCCGCGAACGCTCAACCGAGCGCAACGTCACGAACGTCACCACGATCGCCGCGATCGACGGAAGCGCGAACGACGCGAACCATTCGCCCAGCGGCGGCATCTTGCCCCCGTACAGAACGAGGTTCGCGGGATTGGAAATAGGCAGCACGAAACTGGCGGCGTTGGCGATCAGCGCGCAGGCGAACAACAGCGGCAGCGGCTCCGCCTTCGCCTTGCGCGCGGCAGCATAGACCGCAGGGGTCAGCACCACCGCGGTCGCGTCGTTCGACAGGAACGTGGTCGTCACCACCCCGGTCGCATAGACCAGCAGGAACAACCGCCGTGGCGACCCCTTGGAATGTCTTACCGCCGTCGCCGCCACCCAGTCGAACAGCCCTTGTTCGCGCGCGGTTTCGGATAACAACATCATGCCGATCAGGAACAGATAGACGTCCCCGCCCTTGCCGATCGCGAATAGCGCCTCGTCGGGCGACACCAGCCCGAATAGCAGCAGGACCGCCGCGCCCGCGACGGCCCAGATCGCCTCCGGCCAGCGGAACGGCCGCGCGATCACACCGGCGGTGGCGGCGGCACAGATACCCCAGGTCGCACCGGTCGCCAGCATCATTGCGGCGCACCGTTCTTGTTGGGGCCGAGTTGCGTGCCGGCGATGCCGTGTTCGGGCCATGCGCCGATGGCATGGGCATCACACCCCGGCGCGATCGCGGGGCCGCGTTTCGGCACATTG
>CAJYSA010000121.1 GCA_913777325.1 uncultured Sphingomonas sp. | reverse complement strand
CCACCGCAATGTATCAGGGGCGGACGCGCCGCTATGTGGAGATGATGTGGAACGACCGGCGTATCTGGGGCGCGACTGCGGGGATGATCGTCAACCTGTCGCGGCGGCTGCGATGGCCAGCGTGATCCTGCCCGATGCGGCGTGGAGGCGTCGTCCGGGGCTCGATCGCCTCACCGAGGCGCTGGACGCCGCCGGTGGCATGGCGCGCTGGGTGGGCGGCGCGGTGCGCGACACGTTGCTGGAACTGCCGGTCGCCGACATCGACCTGGCGACCCGGTTCGCGCCGGACGAGGTGATCCGCCGGCTGGAGGCGGCGGGGATCCGCGCGGTGCCCACCGGGATCGCGCACGGCACCGTCACCGCGATCAGCGCGGGCACGGTGGTGGAGGTCACCACGCTGCGTCGCGACGTCGCCACCGATGGCCGCCACGCCGTGGTCGCCTTCTCCGACGACTGGCGCGAGGATGCGGCGCGGCGCGATTTCACGATGAACGCGCTCTACGCCGATCCGATGACCAGTGAGGTGTTCGACTGGTTCGGCGGGCTCGACGATCTGGCCGCCCGCCGCGTCCGCTTCATCGGCGACCCATACCGGCGCATCGCCGAGGACCATCTGCGCATCCTGCGCTTCTTCCGCTTCCATGCCCGCTTCGGCGACGCGGTGGACGAAGCCGGGCTGGCGGCCTGCGTCGCGCGCGCCAACGACCTGATGGCGCTGAGTCGCGAGCGGATCGCCGCTGAATTGCTGAAGCTGCTGGTGGCGCGCGATGCGGTGGCCGTCGTCGCGCTGATGCAGGAACACGGCATCTTCCGTCCCGTCCTGCCCGAGATCGACGCGGACGGGATCGCCCGGTTGCGCGAACTGGCCACGCGCGAGCGCACCGCCGGGGTCGCCCCCGACGCGATTCGCCGGCTCGCCGCGCTGGTCGCCCCCGCCGCCGCCGAACCGGTCGGCGCGCGATTGAAGCTGTCGAACGCGGATCGCAAGCGGCTGGTCCAGGCGACTGGCGGCGCCGGCGACGAGGGCGCCCGCGCGCTCGGCTACCGCGTCGGCGTGGAGAGCGCGATCGACCGGCTGCTGATCGCCGGGCACGATCCGGGCGAGTTGCTGGCATGGGAGCGCCCGCCGCTGCCGATCGGCGGCGGCGCGCTGGTGGCGCGCGGACTCGCGAAGGGGCCGGACGTGGCGCGCACCTTGCGCATCATCGAGGATCGCTGGATCGCGGAGGGGTTCCCGTCGGCGCCTCGCGTCGACGCGATCGCGGACGAGGCGGTCGATCAGGCGTTGCGCGCGCGCAGGAACGCATAAGCGTCGTCGGGCGACAGCGGGCGGGCATAGGCATAGCCCTGCCCCATGGTGCAGCCCAGCGCCGCCAGCGTCTGCCCCACCTCCACCGCCTCGATCCCCTCGGCGACGGTGTCCATCCCCAGCGCCTGCGACAGGCCCAGGATCGCGCGGACGATCGCCACCTTGTCGCGGTCGGTCAGCAAGCCGGTAACGAAGGTGCGGTCGATCTTCAGCACGTCGATCGGCAGCTTCTGAAGCGATGCCAGGTTCGAGAAGCCGGTGCCGAAATCGTCCATCGCGATCGTGACGCCCAGCGTCTTCAGCTCGGTGAGGATGCGCGCGATCCGGTCCGGATCGGCGATCAGCGCGCTTTCGGTGATCTCCAGCTTCAGCCGCTCGCCCGGCAGTCCCGAATCGGCCAGCACGCGCGCGACGATCTCCGGGATCGCATCGCGCTGAAGCTGGATCGGCGACAGGTTGACCGCCACGGTCGCGCCGCAGCATCCGCCGGCGCGCACGTCCCATTGCGCCAGCGTCCGCACCGCCTGGTCGAGCGCCCAGCGCCCCAGGGGAACGATCAGCCCGGATTCCTCCGCCACGGGGATGAACCGGCCGGGTTCGTGGTGCACGCCCTGTTCGTCGGTCCAGCGCGCCAGCGCCTCGAACCCCGTCACCCGCCCGGTCGCCAGATCGCAGATCGGCTGGTAGACGAGGTTCAGGCGTTCGCCCTCGATCGCGCGGCGCAGCGCGGTCTCCATCGCGAATTCCTCGCGCGCGGTATCCAGCGCGCGCGTCTGGTACGATTCGGCGTTCTTGGTCGCCTTCGATTTCTTCATCGCGACCTGCGCGTGGCGGATCACGTCCTCTGGATCGGTGACCGCGCCGTCGCCGAACGCGATGCCGATCGCGCACGACACGCGCAGTTCGTATTCGCTCAGCCGGAACGGCGTGGCCAGCGCCTCGCGGATGCGCCGCGCCACCTGATCGGCCTCGGCGCGCCCCGCCTCGATGTTCAGCAGCACGCCGAATTCGTCCCCGCCGGTCCGCGCCAGCGTGTCGCTATGGCGCAACGCGCCCTTGATCCGGCGCGCGACGGTGATCAGCAATTCGTCGCCGGTGAGCGATCCCAGACAGGCGTTGAAGCGGCTGAACCGGTCCAGGTCGATCATCAACACCGCCCAGCAATCGCTGCCGCGCGCGATACTGGCTTCCAGCACGTCGGTGAAGCCGCTGCGATTCGGCAAACCGGTGAGGCTGTCGGTCGCCATCTCGCGGCGCAACGTCTCCTCGGTGCGCACCTCCGCGGTCTGGTCGACGAAGGCGATCAGACACGCCGGCTCGGCGCGGTGCGGCAGGCGCGCCATCGTCAGCCGATAGTGGCGGCGCTCGACGGTGGCACCCGCCTGCCAGTCACGCTCCTCGCCATGCGCCTCGGAGGACAGGAACAGCTCGACGAGCGGCATCAGCTCCGGCTCGTCGAGCAAGCGCGCGCGGGCAAAGGCGCGATTGTGCATCTCGACGACGGCACGCCCGTCGCGAACCGTCACCGTCGCCAGCGGGATCGGCACCAGTTCCAGCGCGCCTTCGCGTGCCGTCAGCCACGGCGACTCAGGGGGAGTCGCCATGTTCCGGGCCAAAGCTGTCGCGCGCGTTGCCATCACCGGTCTAGATAGCGGCGAAGGGTTAAGGCGGGCTTTAAGGATCGCGCCGCGATCCATCAACGATTCGAAACGCTTGCGACACAATCATAACGGTTGATGCGCATCAAATGGTTAACGATCCGTCATCGGCGCCGCTCAGAAGCGATTGTCGCGCGGAAAACCGTTGGGCGGCATCCGGCCCGCCGCGCCCCGCGCGGTGCGCCATTGCGACAGGTCCGCCTCGGTACGGGTCCGTCCGCTGCCGCCGCCCATCGCCCAGCTCAGCCCGTCGGCGAACACCAGCGTCCGCGCATCCGCCAGACCCCCATCACGATAGCGCTGAAGCTGCACCCCCTGCCCGCGCGTCATCTCGGGCAGGTCGGCGATCGGGAACAGCGCCAGCTTGCGATTGTCGCCGATCACCGCGACGAAATCGTCGGTCGGCGCGACCGGATGGACCACCGCCAGCGTCGCGCCGGCGCGGGGCGTCACCACCGTCTTGCCCTTGCGGGTTTCCGCGATCACCTCCGCGCTCGGCACGATGAACCCGCGCCCGTCGCTGGCCGCCACCAGCAGCCGCGACGCGCGCGCCGCGCTCAGGAACGCGACGATCGGCACGCTGCCGTCGAGATCGATCGACGCGCGCACCGGCTCGCCGAACCCGCGCCCCCCGGGCAGCTTGTCCGCCGCCAGCGTGAAGAACCGCCCGTTCCCCGCCGCCAGCAGCAATTTGTCGGTCGTCTGCGCGTGGAACGCGAAGGCGGGGCCGTCGCCCTCCTTGAACTTCAGCGTCTCGGGGGCGGACAGGTCGACATGCCCCTTCATCGCGCGGATCCACCCGCGCGCCGACAGGATCACCGAGATCGGTTCGCGCTCGATCATCGCCTCCAGCGGGATGTCCCGCGCGGCGGCCTGTTCCTCGATCCGCGTGCGCCGCGCGCCGAGCGGCGTGTCGAGGCCATAGCGATCGCGCACCTTGCGGAAATCGGCCTTCAACCGCGTGCGCTGCTTCGCCTCGGAGCCGAGCAGCGCGGTCAACGTCGCCTGCTCCTTCTCCAGCGCCGCCTGTTCGCGCTTCAGCTCCATCTCCTCCAGCCGGCGCAGCGAGCGGAGGCGCATGTTCAGGATCGCCTCGGCCTGCCGGTCGCTGAGCTGGAATTCGGCGATCATCACCGCCTTGGGCTCGTCCTCGGTCCGGATGATCTCGATCACGCGGTCCAGGTTCAGGAAGGTGACGATATACCCGCCGACCAGTTCCAGCCGGTCGGCGATCTTGCCCAGCCGGTGCTCGGTCCGCCGGCGCAGCACCACGAACTGATGCTCGACCCATGCCGCCAGCGCGTCGCGCAGCGACATAACGCGCGGCGTCCGCTCCTTGTCGAGCACGTTGAGGTTCAGCGGGACGCGCACCTCCAGGTCGGACAGCCGGAACAGCCCGTCCATCAGCACCTGCGAATCGACGGTGCGGCTGCGCGGCTCCAGCACGATCCGCACCTGCTCGTCCGATTCGTCGCGGACGTCGGCGAGGATCGGCAGCTTCTTGTCCTCGATCAGCGCCGCCAGTTGCTCGATCAGCTTGCCCTTGGCGACCCCATAAGGGATTTCCGACACCACCAGGTGCCACCCGCCTCCTTTTTCGCTGATCTTTTCGATGCGCGCGCGCACCCGGAACGCACCGCGGCCGGTGCGATACGCTTCCGCGATGATCGCGGGCGCATCGACCAGCAACCCGCCGGTCGGCAGGTCCGGCCCCTTCACATGCGCCAGGATCGCGGCGTCGCCGGCATCGGGATCGTCGACCAGCAGGATCGCGGCGTCCATCAGCTCGGCGGCATTATGCGGCGGCACGCTGGTCGCCATCCCCACCGCGATCCCGCTCGCGCCGTTTGCCAGCAGGTTCGGGAAGGCGCCGGGGAACAGCTCGGGCTCCTGCTCCTCGCCATTGTAGGTCGGGCGGAACTCGGTCGCGTCCTCGTCCAGCCCCTCCATCAGGTCGATGGCGACCTGCGTCAGCCGCGCCTCGGTATAGCGATAGGCGGCGGCGTTATCGCCGTCGATGTTGCCGAAATTGCCCTGCCCGTCGACCAGCGGGTAACGCAGCGCGAAATCCTGCGCCAACCGCACCATCGCGTCGTAGACCGACTGGTCGCCGTGCGGATGGTATTTGCCGATCACGTCGCCCACGACGCGCGCGCATTTCTTGTAGCCCGACGCGGGGTCGAGCTTCAGCAGCCGCATCGCCCACAACAGCCGCCGATGCACCGGCTTCAGCCCGTCGCGCACGTCGGGCAACGACCGCGCGGTGATCGTCGACAGCGCATAGACGAGATACCGCTCGCTCAACGCACTGTCGAACGGGGCGTCCAATATGCCGATCGGGGGGTTGTCGGAAAGGTCGCTGGCCATGAAGGAGGACGAGTAGGGTTCAAAACCGAACAGGACAAGGTCGTGACGGAGCGGATTTTCGCGCCAGGCCAAGAGCACGGAGGGAACGATGCCGACGCATCGTGACCGACGAAGCGACGCCGCATGGCGCGAAAAGCCGCCCGCCGCGAAGCGGTCGCCCGTCTAGGGCGATCACGATCTTGGTCCTGGTCGGGTTTGAACCCTCGCAGGCGGGAGCCCCCGCGTTAAGAGGCTGGCGGTCGACAATCGCACGTCCGCCGCGAACGGGAGCGCGCATGCCACGTTACGGATTGATCGACGGCCTGCGCGGCTTCTTCCTCGTCTTCATGCTCATCAACCACCTGGTCTTCCAGGACGGCTATTGGATGAGCCACGTGAACCACAACAAGCTGGCGTTCGTGGAGGACGCGCAAGGCTTCGTCTTCCTCTCGGGGCTGATGATCGGGCTGGTCTATGGCCGCAAGATCCTGAAGCTCGGCTATGTCGCGGGGCGGCGGCAGGTGTGGCGGCGCGCGTTCCAGCTCTATCGTTGGGCGATGGGAATCGTGGTGGCGGTGCTGGTCGCGCGCGCGGTCCTGCCCGGCGCGCCACAGGCATGGGGCAATTGGCTCGGGCATACCGCGCTGACCGGTGATCCGCTGCGGCTGGCCGCGATCGCGACCTTTCTGTTCCAGCCGACGGTCATGGACATCCTGCCGCAATATGTCCTGTACATGCTCGTCGCGCCGCCGCTGCTGCGCTGGTGCCTCGATGGCCATGTCGTGCCCGTCGCCACGGCATCGCTGATCCTGTGGATCGCCGCGCAGCTCTCGTTGCAGCGCGTCGTCACCGATCCGCTCGGGGCCTTGGTGACGACCGCCGACGGCCAGGGGATTCGCGCCAGCTTCAACCTGCTCGCATGGCAATTGGTGTTCTTTTCCAGCATGATCGCGGGCGCGCTCACGGCGTCGGGGCGCGTCGACTGGCATCGCCTGTTCCGCGCCGATCACGCCGCCCCCGCGAAGATCGCGCTGGCGGTCTGCCTGTTCTTCGCCCCGCTGCGGCTGTTCAGCGCCTACGGGATGCTGCCGCAATGGCTGATCGACAGGATCGACACGCTGGGCATTCGCGGCGACTTCGGGCCGATCTACCTCATCAACTTCGCCGCCGCGAGCATCGGCCTCACATGGCTGCTGATCGCCGGCCCCGCGCATCCGCGCCGCGCGGTGCAGCGGGCGGCGGCATGGGCACGCGGGCTGTTCTCGCTTTCCTATCTGCGCTTGCTCGGACGGCACTCGCTCCACGTCTATGTCTGGCACGTCGCGATCGTCTATGCGGTCTTCTATGTCGATCAACGCCATGGACCGTTCGCACAATGGCTGAAGACCCTCGTCGCGCTCGCCGGCATCGTGCTCCTGTCGCTCCCCGCCTTGTGGCGCGAGCGTCGCGCGGCCTGATCGCGCTTGCCGCGGCGGCGCTCGCCACGGCATGTACCCCGGCAATGCCGCACAAGCCGCTGACCTGGGCCGACCTGACCGCGCGTCCGCGCCCCTCCCCCGACGCCACGATCGCGTACGGCCCGGATGCGATGCAAAAGGTCGACGTGTGGCTCCCCGCCAGCAAGGGTCCACACCGCACCGTCCTGATGGTCCATGGCGGCTGCTGGCAGACGGGTATCGCCGACCGCCGGCTGATGGACTGGGTCGCCGATGATCTGCGCCGCAGCGGCTATGCGGTCTGGAACATCGACTATCGCGGCGTCGACCGCACCGGCGGCGGCTATCCCGGCACCTTTGCCGACGCCGCCGCCGCGACCGACGCGCTACGCGGCAACGCCGCGCGCTTCGGCCTCGACCTGTCGAAGGTGGTCGCAATCGGCCACTCGGCGGGTGGCCATCTCGCCCTCTGGCTCGCCGCCCGCCCCCGCCTCCCGGCCGACAGCACGCTGCGCACCCAAGATCCGCTGCCCATCGCGCACGTCGTCAGCCTGGGCGGCCTGCCCGACCTTGAGGACACCGCGCGCAGCCCCGAGAACGGCTGCGGCACCGATGTCGTCGCCAAACTGGTCGGCACAACCCGCGCCGACCCCTATGCCGACACCTCGGTCCCGCGCCTGCTTCCGCTTGGGATCCCGCAGGATCTGGTCAACGGCCGCGCCGACCGCATCATCCCGTTCCGCATGGCAGAAACCTACATCGCCGCCGCCCGCGCCGCCGGCGACTCTGCGACGCTCCACCCGGTCGCCGACACCGGCCATGTCGAACTCGTCACCCCCGACACCCCGGCGTGGGCGGAAACGAAGCGGCTGATCGCGCGGGCGTTCGCGCGCTAAAGGGGTTGCATGAGATCGAACCTGCCACGCGCTCACCCGATCTCGCGCCCGTTCGTGCAGGTGACGGTACGATGGAGAAATGCGGGGTCATCCGCCGCCTCCTGCCCCCCCCCCCAACATTGCTGCCGGCGGGGCAGCGCTGGCGTTTTGGTCGCTGCCGAGAAAGCGTATGCGCAGGTGCAGCAGAAACTGGCACGCCGCCCGCGCGCACGCGTGATTTGCAGCCACCGCCCCCTTCCCCTATAGCCGCGACTGATTCCCCGCCCCGGCCGTCCGCAAACCCGCGCCGCCGGGGCGCTTCTTTTCGAGGGCAAGCATGGCACGCAGGCGGCAGATCTACGAAGGCAAGGCGAAGATCCTGTACGAGGGTCCGGAGCCGGGCACGCTGATCCAGTATTTCAAGGACGACGCCACCGCCTTCAACGCCCAAAAGAAGGGTACGATCAACGGCAAGGGCGTCCTCAACAACCGTATCTCCGAGCACATCTTCACGCTGCTCGACCATATCGGCGTGCCGACGCACTTCATCCGCCGCCTCAACATGCGCGAGCAGTTGATCCGCCAGGTCGAGATCGTGCCGATCGAGGTCGTCGTCCGCAACGTCGCCGCCGGCTCGCTGTCGAAGCGGCTGGGGATCGAGGAAGGCGTAAAGCTGCCGCGCACGATCCTCGAATATTACTCTAAGGACGACGCGCTCGGCGATCCGATGATCTCGGACGAGCATATCGCGGCGTTCGGCTGGGCCAGCCAGGAGGAGATGCACGACATCGCCGATCTGGCGATTCGCGTGAACGACTTCCTGTCGGGGCTGTTCGCGGGCGTCGGCATCCGCCTCGTCGACTTCAAGCTGGAATTCGGCCGCATCTGGGACAACGACTACGGTCGCATCATCCTGGCGGACGAGATCAGCCCGGACGGCTGCCGGTTGTGGGACATGGCCTCCAACGAAAAGCTCGACAAGGATCGCTTCCGCCGCGACCTGGGCGGCGAGGTCGAGGCCTATCAGGAGGTCGCACGCCGGCTGGGCCTGTTGCCCGAGGGCGGCGACACCGCGGTGCTCGACCTCGACGAGCATCGCAAGAACCGCGGCAAGTGACGCACCCGCGCGCTTGCCCCGGCGTCGATGTCGGGGCATAGCGCGCGGCCATGAAACTGCGCATCCACGTGACGCTGAAGCCCGGCGTCCTCGACCCCCAGGGCAAGGCGATCGAAACCGCGCTGGCCGGGCTCGGCTTCGGCGGCGTGCACGGCGCGCGCGTCGGCAAGCTGATCGAACTCGACGTCGCCGACGACACCGCCGATGCGGACGTCGATGCGATGTGCCGGCAACTGCTCGCCAACACCGTGATCGAAAATTACCGGATCGAGCGCACGTGAAGACCGCCGTCATCGTCTTCCCCGGCTCCAACTGCGACCGCGACATCGCGGTGGCGCTGGAGCAGGCGACCGGCACCGCGCCGCACATGGTCTGGCACCGCGACTCCGAACTGCCCGCCGGCATCGGCGTGGTGGCGGTGCCGGGCGGCTTCTCCTACGGCGACTATCTCCGCTCCGGCGCGATGGCTGCCCGCTCGCCGATCATGGCGGCGGTGCGCGAGGGCGCAGGGCGCGGGCTGAAGGTGCTGGGGGTCTGCAACGGCTTCCAGGTGCTGACCGAGGCCGGGCTGCTGCCCGGCGCGCTGATGCGCAACGCCGGGCTCAACTTCGTCTGCCGCGATGTCGCGCTGATCGTCGAGAACGCGCGCAGCGTCTTCACCAGCGGTTACCGCACGGACGAACGCGTCGTCTTCCCGGTCGCGCACCACGACGGCAACTACGTCGCCGATCCGGAAACGCTCGACCGGCTGGAGGGCGAAGGCCAGGTCGCGTTCCGCTATGCCGAGCGCGTCAACGGCAGCGCACGCGACATCGCCGGGATCGTCAGCGCCGACGGCAATGTGCTGGGCATGATGCCCCACCCCGAACGCCGCATCGAACCCGCCCACGGCGGCGACGACGGCAAGCGGATGTTCGCCGGGCTGCTGGAGGCGGTGGGGGCCTGACCTCACCAATTGCCCCGGACGAGATCCGGGGCTTCCTCGCTTAAGCCCGCGCCGACCACCGCCGGAACGGTGACCCCAGATCACAGCGCGAGCAAGTATCGGCACATTTCCCGATCGCCTCGAACGAACAGGTCGCTGTCGTTGGGCGTCTGCACCACCCCCACGAAGCGCGCGCCCGCCTTCTCCAGCACGCGACGGGACGCGGTGTTGTCAGGGCGACAGGTGATCCACAGCATCGCGAAGCCATGCGTCACCGCGATCGGCATCAGCAACCGCAGGGCCGCCGTCGCATAACCGCGCCGCTGATGCGTTGGCGCGACGCGATAGCCGACCTGCCCGCCATAGCGTCGCAGTTCCTCGGTATCGCCCAGTCGCAGGACGATCGCGCCGACCGCCACGCCCGCCGCGACGATCGCGAAATCTTCGGTCGGGACCCAGCCTCTCACCGGGTCGGCAGCACTCCGCCCGCTCCAGCACAGCTCCACCATCAGGTCACACCCGTGCCCGGAACGGGGTGAAGTCCGTCCCCCGGTCATAGACGTCCAGGCCCTCGGCACGCTTCAGCGTGCCGATCACCCAATAGGTCACTGGCGTCAGCAGCACCTCCCAACCGACCTTCAGCGCCCATTGCGTGAACAGCACGACCACCACCAGATGCGGCGTCCAGCCCGCCGCCCCCCAGAACGCGAGCGGATAGAAGATCAGGCTGTCCACCCCCTGCCCCGCGATCGTCGATCCGATCGTGCGCATCCACAGATGCCGTCCCTCGGTCAGCACCTTCATTCGCGCGAGTACATAGGAATTGACGAACTCGCCGGCCCAGAACGCGCACATGCTGGCGAAAACGATGCGCGGCACCTGCCCGAACACCGTCTCATAGGCCGCCTGGTTGCGCCAGTCGGGCGCGGGCGGCAGCGCAACGACCACCCACGCCATCACCGCCATGAACAGGGTCGCGGCGAACCCCACCCAGATCACCCGGCGCGCGCGGGCATAGCCATAGACCTCGGTCAGCACGTCGCCGATAATATAGCTGATCGGAAAGAACAGGATGCCCGCACCGAACGGCCAATCGCCGATCAGCGGCAGCCGCACCTGCGCCACCTTCCCCGCGCCGAGGACGTTCGACAGCAACAGGATCGCGACGAACGCCGCCATGACGATGTCGTAATGGCGCAGTCGCCCGGCCTCGACCCGGTCCGCCGCGATCGGGGAAATGTGCGCCGCTTTGGTCATGCCGCGATCATGCCCCCCATTCCTTCCCCCCGCAATCCGCGCTAGGCGACGCACGGGCGCCCGTAGCTCAGATGGATAGAGCAAGGAGCTTCTACCTCCTTGGTCGGGGGTTCGAATCCCTCCGGGCGCGCCACTTCACGATGAAGGTATGAACCGCATCGTCGGACGGCGTGCGGCCGGCCAGGCCGCGCTCCACGTCACCGCAGAAGAACCGCTTCTACACGGGCGAGATTTGCTACATTCAATTCCTACTGATATGGTGGATGATGCGGCCAGGAGGTAGCTCATGTCTTTCAAGCTTGGCGATGTCGTCCCCGATTTCACGCAGGATTCCACCATCGGCCCGTTCCGCTTCCACGAATGGGCGGGGGCGAGCTGGGTGGTGCTCTTCTCGCATCCCCGGGATTTCACCCCGGTCTGCACCACCGAGCTCGGCACGGTCGCGGCACTCAAGCCGGAGTTCGACCGCCGCGGGGTGAAGGTGGTGGGCCTGTCGGTCGATCCGCTCGACAGCCACGCCCGCTGGGCCGATGACATTGCGACAAGCCAGGGTCATGCGCTCAACTTCCCGCTGATCGCGGATGGCGACCGTTCCGTATCGCTGGCGCTCGACCTGATCCATCCCGGCGCGTCCGACACCACCACCGTGCGCACGGTGCTCGTGATCGATCCCGCGAAGAAGCTCCGCCTCACCCTCACCTATCCGGCCTCGACCGGGCGGAACTTCACCGAGATCCTGCGCGTGGTCGACAGCCTGCAACTGACCGACCGGCACAAGGTGGCGACACCCGCGGATTGGCAACAGGGCGACGACGTCATCATCGTCCCTTCGGTCGACGACGACGCGGCCCGTGCACTGTTCCCCGCCGGCTGGACGGCACCGCTCCCGTATCTGCGCACCGTCAGGCAGCCGGCGTGAGGGGCGCACCGCGCGCCGTCGAATGGCCGACCGTGGCGCTCGCCGCCGTCATCTACGGCGGCTGGCTGGCGCTCACGGCGTTCCATGCCATGCTCCCGCTTCCGCTGGTGATCGTCATCGGCGCATGGCTGGTGGCGTGGCACGGCTCGCTTCAACACGAGACGATCCATGGCCATCCAACGCGATCGGGCACCATCAACGCGGCGATCGGCGCGGTCCCGTTGGCGCTCTGGCTGCCCTATGGCATCTATCGCGACAGCCACATCGCGCACCATCGCAGCCCGCATATCACCGATCCGCGTCATGATCCCGAGTCCCGCTACGTTGCGCGCGATGGCGCGCCGCGATGGGCCGCCGCGATCCAGGCGACGCTGGTCGGCCGATTGCTGTTCGGCCCGGCGCTGGCGATCGGGTCGCTCGCCGTCACGGAGACGCGGCGGCTGCGCAGCCGGCCGATCGCGGTTCTTCGCGACTGGGCGCCACACCTCGCCGGCGTCGCGGTGCTGGTCGCGTGGCTCGAGATGACCGGCTTCGGCACGGTCCGCTATGTCGCGCTGATCGTCTATCCGGCGTTGTCGCTAACTTTGCTGCGCTCCTTTGCGGAGCATCGCGCCGACATTCCCGGGCCGAGCCGCGCCGCCACCGTGGAGCGCGGCGGGCTGCTGGGGCTGCTGTACCTCAACAACCACCTCCACACCGCCCACCACGACCGGCCCGACCTCGCCTGGTATCGCTTGCCCGCGCATCAGCGGCGGCACCATGCGCGGTTGGTGGCGCAGGCCGGCGGGGTGCACCGCAGCTATGGGGCGATCGTCCGGCGCTATGCATGGCGCCGGCATGACGTGTTGGTCCACCCCGATCTGGGGGCGCCGCGATGATCGCATCGCTCGGGATGTACGATCATCCGGCGCAACGCTGGGCCAATGACGCGATCTGGTCCGCGATCGCCGCCCGCCTGCGCGCGGTCGGCATCGCCGCGCCCCTCGCGCTCGATCGGGCGCGATCGGTGGAGGACGCCTGGCACGCGCCCGATCTGCTGCTGGCACAATGCTGCGGCTATCCGCTGGTCGCCGACCCCGGCCTCGACCTTCGCGTCGTGGCGGTCCCGCATTATGACGTGCCCGGCTGCGCACCCGGTCGCCACGTCAGCCGCCTCGTGGTGCGCGACGCGGACGATGCGCGCGATCTCGCGGCCTTCCGTGGTCGGATCGCCGCGATCAGCGCGCCGTCGTCGAACACCGGCGCCAATCTGTTTCGCGACCTGCTCGCGGACGTGGCGGATGCCGCGCCGTTCTTCGCCGCCGTCGTCACCACCGGCTCGCATCGGCAAAGCGCGTTCGCGGTGCGCACCGGTGTCGCCGATATCGCCGCGATCGACGCCGTTACCTATGCCGCGCTCGCACGCCATGAGCCGGCGGCGCTCGCCGGGTTGCGCACGATCGCGGTCACCCGCCCCTCCCCGACGCTGCCCTTCGTCACGGCGCGCGCCACGCCGATCGAGACGGTCGCCGCGCTCCGGGCGGTCCTGTCGGACGTGGTGAGCGATCCTCAATTGGCGGAGGCGCGCGCCGCGCTGTTCCTTTCCGGTATCGTCCCCTCCGGCGGACACCGCTATGCCGCGCTGCTCGCCTTGGCACGTGACGCGGCCGCCCGTGGCTATCCCGAATTGCGCTAAGTAAGGGTAGCCGTCGGCGACAAGGATCGGCGGGAACGAACGCTGGTAGAGCCGCCGCCGACTCCGCCCATCATCCAGGTGGATGGTGGAGCAGCGCGATGCCGCCATGGGCGACGAAGGCGTCGGGCGCCGATCATCCGGTGTGGATCGCCCGGCGACGTTTGCGGGCCATCGCGTTCGACCATGTTCGCGGTTCGCCGCGGAATCAGGATCTAAGCCGGAGAGACTTGCCACGACGGCCATCTATTGTGATATGTTACAACATAGCATTTACTGGAGAGATGATTTGACGTTCGATGGCAGCACGATGATGAGGGATGGCGGGCTGCGCGGGCGCGACGGCGCCGTGATCGACGTCGGGCACGCTGCCCGTCCCGCCAACGCGGCGGGAGCCGAGGCGTGAACGCCGTGCTGACGGGCGACGGCGCCCGCATCCCCGTGTCGGTGCTGACGGGCTTCCTCGGCAGCGGCAAGACGACGGTGCTGAACCATCTGATCCGTTCCCCCGACATGGCGCGCGTGCTGGTCATCATCAACGAATTCGGCGCGATCGGGCTGGACCACGATCTGATCGCACGCTCGAATGAGGATCTGCTGGTCGAGATGATGGGCGGCTGCCTGTGCTGCACCATCCGGGGCGATCTGGCGCGGACGCTGCGGGATGCGCCGTGGCGGTTCGCGCGCGATGGGCAGTGCTGGTTCGACCGGGTGATGATCGAGACCACCGGGCTGGCCGATCCCGCGCCGATCCTCCACACACTGATGACCGATCCGCAATTACAGACGCTCTATCGCCTCGATTCCGTCATCGCGACGGTCGATGCGGCGACGGGCATGGCGACGCTGGATGCGCAACCGGAGGCGGTGAAGCAGGCGGCGGTCGCCGATCGGCTGCTGCTGACGAAGACGGATCTCGCCGACGCGGCGGCGCAACAGGCGCTCCGCGACCGGCTCGCCGCGCTCAACCCGGCGGCGCCGATCATCCCGGTCACCAACGGCGCGGTGGCGCCCGCACGGCTGTTCGACGTCGGGCTTTGGGATCCCGCCAGCAAGAGCGACGACGTACAGCGCTGGCTGGCGGACGAGGCGGTCCATGCCGGGCATCACCACCACCATCATCATGACGTGAACCGGCACAATGCCGGGATCCGTGCCACCTGCCTCACGTTCGATACGCCGCTGGAGCCGCTTGCCTTCGATCGCTGGCTGGGGCTGCTCACCATGTTCAAGGGTGCCGATCTGCTGCGCGTGAAGGGGATCGTGAACCTCGTCGGGCACGATGCGCCGGTGGTCGTCCACGGCGTGCAGCACGTCTTCCACCCGCCGATCGAGCTCGAACGATGGCCCTCGGCGGATCGACGCACGCGGATGGTGTTCATCACGCGCGACATTGATCCGGAGGAACTGCGCGGCACGCTGGCGCTGATGACGTTGGGGTTGAGCGACATCGAGCTCCAGGGGCTGATCGAGGACGTGGCGCCGCAGATCCCCGCCTGACCCCGGCCCGGGGTCGCGCCACGTGGTCCGTCGCCGGCCCCACCCTTTTCAAGGAGCGAATTGCATGTTTACCGACGACATGGTGCATCAGGCGTTGCAAACCTGGTGCGACAATGTGGTGGCCGTCGGCCACGCGCACGCCAACGGCCAGGATGCGCGCGCCGTCGCGGCACGCGTGCTCAGCGACCATTACGATTATGACAACGGCAAGGTGCTGTTCAAGCCGACGCTGACCTTCGGGCGGCAGACGTTCCGCCCGACCAAGGAAGGCGCGCTCGCCTATTTCGTCG
>CAJYSA010000120.1 GCA_913777325.1 uncultured Sphingomonas sp. | reverse complement strand
CATTGTCGGCGTTCTGCTTGATGTTCGCCGCCATCTGCTCCATCGACGCCGACGCCTCTTCCGCCGCCGCCGCCTGCTCGGTCGCGCCCTGGCTCACCTGCTCCGACGACGACGACAGCTGCTGGCTACCTGCCGCCACGTTCTGGGCGGCGGTGGTCGCATCGCCGACCACGCCGCGCAGCCGGTCGACCATCGTGACCAGCGCATGGCCCAGCTTGTCCTTCTCCGACAGCGGCTGGTGATCGACGGTCAGGTCGCCGCCCGCGATCGCATCGGCCAGCGCGGCGCTCTTGCGCAGGTTGACGGTCATGCGGTTCACGGTGTCGACCAGATCCTTGATCTCGTCGTTCGTGGTGACGGTCACGTCCTGATCCAGGTCGCCGATCGCCACCGCATCGATCGCGATCGACGCCTTCTTGAGACCCTGCGACACGATGCGCGAAATCCAGACCGCACCGCCGACGGCGATCAACAGCGCGGCGATCGCGGTGATGATCAACGTGGTGCGCGCGGCTGCGTAGAGGTCGTTGGTGTCACGATCGGCCTGCCGCATCATGTCCTGCTGGATCGCGACCAGCTTGGTGATGGCGTCGCTCATGGACATCACCTTCTCGCGCGCGGTGGTCAGTGACAGTTTCGCGGCTTCGGCGTTCTTGTTCACCATCGCCAGCGACCGGATCTGATCGTTGACCGGCTTGTAGGCATCCCATTGCGCGCGGGCATCAATCCATACCGGGCGGCCCTTTTCGGACGCGATCTTGATCCCCTGTTCCAGCAGCGCGTCGATCTTTGCCCGCTGAGTGCCGATGCTCTGATCGAACTCGCGCGTCTGCGCGACGTCCTCGGTCAGCGCCATGTTCTTTTCGTTGCGGATGACGCGACCGGCCTCCGCGTCGATCGACAAAGCGATTTCCAGCCGCTTGGCCGGTCCCGCGATCACGTCCGAGATCGCGCTGTTCAGCGCGCTCATCTTCATGATACCGACGCCGACCACCACGGTCAGCGCCAGCACCAGAATGGCGAAGGTCGCTCCCAATTTCATCTTGATCGTTGCGCGCATGACGTAATCCTTCTCGATGGCTGCCCGCACCGCCCCCTCCCGACGGAGCATGCGCGCAATGATGATGATGGTGATCGTGCCCCCGCCCATCGGGCGCACGATCGGCAGTTCGTCAGCCGCGGCCCGCCGCGGCGGCCGCCAGCACCGGGGCGAAGATCGCCTCCAGGTCCGGCAGCACGATCAGATCGTCGCGACAGCGGACCAGCCGGCGGACATGGTCGCGTCGCCAGCGCATGCCCACCACCGGTGGCTCCTCGCTGGCGCCGGCCGCCAACGTGGCGACCTCGCGCACATGGTCGGTACGCAGCCCGATCAGCGTCGCCTCGCCGTCCAGTCGCATCTCGATCACGACGATCCGGCTGTCGGGCGTGGTCTCCGTCGCCTCCATTTCGAAGGCGAGGCGCAGGTCGGCGACCGGCACGATCCGCCCGCGAAAATTGACGACGTGGCGCACCAAAGGCGGCGCCCCGGGCACTTCCGTCTCGGGCAGCAGGTCCAGGATTTCCTGCACCAGCGTCGCCTCCAGCGCGAACGTCTCGCGCCCGACGTCGAAGGTCAGCACCTCCAGCTCGCCGCGTTCGTTCCACGCGGTGTCGGACGACGCGGCCATGGCGACCGCGCCGCGTTGCTCAGCTTGCGGCACGCAGCATCTCCTCCTTGGGTTGGGCCATCGCCACGAGTTGCGCGACGTCCAGGATCAGCGCGACATTGCCGTCGCCCAGGATGGTCGCGCCCGAGAAGCTGCCGACTCCGCGATGGAAGGCGGACAGCGACTTGATGACGGTCTGATGGTTGCCGATGATCTGGTCGACGACCAGCCCGACGCGGTCGCGCCCGGTCGCCACCACCACGATTTTCTGGTGGGGATCGGGGCGCGTGCCGCTCGCGAACAGCTCGCGCAGCCGCACGAACGGCACCAGCCGGTCGCGCAATGTGATCAGGCTGCGCCCGCGCGAACGCAGATCGTCCTCCAGCGACAGTTCGAGGCATTCCTCGACCGCCGACAGCGGGATGACATAGCGGCTTTCGCCCACACGGATCAGCAGCCCCTCGATGATCGCGAGCGTCAGCGGAATGCGCAGCGTGATCGTCGAACCCTTGCCGTCCTCGCTCGCCACGCTGATCGAGCCCCGCAGGCTCTCGATCGTGCGCTTCACCACGTCCATGCCGACGCCGCGCCCCGACAGGTTGGTCACCTGCGCGGCGGTCGAGAAGCCGGGATGGAAGATCAGTCCCAGCAGTTCCTCGTCCGCCAGCACCTGCCCCGGTTCGATCAGCCCGTTGGCCTCGCCCTTGGCACGCACGCGCTCGCGGTCGATCCCGCGCCCGTCGTCGACGATCGTGATCAGCACCTCGCCACCGGCCTGATGCGCGCTCAGCCGCACCAGCCCGGTTTCGGACTTGCCCGCCGCGATGCGATCGGCGGGCGGCTCCAGCCCATGGTCGCACGAGTTGCGGATGATATGGACCAGCGGATCGAACAGCCGCTCGATCACGGTCTTGTCGACCTCGGTCGTCTCCCCGTCGGTGCGCAGGTCAATCGACTTGCCGGTGTCGCGCGCCAGATCGTGGATCAGGCGGCGGAAGCGGCCGAACAGCGTCGAAACCGGCACCATGCGCAACACCATCATCGTGTCGCGCAGTTCGCCGGCCAGCCGCTCGATATCCTCGGTGACCGATCGCAGCAGCAGATCGTGACGGTTGTTGGCCAGCTGCGACAGCCGGCTCTGCGCGATCACCAGCTCGCCCACACGATCCATCAGCGCGTCGAGCCGTTCGGCGGGAACGCGGACGTTCTCGCCGGCGGGTTGCGTCGCGGCGGGCGGGCCGCCCGGGGTCGGCGTCGCACCGCCGGTGGGCTCAGCCGCCACCAAGACTGCCTCGCCGTCGGTCGGAGCCGCGTCCACCGGCAACTCCTCGCCCAGCGGCGCGATCTCCAGCGTCATGTCGTCCATGACGAAGATGAACACGTCCTCGATCGCCTCGCGCGTGATATCCCCGCGCAGCGTCACGTCCCAGCCGAGGTGGCATTCGTTCGGCACCAGCTGACCCAGTGGCGGCAGCGCATCGGTGCGCACGCGCACCTCCGCCTCGCCCAGATCCCGCAGCTCGTCGAGCAGCATCAACGGATTGGTGCCATTGGCCATCGCGTCGGCGGGCAAGCGAAAGAACAGCTGCCAGCCGGCCTGCGCCGCCACCGGCGCACCGCCGCCGCCCACACCACCGCGCGCCGCGTCCACCGCCGCCGCCAGCCGTGCCAGGATCACGTCGCCCTCGGCCTGCGGCGCGTTACCCTCGACCAGCGCCGCCATGTGGTCGCGCGCCGACAGGATCACCGAGACCAGTTCGGCGGTCGCGGGCACCTCGCCCTTGCGGACGCGGTCGAACGCGCTTTCGCAATGATGGGTGAAAGCCGCCAGCGCGTCGAAGCCGAACATCGCGCCCGAGCCCTTCAGCGTGTGCAGCCCGCGAAACACGGCGTTGACGAGCGTCATGTCGTCCAGCCGGTGGCCCAGATCGAGCAGGCCCTGCTCCACCTGCTCCAGCAGCTCGCCTGCCTCCACCCGGAAGGTGGCTGTCGGATCCTCGCTCATTTGCCCAATACCTTCTGCGCAACACGGATGAGCTGATCGGGCTGGAAGGGCTTGACCAGCCAGCCGGTCGCCCCCGCCGCCTTGGCCTGCGCCTTCATGTCGGCGTCGCTTTCGGTCGACAGGAAGATGATCGGGATGCCGGCCTGCGCAGGCTGCTGACGCAGCGCGCGGATCATCGACAACCCGTCCATGTTGGGCATGTTCAGGTCGGTGACGATCATGTCGAAGCGCGTGCCGGTCGCCTTGGCAAGGCCGTCGGCGCCATCGACTGCCTCGGTCACGGCATAGCCCGCACCGGTCAGCGCGATGCGGATCGCCATCCGCAGGCTGGCGCTGTCATCGACGGTAAGGATCGAGGCGGTCATTGTACGGCAACTCCATGGAACCAGAACATCACATCGTCGTCGGATGCGGTAAGGAAGCCTGCGCGCGTCAGCAGCGCCTGAAACGGCGCGCCGACCGGGGCGGCCAGCGCAAAGTCGCGATCCTGCTCGCGGGCGGCGGCGCGCGCCGCCTCGACCAACTGCACCACGCTCAGGTCGGGCGTGGCGACCGCCGACAGGTCGAGCCGCACCGCATCGGCGTCCGCGAACGCCTGCACCAGCTCGTCGGCCAGCAGGCCGATCGTCGGCAGGCACAGGTCGCCGGCCGCGACCACATGGGTGATCGACATGAACAAGATGCTCCTTGGTGGATGCGCGGCCCGCCCCCCGGCGGCTCGCGCATCATACGAATGAATACCTCGGGATCACGCCAGGCGGCCTGTTCCGCAAAGACCTGGCTACGCTTCCCCGCCGTCGATCGTGCTAACCGGCAAGCGTAAAATGACGATTAACCCGTCGCTGGAGGCATTCTTCGGCCACGCCACCTGATCGACGTGAATACAGCAACTTAACCCGAAACGTTGCATGCGGCATTGAGGCGCCTCTGCAAATATTTCATCTGAACCGTGGAGCCGATTGCCCGCTAGGTGGTGCGTTGTTCGATGAACTCAGTATTGGCCCGGTTGGACGCAGCGTGTGTCAGTGCCTGTTGATCGAGACCGACTCACATGGATTGGTGTCGATCGACCCGGGCTATGGACTGCGCGACGCCGCGCATGCCAGCGCGGGTCGACGATCAGCATCGGCTGCGCCGGCTGTCGATCGAGCGCCGTGACACGGTGACGGTCACCTGCACCCACGATCTGGTCGAACTGGAGCGCTTGCAGGCGGGCCGACCGCTATAGGCTCATTCGGGCGTCAATGCGGCGATGATCGGAAAGTGATCGGAGGGGTAACGCGCGCCCGCATGCGTGGTCAGCACCGCCGCCGTCATGGGACGAAAGCCTTTGACCATGACATAGTCGATCCACTTCCCCGGCGCCGGCGTACCGGTGAAGTCATGGAAGGTGCCGGTCGGCGCGCCCGGCACCCGCGCCAGCGCCGAGGCATCGGTCAGAAAGGCGGTAAGCCGGCGAACGGCGGCACTGTCGGGGGTCGTGTTCAAATCGCCCGTGAGCACGATCGGCAATCCGCGTGCGATCGCCGGCAGGCGCTGCGCGATCAGCGCGGCGGAGCGATCGCGCGCCTCTTCATCCTCGGCGTCGCGGTGCGCGAAATGCGTGTCGGCCATCAGGAAGCGGAACGGGTGCGTCTCTCCCACCGTCTCGAACACGCCCCATGTCACCATGCGCGGCAGGTTTGCGCCCCAGGCCGGCTTCCCCGGCGTCTCCGGCGTGTCGGAAAGCCAGAAATCGCCATGCTCGATCAGCTTGAGTCGATCACGGCGATAAAACACGCCCATATGCTCGCCATCGTGCCCGCCGTCACGATCGCGCCCGAACCACCGGTAGCGCGACAGCGCGCGAACGATATCGTCGCCCTGCGACTTCAGCAGTTCCTGCGTACCGATCACATCGGGGTTCGCCGAACGCACGGTGCGCATGAACACGTCGCGCCGCGCCGCCCACACGTTCGGTCCGTCGCAATCGCAGGCGAAGCGGACGTTGAAGGTCATCACGCGCAGATCCCGCGCCTGCGCGCCGCCGCCGGTCAACAGCGCCGCCGTCGCTGCGGCGGCGGCCATCATCATGCGCTTCATGCCAGTTCCTTCTGTCGCTGCGCTGCGCTCCCGCCTTAGAGGCCGGATGGTAAGCGCGAAAGCCAGCGTTGGCGCCGCGCAACCAATTCCACGCTCCATTCACCCGCGTTTCCGCGCAAGGAAAGCGCCACGCATGACGTCCGGGCACGCGCGCCCGGCGCAGAGGGAAGCGAATGTCACGGTTGCTCGATCACGCCCGCCTCACCCACCTCCAGCGATTGGAGGCCGAGGCGATCCATATCATGCGCGAGGTGGTGGCGGAGGCCGACAACCCGGTCATGCTCTATTCGGTCGGCAAGGACAGCGCGGTGATGCTGCATCTCGCGCGCAAGGCATTCTTTCCCAGCCCCCCGCCCTTCCCGCTGCTGCATGTCGACACCACGTGGAAGTTCCGCGCGATGTATGCCCTGCGCGACCGCATGGCCCGCGAGAGCGGCATGACGTTGCTGGTACACCAGAATCCGGAGGCGATCGAACGCGGGATCAACCCGTTCGACCACGGCGCGCTCCACACCGACATGTGGAAGACCGAGGGGTTGAAGCAGGCGCTCGACCACCATGGCTTCGATGCCGCATTCGGCGGCGCGCGCCGCGATGAGGAAAAGAGCCGCGCGAAGGAACGCATCTTCAGTTTTCGCACCGCGTCGCACGGCTGGGATCCCAAGAACCAGCGACCGGAGCTGTGGAACCTGTACAACGCGCGCAAGAACAAGGGCGAGAGCATTCGCGTCTTCCCGATCTCCAATTGGACCGAGCTGGACATCTGGCAATATATCCACCTGAACGACGTACCGATCGTTCCGCTGTATTTCGCGGCCGAGCGGCCGACGGTCGAGCGCGACGGGATGCTGCTGATGGTCGACGATGATCGCTTCCGTCTGCTGCCGGGCGAGCAGCCGGTGATGCGCTCGATCCGCTTCCGCACGCTCGGCTGCTATCCGCTGACCGGCGCGGTCGAGAGCCGCGCCACGACGCTACCGCAGGTGATCCAGGAAACGCTGCTCACCACCACCAGCGAGCGACAGGGGCGCGCGATCGACAAGGATGCTGGCGGTGCTGGGATGGAAGTGAAAAAGCAGCAGGGGTATTTCTGATGGCCGACGCACCTGCTTACGTGGTCGAGGACCTGATCGCACGCGACATCGATGCCTATCTCGAGACGCACCAGCACAAGACGATGCTGCGCTTCATCACCTGCGGCTCGGTCGACGATGGCAAGTCGACGCTGATCGGGCGATTGCTCTACGATTCCAAGATGATCTTCGAGGATCAGCTCGCCGCGCTGGAAAGCGACTCCCGCAAGCAAGGCACGCAAGGGGCGGAGATCGACTTCGCGCTGCTGGTCGACGGCCTGGCCGCCGAGCGTGAACAGGGGATCACCATCGACGTCGCGTACCGGTTCTTCAACACCGAAAAACGCAAGTTCATCGTCGCCGACTGTCCCGGACACGAGCAATATACGCGCAATATGATCACCGGCGCGTCCACGGCGGACCTGGCGGTGATCCTGATCGATGCGCGCAAGGGCGTGCTGACGCAAACCCGGCGCCACAGCTACCTCTGCCACCTGATCGGCATCCGGAATATCGTCTTGGCGATCAACAAGATGGATCTGGTCGAGTACGATCAGGCCACCTTCGACGCGATCGTCGCGGATTATGCCGCCTTCGCGCAGTCGATCGGCATCAAGTCCTTCACCGCGTTGCCGATTTCGGGTTTTCGCGGCGACAATATCACGACGATCTCGCCGAACACGTCATGGTATCGCGGCCCGACGTTGATCGAGCATCTGGAGACCGTCGAGCTGTTGTCGTCGGTCGACGCCGAGAAGCCATTTCGGATGCCGGTGCAGTGGGTTAACCGCCCCCACCTCGACTTCCGCGGCTTTTCCGGGCTGATCGCAAGCGGGCGCGTCGCGGTCGGCGATGCGGTGCGGGTGCTGCCGTCGGGGAAGATGTCGACGGTCACGCGGATCGTGACGCTGGACGGCGACCTCGATCAGGCGGTCGCGGGACAGTCGGTCACGCTTTGCTTCGCCGACGAAATCGACTGTTCGCGCGGCGACGTGATCGCCGCCGCGGAGCAGCCGCCGCAGGCAGCGGACCAGTTCGAGGCGACATTGGTGTGGCTGGACGACGATCCGTTGCGCGTGGGGCGCGGATACTGGCTGAAACTGGCGACGCAAACCGTGTCGGTGACGATCCAACAGCCAAAATATGTCGTCAACGTCAACACACTCGAGCAATTGGCCGCCAAAACACTCGATCTGAACGCGATCGGTGTCACGGAACTCACCACCGATCGCCAGATCGTGTTCGAGCCCTATGCCGACAATCGTACGCTGGGCGGCTTCGTGCTGATCGACAAGCTGACCAACGCCACGGTCGCGGCGGGGATGCTGCATTTCAGCCTGCGCCGCGCGCAGAACGTCCACTGGCAGGCGCTGGACATCGGGCGCGACGCGCATGCCGCGTTGAAGCAACAGAAGCCGGCGGTGCTGTGGTTCACCGGCCTGTCCGGATCGGGCAAGTCGACGATCGCCAATCTGGTGGAGAAACGGCTGCACGCGCTGGGCCGCCACACCTTCCTGCTCGACGGCGACAACGTGCGCCACGGGCTGAACAAGGATCTGGGCTTCACCGAGGCCGACCGGATCGAGAACATCCGCCGCGTCGGCGAGGTGGCCAAGCTGATGGCGGACGCCGGGTTGATCGTGCTCACCGCCTTCATCAGCCCGTTCCGCGCCGAGCGCGAGATGGTGCGCGCGATGCTGCCGGCCGGCGAGTTCGTCGAGGTGTTCGTCGACACGCCCTTCGCCGAGGCGGAACGCCGCGACGTGAAGGGGCTTTACAAGAAGGCGCGCGCCGGGTTGCTCAAGAACTTCACGGGCATCGACAGCCCGTATGAGCGTCCGGAGGCACCCGAAGTGCATATCGACACCACGACCGTGAGCCCCGAGGATGCGGCCGAGCGGATCGTCGCGCTGCTGCTGGCCGGCGCATGAGCGACGCCGCGCTGGCCGCGCACCTGGCCGCCGAAGCGGGCCGCCTGCTGCTGACGGTACGGGACAGCGACATGCTGGAGGGCAAGCCGCTGGGCGAGGCGGGCGATGCGATCGCCAACCGCTTCCTGGTCGCGGCGCTGCGCGCGCAGCGGGCCGAGGACGGCCTGCTGTCCGAGGAGGAAAAGGACTGTCCGATCCGCCTCGATCGCCGGCGCGTGTGGATCGTCGATCCGGTCGACGGGACGCGCGAATATGCCGAACGTCGCGAGGATTGGGCGGTGCACGTCGGGCTGGCGATCGACGGCGTGCCGACGATCGGCGCGGTGGCGCTGCCGGCGGCGGGGCTGGTGCTGCGCAGCGACCGGACCATGCCCGTCCCCCCCGCCCCGCCCCGGCTGCGCCTGGTGGTCAGCCGCTCGCGGCCCGCGCGCGAGGCGATGGCGGTCGCCGAGGCGCTGGACGCCGAACTGGTGCCGATGGGCAGCGCGGGCGCCAAGGCGATGAGCGTCATCCTGGGGCAGTCCGACATCTACCTCCATTCGGGCGGTCAGTATGAATGGGACAGTTGCGCCCCAGCCGCCGTCGCGCTGGCGCACGGGCTGCACGTCAGCCAGCTCGACGGCAGCCCGCTCGTCTACAATCGGCACGACACCTATATGCCGGACCTGATGATCTGCCGGCACGCGCATGTCGCGCCGGTGCTGGAGGCGCTGGCGCGCGCCCAGGGTCGGTAATCAATCGAGCTTGCTGATCCGCTCGGTCAGCACCGCCACGGTGATGCCGAAGCGTTTGGCCTCCAGCCGGTTGGCGAGCGTCCGTCCGTCCGGCAGCAGCGTCAGCGTCTGGCGGACGCGAAAGCCGCTGGTGCTGGTGAAGCGCAGCCGCATCGTCTTGCCCTCCACGATGCCGTCGACCGGCCCGCGTGCGTCGGTCAGCGTCCCGCTATAACGCCCCGGCGCGACCTCGCGCAGCCGCCAGCGGCGCGTGCGCGGCGGCTTGTCGCCCTCGATCACCGACTGTTCGAGCGACAGGCTGTGGTCGGGCAGGATCGTGCCCGTCCCGCGCACCGACACCGGACGGCGGCTGCGCAGTATCACCTTCAGCGCCGCCACGCCGCGCGTATGCCCCGCGAAGAAGCGAAGCGGATCGAAGGCCGGCGGGGCGGGCGCGGCGGCGACGGCGGCGAGCAGGGCGCAGAGCATCATGGCGTCGCAACGCGCGACCCCGGCGACCGGCTGCCGACGCGCAGCACGAGAAATCCCGCCACCGCCGAACAGATCGAACCCGCCAGCACGCCCAGCTTCACCTCCTCGACCAGCAGCGGATCGTCGAAGGCGAGCGCGCCGATGAACAGGCTCATCGTGAAGCCTATCCCGCAGAGCAGCGCGGTGCCATACACCTGTCGCCACGACGCACCGCGCGGGCGTTGCGCCCAACCCAGCCGGGCGGCCAGCCGGATCGCGCCGAAGACCCCGGCCTGCTTGCCGACGAACAGCCCGGCAGCGACACCCAGCGGCAAGGGTTGCAGCAGCGTCGCCGCCTCCATTCCCGCCAGCGACACGCCGGCATTGGCGAAGCCGAACAGCGGCACCACCGCGAACGCCACCCAGGGTTGCAGCCCGTGTTCCAAGCGGTGGAGCGGCGAGCCGGCATCGTCCGGCGCGCCCGGCGATCGACGGATCGGGATCGTGGCCGCCGCCAGCACGCCGGCGATCGTCGCATGCAGCCCCGACCACCATACCGCCAGCCACAAGAGCACCGACAGCGCGAGGTAAAGCGACAGCCGCGTCACGCCGCGCCGGTTCAGCACGAGCATCACCGTCACGATCGCCGCCGCCGCCGCCAGCGCGGCGATATTGATCGCGGTGCTGTAGGCGAGCGCGATCACCAGCACCGCGCCCATGTCGTCGACGATCGCGATCGATGCCAGCAAGAGCTTCAGCGACGCGGGCACGCGCGGGCCGAGCAACGCCATCACCCCGATCGCGAAGGCGATATCGGTGGCCGCCGGGATCGCCCAGCCGCGCGCCAGCCCGGGGGTTGCCCCGGCGATGCCCAGATAGACCAGCGCCGGCACGGCCATGCCGCACACCGCCGCGATCGTCGGCAGCGTCCTATCGGACCAGCTCGACAGATGCCCGTCGACCAGCTCGCGCTTGATCTCCAGCCCGACCAGCAGGAAGAACAGCGCCATCGCGGCGTCGTCGATCCAGTGCAGGAGCGACAGCGGGCCGATGTGCCGGTGCAATAAGGCAAAATAGGCGGGCGCCCATGCGCTGTTGGCGACGATCATCGCCGCGACCGCCGCCAGGATCAGCACGATCCCCCCCGCCGCCTCGCCATGCAGGAACGCGCGCAACGCCGACGGCGGGCGCAGGCGGGTGAGCGCGCGACGG
>CAJYSA010000119.1 GCA_913777325.1 uncultured Sphingomonas sp. | reverse complement strand
ATCGCGGCGACGTCGGCGTGGAAACGCTCGCCCGCATCGGTCGGCGCCAGCCGCCGCGTCGTCCGCTGGATCAGCCGCACGCCCAGTCGCGCCTCCAGCCGCGCGAGCCGCTTCGACGCCATCGCCGGGGAGATGTTCAGCGCGCGCGCCGCCGCCGACAGGCTGCCCGCCTCCACGATCCGCACGAACAGCGCATAGTCCGGGTCCAGCGACTTGTTCCTCTCGGGAAAAGGTGTTTCGAATTCCTGCGCCCTACCGACAGGATCGCGGCGCGTCTATGTGGAGGAACAGGAGGACGCCGACGATGACCGACACCCTGACGCCCCGCGCCGGCCTGCAGGTCGCCACCGAACTCGCCCGCTTCGTCGAGGACCGCGCGCTGCCCGGCACCGGGATCGCCGCCGCCAATTTCTGGCAGGGCCTTGCCGACCTCTACGCGCGGTTCGCGCCCGAGAACGCGGCGCTCCTGCACGTTCGCGACACGCTTCAGGCGCGCATCGACGACTGGCATCGCGGTGGCGGGTCGCCGGACGAGTATCGGTCGTTCCTGCGCGACATCGGTTATCTCGTCCCGGAACCCGCGCCGTTCACGATCGCGCCCGGTGCGGTCGATGACGAGGTTGCGCGGCTCGCCGGGCCGCAACTCGTCGTCCCGATCCTCAACGCGCGCTTCCTCCTCAACGCCGCCAATGCGCGCTGGGGCAGCCTGTACGACGCGCTGTACGGCACCGACGCGCTGCCCGGCACCACGGCCGGCCCCGGCTACGATGCCGCGCGCGGCGCGCAGGTGATCGCCTGGGCGCGCGACTTCCTCGACCGCGCGGTGCCGCTCGCCTCGGGAAGCTGGCACGACTGGCGCGGCGGCACGCCCGAGCTCGCCGATCCGTCGCACATGGTCGGTCGCGCCGACGACCATCTCCTGCTGCGCCACCACGGCCTGCACATCGAGCTGGTGATCGACCGCGCGCATCCGATCGGGCGCGACGATCCCGCCGGCTTGGCCGATGTCATCCTCGAATCCGCGCTCACCACGATCTGCGACCTGGAGGATTCGGTCGCGGCGGTCGACGCGCAGGACAAGGTCGCGGCCTATGCCAATTGGCTCGGGCTGATGCGCGGCGACCTGCAGGACACGTTCGAGAAGAACGGCCGCACCGTCACGCGCCGGCTGAACGACGACCGCCAGTATGTCGCACCCGACGGCACCTCGTTCGCGCTGCCCGGGCGCGCGTTGCTGTTCGTCCGCAACGTCGGGCATCTGATGACCACCCCCGCGATCCGGCTGCCGGACGGGGCGGAGGCGCCCGAGGGCATTCTCGACGCCGCGCTCACCAGCCTGATCGCGATCCACGACCTCGACCATGGCGGCGCGCGCATCAATTCGCGCGCCGGCGCGATCTATATCGTCAAGCCGAAGATGCACGGCCCGGACGAGGCGGCCTTCACCAACCGGCTGTTCGACGCGGTCGAGGACATGCTCGGGCTGGCGCGCCATACGATCAAGGTCGGGGTGATGGACGAGGAGCGCCGCACCAGCGCCAATCTCGCCGCGTGCATCCATGCGGTGCGCGACCGGATCGTGTTCATCAACACCGGCTTCCTCGATCGCACCGGCGACGAGATTCACACCGCGATGCAGGCCGGCGCGATGGTCCGCAAGGCGGACATGAAGAACGCCGCCTGGATCCGCGCGTATGAGGATCGCAACGTCCAGATCGGGCTCGCCTGCGGCCTGTCGGGGCGTGCGCAGATCGGCAAGGGCATGTGGGCCGCGCCCGATCGGATGCGCGACATGCTCGATCAGAAGATCGCGCACCCGCAATCCGGCGCCACCACCGCCTGGGTGCCGTCGCCGACCGCCGCGACGCTGCACGCCACGCATTATCACCTGGTCGACGTCGCCGCGCGCCAGGCCGCGCGCGCCGCCGAGCCGGTCGCCCCGCTCGCCGATCTGCTGACGATCCCGCTCGCCGCCGGGCACGACTGGTCGGCGGAGGAGATCGCCGCCGAACTCGACAACAATGCCCAGGGCATTCTGGGCTATGTCGTCCGCTGGATCGATCAGGGCGTCGGCTGTTCGAAGGTGCCCGACATCCACGATATCGGATTGATGGAGGATCGCGCGACGCTGCGCATCTCGTCGCAGCATCTCGCCAATTGGTTGCGCCACGGCGTCGCCACGCCGGCGCAGGTCGATGCCGCTTTCGCCCGCATGGCCGCCAAGGTCGATGCGCAGAATGCCGCCGACCCAGCCTATCGCCCGCTCACGCGGGACAGCGCCGCGATGCAGGCCGCGCGCGCGCTGGTGTTCGAAGGCGAGGCGCAGCCGAACGGCTATACCGAGCCGCTGCTCCACCGCTTCCGCCGCATCGTCAAGAATGTGTAACATGGATTGCTAATCTAGCGGAACAAAATGCGCTCCAGGCTGTTACCGCGCGTGTGGAATCGATTGTAACTCACCTGCGCGAGCAGGCGCGGCGCTATGAGCGGCTGGCGCAGGATCTGGAAACGCGGGCTGACGGATCGTTCCTGCGCGAGATGGCGACCGGCTATCTCGCGCTGGCGGACCGGCATCTCGCGGAGAAGGTGCCCGAGACAAGGCGCCGCTGACCGCGCGCCGCACGCCGCACGCCCCGCGCTTGCGTCACTATATGCGAACTATATGCGAAAGCCCGGAATCGCTCTCGCTATCCTACGCGTGCCCCACCTAATTCGCTGTCCCTGACGTCGCGCCGCTTCGGCGCGGCGCGTTGTTCGAGGGGCAGGAATGAAGATCCTCCATCCGGTCGCGGCACTCGTCGCGCTCGGCCTACCGGCGTCGGCTCACGCGCAGGACGCCGCCGCGCCGCCGCATCTCGCCGTCACCGGCGCCGCCACGCTCGCCACCGATTATCGGCTGCGCGGCGTGTCGCAGTCCGATCGCCATCCCGCCGTGCAGGGCGGTATCACGCTGTCGCATGACAGCGGCGTCTATGCCGGCGTTTGGGCGTCCAGCCTCGCGGGCTGGGGCACGTTCGGCGGGGCGAACATGGAGCTGGACCTGATCGGCGGCTATCGTGCGAAGCTGGGCGACGGCGCCACGCTCGATGCCGGCCTCACCTGGTACATGTATCCCGGCGGCGCGGCGAAGACCGATTATGCGGAGCCGTTCGCGAAGCTGACCGGCACCGCCGGCCCCGCCACGCTGACCGCCGCGGTCGCTTACGCGCCGAAGCAGCAGGCGCTCGGCAAATGGTACGCCACCGGCGCGGACGCGGTGGCGGGCACCTATACCTCGCCCGGCGCGAAGGGCGACAACCTCTATCTGTGGGGCGACGGCGCGCTGGCGCTCACCGGCACGCCGGTCACCGCGAAGGCGCATATCGGGCACAGCCACGGACAGAACGGCCTCGGCCCCAACGCCACCGCCGTGTCGCCGACCGGCGATTACTGGGATTGGTCGCTGGGCGCCGACGTCGTGTGGCGCAACCTGACGCTCAACCTCTCCTACGTCGACACCGACATTTCGACCCGCGACGCGCGCTACCTGCAACCGGCCTTCTCGCAGGGGCAGGACGGGCGCGGCAGCATCGCGGGCGCCACGCTGGTGGCGTCGGTGTCGGCCAGCTTCTGAAAGGCACCGCGATGCAGGATATCGTCTGGCTGTCGATCATCGCCGGGCTGGCGGCGCTGACGCTCGCCTATGTCCGCCTGTGCGACCGCGCGTGAGGGGAGGGCGCCGATGACCATCGATCTCGCGCTCGCCGCGCTCACCGCGCTCGGGCTTCTCGTCTATCTGGTGGCGGTGCTGATCCGCCCCGAACGCTTCTGAAGGGGGCGTCGTCATGACCATCCAGGGCTGGATGCTGATCCTCGGCTTCGTCGCCGTCCTGCTCGCGCTGGCCAAACCGGTCGGCCTGTGGCTGCTCGCGCTGTACGAAGGGCGCCGCACGCCGCTCCATGCCGTGCTCGCACCTGTGGAACGCGGTTTCTATCGTCTGTCCGGCATCGATCCCGCCGCCGAGCAGGGGTGGCGTCGCTACGGCGTCCACATGCTGCTGTTCAACGTGGCGGGCGTGTTCTTCACCTATGCGCTGCTCCGGATGCAGGCGCTGCTCCCGCTGAACCCCAATGCGCTGCCGGCGGTGAACGAACATCTGTCGTTCAACACCGCGATCAGCTTCGTCGCGAACACCAATTGGCAAAGCTATGGCGGGGAATCGACCATGTCGAACCTCAGCCAGATGCTGGCGCTCACCATTCACAATTTCCTCTCGGCGGCGACCGGCATCGCGCTCGCCTTCGCGCTTTTCCGCGGCTTCGCGCGCGCCAATAGCGCGACGATCGGCAACTTCTGGGCCGATCTGACGCGTGTCACGCTCTATCTGCTGCTGCCGGTCTCGGTCGTCTATGCGCTGTTCCTGATCGCCTCGGGCGTGCCGCAGACGCTGGCGGGCAGCGCGATCGTCGACACGCTGGAAGGCGCGCGCCAGACGCTGACGCTCGGCCCCGTCGCCAGCCAGGAAGCGATCAAGATGCTCGGCACCAACGGCGGCGGCTTCTTCAACGCCAACAGCGCGCATCCGTTCGAGAACCCCACCGCGCTCACCAATGTCATCCAGATGCTGTCGATCTTCGTCCTCGGCACCGGGCTGACGTGGACGTTCGGCAAGGCGGTGGGGGACACGCGACAGGGCTGGGCGATCCTGGCGGCGATGATGATCCTGTTCGTCGCTGGCGCCGGCGTCGCCTATGGGGCGGAGGCGGCGGGCAATCCGCTCGTCCATCAGCTCGGCGTCGCGGGCGGCAATATGGAGGGCAAGGAGGTGCGCTTCGGCATCGCCGCCTCCGCCTTGTTCGCCACCGTCACCACCGCCGCGTCGTGCGGCGCGGTCAATGCGATGCACGACAGCTTCACCGCGCTCGGCGGCATGATCCCCTTGTTCAATATGCAGTTGGGGGAGGTCGTGATCGGCGGCGTCGGTGCCGGCATCTACGGCTTCCTGCTCTTCGCGATTCTGGCGGTGTTCGTCGCGGGCCTGATGGTCGGGCGCACGCCGGAGTACGTCGGCAAGAAGATCGAGGCGCGCGAGGTGAAGCTGGCGGTGCTTGCCATCGCGGTGCTGCCGCTGGTCATCCTCGGGCTGACCGCGCTGTCCTCGGTGGCGGCGCAGGGGTTGGCCGGGCCGCTCAACAAGGGGCCGCACGGCTTTTCAGAAATCCTCTATGCCTTCACCAGCGCGGTCGCCAACAACGGCTCCGCCTTCGCCGGGCTGACCGCCGCGACCCCGTGGTACGACGGGTTGCTGGGTGTTGCGATGTGGCTGGGGCGCTTCTTCGTGATCGTGCCGATGCTGGCGATCGCCGGCAGCCTCGCCGCCAAGAAGGTCACCCCCGCCAGCGCCGGCTCGTTCCCCACGACCGGTGGGCTGTGGGTGGGGCTGCTGGTCGGGATCATCCTGATCCTCGGCGGGCTCACCTTCCTGCCCGGCCTCGCGCTCGGCCCCATCGCGGATCACCTCGCCATGATCCGCGCCCAAACCTTCTGAGACCAGGACACGTCATGGCAAAGCAATCCGCCAGCCTGTTCACCGCCGCGCTCGTCGGGCCGGCGGTGAAGGCCTCCTTCACCAAGCTCGACCCGCGCGAGCTGATCCGCAACCCGGTGATGTTCGTCACCGCCACCGTCGCCGCGCTGCTCACCGTGCTGCTGGTGGTCGGGCATGACGATCTGGCGACCGGGTTCAAGCTGCAACTGGTCGTCTGGCTGTGGTTGACCGTCCTGTTCGGCACCTTCGCCGAGGCCTTGGCCGAGGGGCGCGGCAAGGCGCAGGCCGCATCCCTGCGCGCCGCCAAGGCCGAACTCACCGCCAAGCGGCTGAACGCGGCAGGTGCGGAGTGGCGCGAGGTGCCCGCCAGCCAGCTCGCGATCGGCGACGTCGTGCTGGTCGAAACCGGCGACCTGATCCCCTCGGACGGGGAAGTGATCGCGGGCGTCGCCAGCGTCAACGAAGCCGCGATCACCGGCGAGAGCGCGCCGGTGATCCGCGAGGCCGGCGGCGACCGCTCCGCGGTGACGGCGGGCACGCGCGTCATCTCCGACGAGATCCGCGTGAAGGTGACGGTCGAGCCCGGCAAGGGCTTCCTCGATCGCATGATCGCGCTGGTCGAGGGGGCCGAGCGGCAGAAGACCCCCAATGAGGTCGCGCTGACGCTGCTGCTCGTCGGCCTCACGATCATCTTCCTGATCGCGGTCGGCACCATCCCCGGCTTCGCGTCCTATGCGGGCGGCGGCATCCCGGTCGC
Source organism: uncultured Sphingomonas sp. (assembly GCA_913777325.1). GTDB lineage: Bacteria > Pseudomonadota > Alphaproteobacteria > Sphingomonadales > Sphingomonadaceae > Sphingomonas. The sequence continues at coordinate 31,915 of CAJYSA010000119.1, read as the reverse complement.
GATCCTCGCGGCGTTGCTCATCACGCTGATCCCGACGACGATCGCCGCGCTGCTGTCGGCGATCGGCATCGCGGGGATGGACCGGCTGGTGCGCTTCAACGTGCTTGCCAAGTCGGGCCGCGCGGTCGAGGCGGCGGGCGACGTCGACGTGCTGCTGCTCGACAAGACCGGGACGATCACGATCGGCGATCGGCAGGCCAGCCAGTTCCGCGCCGTCGGCGGCGCGACCGAGGAGGAACTGGCCGAAGCGGCCTTGCTCGCCAGCCTCGCCGATGAGACGCCGGAGGGGCGATCGATCGTCACGCTGGCGCGCGAACGCGGCGTCGCGGCGGCCGATCTGCCGGATGGCGCGGACGTGATCCCGTTTACGGCCCAGACGCGTATTTCCGGCGTAAAGATCGGTGAAAAGCTCATTCAAAAGGGTGCGGTGGCTGCTATTTTGCGGGCGAATGGGGCTACCGGCGCCACCGCGGCTGCTACCGAGCTGCGACGGATCACCGACGAGATCGCCCGCGCCGGCGGCACCCCGCTGGCGGTGGCGCAGGACGGCCGCCTGCTCGGCGCGATCTTCCTGAAGGACGTGGTGAAGGCCGGCATTCGCGAACGCTTCGGCGAACTGCGCGCGATGGGCATCCGTACCGTCATGATAACGGGCGATAATCCGCTTACCGCCGCCGCGATCGCCGCCGAGGCGGGGGTCGACGATTTCCTCGCGCAGGCCACGCCCGAGGACAAATTGGCGCTGATCCGGCAGGAGCAACAGGGCGGCAAGCTGGTCGCGATGTGCGGCGACGGCACCAACGACGCCCCCGCTCTGGCGCAGGCCGACGTCGGTGTCGCGATGAACACCGGCACCCAGGCCGCGCGCGAAGCAGGTAATATGGTCGATCTCGATAGTGACCCGACCAAGCTGATCGAGGTGGTTGGCCTGGGCAAGCAATTGCTGATGACGCGCGGCGCGCTGACGACTTTCTCGGTGGCGAACGACGTCGCGAAATACTTTGCAATTATTCCGGCGATGTTCGTCGCGCTCTATCCCGGATTGGGTGTGCTCAACGTCATGCATCTCGGCACGCCGCAATCGGCGATCCTCAGCGCGATCATCTTCAACGCGCTCATCATCCCGCTGCTCGTGCCCTTGGCGCTGCGCGGCGTCACCTACCGCCCGATGGCCGCCGGCCCGCTGCTGGCACGTAACTTGTTGATTTACGGCCTTGGCGGTCTCGTGGCGCCGTTCGTCGGCATCAAGCTGATCGATCTCCTCGTCACCGGCGCCGGTCTGGCGTGACCGTTTTCAGGAATTTGCGATGAACAACGACATTTCTTCCGCGCTGCGCCCCACGATCGTGATGACGATCCTGTTCGCGCTCCTGCTCGGGCTGGTCTATCCTCTCGCCATGACCGGCATCGCCCAGTTGATCTTTCCCCGCCAAGCCAACGGCAGCCTGATCCGCGACGCGCAAGGCCGCACGATCGGCTCGGCGGTGGTCGGCCAAGCGTTTGTCGGTGCACGTTATTTCCACACCCGTCCGTCCGCTGCCGGAAAGGGATATGACGGGCAAGCGTCCTCCGGCTCGAACCTCGGGCCGACCTCGGCCGCGCTGGCCGATCGCATCCGCGCCGACGTCGCCACCGCGCGCGCGGACGGTGTCCGTGGCCTGCTGCCCGCCGATCTGGTCACCGCCAGTGGTTCGGGTCTGGACCCCGACCTCTCGCCCGCCGCCGCACTGGCGCAGGCGCCGCGCGTGGCGCGCGTTCGCGGCCTGCCGCTGACGCGCGTGCGCGCGTTGATCGCCGGCGCCACCGACGATCCGTGGTTCGGTGATGCGCGCGTGAACGTGCTCGCGCTCAACCGCGCGCTGGACGCCGCGCCGCCGCGATGACCGGGCCGGACGATCCGCGTCCCGATCCCGAGGCTCTCCTGCGCGCCGCCGCGCGGGAGGGGCGCGGGCAGCTTAAGATTTTCCTCGGCGCGGCTCCCGGTGTCGGCAAAACCTTTGAAATGCTGTCGGAAGGCGCGGCGCGCCGGCGCGACGGCATGGACGTGGTCGTCGCGGTGGTCGAGACGCACGGCCGCATCGAAACCGAGGCGCTGGTGCGCGGGCAGGAGGTCGTGCCGCGTCGCGCCATTCCCTATGAGGGACGGACGCTGCACGAGATGGACATCGATGCGGTGCTGGCGCGCGCGCCCCGGCTCGCACTGGTCGACGAACTGGCGCACACCAACGCGCCGGGCAGCCGCCATCCCAAACGCTATCAGGACGTCGAGGAACTGCTGGCGGCGGGCATCCACGTCTACACGACGGTCAACATCCAGCATGTCGAGAGCCTCAACGACGTCGTCGCCGGCTTTACCCGCGTGCGCGTGCGCGAGACGGTGCCCGACCATATACTGGAAGCGGCCGAGATCGAGGTGGTCGACATTCCGCCCGACGAGCTGATCGAGCGGTTGAAAGCGGGCAAAGTCTATCTGCCGCAAGAGGCGACGCGCGCGCTGGCGCACTTCTTTTCGAAGCCGAACCTGTCGGCGCTGCGCGAACTGGCCTTGCGCCGCGCCGCACAGGCGGTCGATGCGCAGATGCTCGATCATGTTCGTGCGATCGGGCTTGGTGGAACCTGGGCGGGGGGCGAGCGGATCGTGGTCGCGGTCAACGAGCTTCCCGGCGCCGACGGGCTGGTGCGCGCGGCCAAGCGCGCCGCCGATGCGCTTCGTGCGCCGTGGACCGCGTTGTTCATCGAAACGCCGCGTGTCGCGCATTTCAGCGACGCGCAACATGCGGACGTCGCGCGCACCATGACGCTGGCGACGCAACTGGGCGCATCGGTCGCCACCGTGCCCGCCACCAGCGTGGTTGAGGGCATTCGCACGTTTCTGGCCGATGCGCGCGCGACGCAATTGATGCTCGGGAAATCGAAACGCTCGCGTTGGTTCGAACTGCGCCACGGCTCGGTTGTCGATCGGCTGGTGCGCGCGACGCCCGGTGTCGCGGTGCACGTCATGCCCGTCGATGCGCCCGCGTTGCCCCGCGCGCCGCGCCCTCGCGGTCGATGGGGGAAGCCATCCGGCTATGCGCTCACGCTGCTGGGCGTCGCGGGAGTGACCGCAGCGGCGGGCGCGTTGTTCCATATTCTCGATCTCGGCAACGTCGCCTTATTGTATCTTCTGCCGGTGATGGCGGCGGCCAGCCTGTTCGGGCTGCGGACCGGATTGTTCGCCGGGATCGCCTCCAGCCTTGCCTATAATTTCTTCTTCCTGCCGCCCACCGGCACGCTGAGCGTCAGCAATCCCGAGAATGTCGTGTCGATCTTCGTGCTGCTGGGTGTCGCCGCCGCGACCAGCCAGCTCACCTCGCGCGTCCGCGCGCAGGCCGACATGGCCGCCGCCAGCGCGCGGACCAACGCGACGCTCGCCGGTTTCCTCCACCGGCTAGGTGGCGTGAATACCGCGGCGGAGGCGGCGCGGATCATCGCCGACGATGTGCGGCGGTTGTTCGGGGTCGAAGTGCTGCTGCTCACGCCCGCGGCCGATACGCTGGCCGTGCTCGCCGCCACCAGCGCCGACTATCGGCTGGACACCGTCGACATGGCGGCGGCGCAATGGGCGTTCGCCAATGGCATTTCCGCCGGGCGTGGATCGGGAACCCTCACCGCCTCGGAATGGCTGTTCCAGCCGCTGCGTGCGGGAGAGCGGCGCGTCGGCGTGCTCGGCATCGCGGACACCAACGCCGGGGAGCCGATCCGCGCCGATCGCCTGCCGCTGCTCGCCAGCCTGATCGATCAGGCCGCGCTGGTCCTCGAACGGTTGCGGCTGGAGGCGGAGATTCGCGATGTCGAGGCGGTGCGCACCCGCGACCGGCTGCGCAGCGCGTTGCTCTCATCGGTCAGCCATGATCTGCGTACCCCGCTCACCGCCGTGATGGCCGCCGCCGCACAGCTTCACCACGGCGCTACGCCCGAGCTGATCGGCACGATCGAAAGCGAGGCGCAGCGGTTGAACCGCTTCGTCGCCAACCTGCTCGACATGGCGCGGATCGAGGCGGGAGCGCTGACGTTGGCGGTGGAAGCCACCGACCTGTCGGATGCCGTAGCCGGGGCCGCGCACGATGCGCGGCGTGCGCTGCATGGCCGTGCGGTGCGGCTCGACGTGCCGCCCGATCTGCCGCTGGTGCGCGTCGATCCACAGTTGCTGCACCACATCCTGCTCAACCTGCTCGACAATGCCGGGCGCTACGGCGAGCCGGGCAGCGAGGTGGTGGTCGAAGGGCGCCATCGCTACGACCGCTTGTGCCTCTCGGTGCTCGATCGCGGGCCGGGCCTGCCGCCGGGGCGGGAGGCGGAGGTGTTCGAGATGTTTCGCCGCCTGGAAGGCTCCGACCGCGCCATCGGCGGGACCGGCCTGGGGCTCGCGATCGTCAAGGCGTTCGCGGAAGCGATGGGCGTGGGGGTAGAGGCCGGTAATCGGTCCGACGGCAGCGGCGCGGCGTTCACGCTGGTCTTCCCGCGTGCCTTGATCGTGCGCGAACCGTCGCCTGAGGAGATTGCCTGATGTCCGCGCGCGTGCTGATCGTCGACGACGACGTGGCGATCCGCCGGTTGCTCCACAACACGCTCGATCGCGCCGGCTATCAGGTGGTGGAGGCGATGAACGCTCAGGCGGCCCTCGCCGCCGCGCCGGGTTGTGACGCGGTGCTGCTCGACCTGGGCTTGCCCGATCGCGACGGACTGTCGCTGATACCGCTGCTCCGTAGGGTGGGCGAGATGGTGGTGCTGGTGGTGTCGGCGCGAGAGGCGACCGCCGAGAAGGTCGCCGCACTCGATCTCGGCGCCGACGACTATGTCACGAAGCCGTTCGACACGGACGAATTGCTGGCGCGGTTGCGGGTCGCGCTGCGTCATCGCGGCGGCGGGGCGGCGCCTGCCGGTGTGATCCGGCGCGGCGAGCTGATGATCGATCTCGACCGCCGTATCGTCACGCGGGGCGGTGCCGACATCCATCTGACCCGCAAGGAGCATGACGTTCTGGCACTGCTGGCGCGTCACATCGGACGTGTGCTGACGCATGAGAGAATCCTCGCCGCCGCCTGGACCGGCGAAGAGGACGCACGGGTCGAGTATCTGCGCATCGTCATCCGCAACCTGCGCCAGAAGCTGGAGGCACCCGCCGCGATCGGCAGCGTGATCGCCAACGAGCTGGGGGTCGGCTATCGGTTGCGCGCCGATGAAGCGAGCTGAATGTCAGACAAGATGAATGCCTCCTGCTGACGCCGTGAGGCGGTGTTCAAAGCTAAGATACTTGAAAATATCGATATAAACTTATGACGCCCTCACTTCATGAAATGAGGGTGATATTGACGCTCGATCCCGCTCGAGATTATGTCTGATTAATAACGACCGCCAGCGTGCGGCGGCGACGGGAGAGATGATATGAGCGCGAGCGTTTTTCGAACGATTCTCCTGTCGGGTGCGGCCATGTTGCCGGCCATGGCCGCCGCACAGCAGGCACCGCTGCCACCCGAGAATACCGCATCCCAGCCGGGCGCTCCCGCGCCTGCGCCGGGTCCGGCCGCCGACGATATCGTCGTCACGGGCGTGCGCGCCAGCCTGCGCTCGGCGCAGGAGCTCAAGCGCAATTCCGACTCGATCCTGGACGCGGTTGTCGCGGAGGATATCGGCAAATTGCCCGACAACAACGCGTCGGAGGCACTGGCGCGCGTCACCGGCGTGCAGGTCAACCGCTCGAACGATGAAGCCAATGGCGTGCTGATCCGGGGGCTGCCCGATGTCACCACCACGTTCAACGGGCGCGAGATCTTCACCGCCGAGAATCGCGGCGTCGCGTTGCAGGATTTCCCCGCAGGCGCGCTCGCGGCGCTGGAGGTCTATAAGTCGGGCACCGCCGATCTGATCGAGCCCGGCCTTGCGGGGCTGGTCAACGTCCGCTCGCGCCGGCCCTTCGATTTCAAGGGGTTCGAGATCGCAGGCGGCCTGCGCGGAAATTACAACGATCAGTCGGGAAAGCTCGACCCGGTCGCCAACCTGCTCGTCACGGATCGTTGGGATACCGGGATCGGAGAGATCGGTGCGCTGGTGAACTTCGCGATCACGCGCACCCGGTATCGCAACGCCGTGCGGTTCAACGACCAGGCGTCACGCACCGCCGCCGGTGAGGCGAACGACGCCACCGACGACCTGACCGTGGCCACGCCCGGCGTCGGCACCGATTTTCGTTTTCCCAATTCGGTGGGCAATTACTTCGCCACCGGCACCCGCACGCGTCCGTCGATCAACGGCAGCCTGCAGTGGCGCCCGAACGACCGGCTGGAGATCTATGCCGACGGCCTGTGGCAAGCGTATCGTGCCGAGCAGTCGAACGAGAACTTCACGGTGCCGCTTACCAGCGGTGCGCTGGTGCCCAACGGCCAGAACGGCGCGCGCCCGACGCTCAGCAATGTCGTTATCGATCCCGACGATCCGCGCAAGGTGATGAGCCTGACCAAGACCGGCGGCCTGGCGCCCCAAACGTTCCGATCGACCTTCAACGATCGCACCGACACCTATCAGGGAGCGATCGGCTTCATATGGAAGGGAGATCGCGCGCGGATCAGCAGCGATTACGCTTATACCTACAGCAGCTACTCGCAGCTCGAATATAGTCTCGATGCGCGGTTCGCCTCATCGCCGCGCACCGATGTGGAGTTCGACCGCGACGGTGGGGCGTCGTTCACCTTCCCCGGTTTCGACGCCCTCAACGCCGACAACTACATCTGGCGTGGGTTCTTCCAGAAACGATATGAGGCGCGGGGGGATGGCCATCAATGGCGCGCCGACCTGCAACTCGCCACCGACCTGCCCGTCGTCCAGCGGCTCGATGTCGGGGTCCGATGGGTGTCGCGCACCGGCAAGTTGCAGCAGGGCGATCGCTATCTCGCCACCGATCTGCTGGGCATCCCGCTCGCCAGCCTGCCCACCGGTGCGCTGGAAAAGGTGGAGGACGGCTTCCGCCAGCCCGCGGCGCAATTCCGCAACTGGCTGATGCCGTCGCGTGCCGCGATCCGCTCCAACTTCGATGCGCTGCGCCAGCTGACCTATTCGGTCGGTCCGCGCCTGCTCGCAATCGATCCGACGCGACCCGACCTGGCCGAAAACATCTCCCGCTTCGCGCAGGAGGAGATCGCCTTTCTGCCAAACAGCGGCTTCAGCGCACGCGAAAGCACCTACGCCGCCTATGCCATGGCCCGCTACGACTTCACGGTCGGCGGCATCGAGATCGACGGCACCGCCGGTGTGCGGCTCGTCAACACCGACGGCACGTATTCGGGTATCACGCGGCTGGTCGCGCCCGACAACACCGTCTCGTTCCTGGCGCAGGACAATCGCCAGAACTACGTCGACGTACTGCCGTCGTTCGGCGCCCGATTGAAGCTGACGCCCAAGCTTCAGGCGCGGCTCGGCTATACCGAGACCCGCACGCGCGCCTCGTTCGGCCAACTCAATCCGGCGTTCAACATCACGCGCAACACCACCAACAACGGTGAGTTCGAAGCCAGCGGAAGTGGTGGCAACCCGAACCTCGTGCCGCTGACGTCGAACAATTGGGACGCGACGCTTGAATGGTATTTCGCGCCGACCGGATCGCTGACCGCATCGGTTTTCTACCGCGACCTGTTCGGCTTCATCAGCAATTATACGTCGATCGTCCAGGATCCGGTATTCGGCCGCCTGCAGGTCAGCCGCCCCGAGAATGCCGGCGCCGGCCGCATCAAGGGTGCGGAGGCGAACTTCCAGACGTTCTTCGACTTCCTGCCCGGCTTGTTGAGCGGTTTCGGCACGCAACTCAACGTGACGTACCTCGACGGCACGAACCAACTGCCGTCGACGCTGGGCGAGGCCGCGCCGGCCGTGCCGATTACGGGCGTGTCGAAATGGACCTACAACATCACCGGTTTCTACGAAAAGGGACCGGTGTCGGCGCGGCTGTCGTACAATCGCCGCTCCAGCTTCGTCGACAGCTTCACGCGCAATCCGGGCGAGGCGCAGTTCGCGGGCGTGACCGTGATGCCCATCTCGCGCCTCGATTTCTCGGCGGCTTACACCCCGTTCGAGAACATCACCTTCACCGCCGACGTCACCAACATCCTGGCGCAACCGTGGCGCAACTACCGCAACTTCGCCGCCGACGCGGGTTACCCGGTCGACGTGCGCGAAGAGGGCCGTTTTTATTCTCTGGGCGTTCGTTTCCGGTTCTAGGGCCGGCTATTTCTTCGGCGCCAGCAGTCCGTGCATGCCAAGCCATCGGACATAGGCGTCGAACCAGCCGGTGCTGGTGGTCGGCTTCGGATACATGCCGAACCCGTGGCCGCCCTGCTCGTACAGGTGGAATTCGACGGGGCGCTTCGCGGCCCGCCACCGGTCGATCAGGCCGATGCCGTCGCCCGCGAAGAACGGATCGTCGGCGGCCAGCGCGACGAACAACGGCGGTGCATCCGCCGGCACATCGACCGCCCCGAGCGGGCCATAGATGTCGGCGATGAAGGCGGGGCGCGCGTCCTGCCCGGCCAATGTGGTCGCCATCGTCAGCATCGCGCCCGCCGAAAAGCCGATCATTCCGACGCGATCGGGGTCGACCTTCCACTCGGCGGCGCGGCGGCGGACCAGCGTGAAGGCGGCACGCGCATCGGCGATCTGCGGACCCAGCCGTGCGGTCATCGCGGCCGGATCGACGCGCGGGCGCGTCGCCGAGCCGGAGAAGATCTCCGCCATCGACTTCTCGAAACCCGGCATATCGGCGGGCGTCTGGTTCAGCCGATATTTCAGCACGAAGGCGGCCACGCCGCGTTTGGCCAGCGCGCGAGCGACGTCCCAGCCCTCATTCTCCATCGACAGCGTGCGGAAGCCGCCGCCTGGCGCCACGATCACCGCAGCGCCGGTTGCGGTGCCGGGGGCGGGCAGGAACGGCGTCAGCGTCGCAACCGTCACGTTGCGCGCGAAGATACTGCCATATTGGCGGTGCCAGGCCTCCTTGTTGGGGGCATCGGGCAACGGGCCGGTGTCGAGCGTGATCGCGTCCGGCTGTGCGGGTGCGGCGATCGGGGTCATGCGGTCGTTCTGTGCCGCGGCGGGGGCCGCGATCCCCGTGACCAACAGCGCGGCATACACCGCCACGCCCGACATCCTCTTCATACGACTCTTCATGGTCGATCCTCCCAGCGTTAGCGTTACCATCGCTGGGGCTCCTGCGCCAAATGCAAAATTATCGAGCAATGACCGAATGTTGTCGCCAGTGCATTGGTATGGTTTTGGTCGGTGAAATGGCTTTACTTGTCTCGAGCGGGAGCTAGGTTTTCTCGAGTTGCACGAGGATCAGCCGATGACCGTCACCCGCCGCGCCCTGCTCGCCTCTGGCATTGCGGTCCCCGCGCTCCCGACGTGGGCGGCGGCTGCGCCGGCCGCACCGTATCTGGATAGCGGCGATGCGCCGGCACCGTTCGACATCGTGCCCGAGCCGCCGTTCGTCGCCGATCCCTCGCTGTTACGTCTTGATAATGGGTGGCTTTTCCACAAGGGCGATATCGTCGTGCCGCAACCGATGGGGCATGAGGACACGTATCATGCCGCGAAGGCCGGGGTGGCGTCGGGGGCGGCGGGGGTGGCGTGGGACGATAGCGACTGGCGCGAGGTCGACCTGCCGCACGATTGGGCGATGGAAGAGCCGGTCGATCCGGCGGCGAACGTCGCGCAAGGATATCGCAAGCGCGGCATCGGCTGGTATCGCCGCACGCTGCACCTGCCCACGGAATGGCGCGGTAAGTATCTGGAAATCCAGCTGGGTGCCGCTGCGACCCACGCGACCGTCTGGTTCAACGGGATCGAGGTCGCGCACAGCTACAGCGGCTATACCGCGATCCTGATCGACATCACCCCCTATGCGCGGTTCGGAGAGGAGCTGAACACGCTGGCGGTGCGCGTCGATGCCGATGCGATGGAGGGTTGGTGGTACGAGGGTGCCGGATTGTACCGCCATAATGCGCTGGCGGTCCGCAACTCGGCCTATATTACCACCGATGGACTGCATGCGGACCCGCAAAAAACCGGAAATCGCTGGACCGTGCCGATCGCGGTAACGGTTGGTAACAGTGCGCGCACCGCGCAGCGGGTCCGCGCCGAGGCGACGCTGTTCGACCCCGACGGGCGCACGCTCGGGCACGAGATGGCGGAGTTCACCGTCGAGCCGCTGACGCGCGGCGAGGTGCGGATGGCGGTCGGCGTCGCCGATCCGCGCCGCTGGTCGATCGAGACGCCGACGCTGTATCGCGTCGGGGCGCGATTGCTGGTGGACGGGGCGGTGGTCGACACGCGCGCGACGCGGATCGGCTTTCGCGAGCTGCGCTTCGACGCCGCGACGGGCTTCCACCTGAACGGCGAGCATGTCGAGCTGAAGGGTGTGTGCGTCCATCAGGATCATGCGGGGGTCGGCGTGGCGATGCCCGATGCGATGTGGGAATGGCGCGCGCGGCGGCTGAAGGCGATGGGGTGCAATGCGATCCGCTGTTCGCACCACGCGCCCGCCCCAGAGCTGCTGGACGCGTGCGACCGGCTGGGCATCCTCGTCATGGACGAGAACCGCAATTTCAACCCAAGCCCGGACTATCTCGCGCAGCTCGAATGGCTGGTGCGCCGCGACCGCAACCATCCCAGCGTCATCATGTGGTCGGTCTTCAACGAAGAACCGATGCAGGCGACCGAGCAGGGATATGAAATGGTGCGTCGGATGGCGCGCGCGGTGAAGAACCTGGACACGTCGCGCCCGGTGACCGCGGCGATGAACGACGGAATGTTCACGCCCCTGAACGTCTCGCAGGCGGTCGACGTCGTGGGCATCAACTACCAGCATCGCAGCTACGACCCGTTCCACGCCGCGCATCCGAACAAGCCGATGACCAGTTCGGAGGACACCAGCGGCTTCATGACGCGCGGTGTGTGGAAGACCGACCTGACGCGGCACGAGATGTCGTCGTACGACACCGAGGCGGCGGACTGGGGACTGACACAGCACGCGAGCTGGAAGGAGATCGCGACGCGTCCGTTCGTCGCGGGTACGTTCGTGTGGACCGGCTTCGACTATCATGGCGAGCCGACGCCATTCGAATGGCCGACCACCAGCAGCCTGTTCGGGATCATGGACCTGTGCGGCTTCGCGAAGATGGCGTTTCACCTGCGCCGCGCGCAATGGGAGGACACGCTGCCCGCGCTGGCGATCGCGCCGCACTGGACATGGCCGGGGCGCGAGGGCGAGCCGATCCGGGTCATGGTGCTGACCAACGCCGAGACGGTCGAGCTGTCGCTGAACGGCAGGAGCCTGGGGAAGCGGACGGTCGACCGGCTGGCGATGCCCGAGTGGCAGGTGCCGTACCAGCCGGGGCGGCTGGAGGCGGTGGCGTGGCGTGGCGGTCGCGAGATCGCGCGGACCCGGGTGGAGACGACCGGCGCGCCGGTGGCGCTGCGGCTGGTGGCGGATCGACGCACGATGCTGGGCACGGGTACCGACGTGCAGCCGTTTACGGTGATGGCGGTCGATGCGCGCGGGCGCGTGGTGCCGGGGGCAGATGCACGCGTGTCGTTCGCGGTGACCGGCGGCGCGGTGATCGGAGTGGGCAACGGCGACCCCAACGATCATGATTCGGAGATCGCGCCGGTGCGGCGGCTGTTCTCCGGGCTGGCGCAGGCGCTGGTGCGCGCCGACGCGGGGGCGGGACGGGTGACGCTGACCGCGACCGCGCCGGGGCTGAAGAGCGCACGCGTGACGGCGCGGGTCGTGAAGGCGGATCCGCTGCCCGCACTGCCCGGGACGCGGCCGGTCGCGCAATTGACCGAGTGGAAGCGCAGCGAGTTCGTCGCCGCGCGCCCGGATCCGCTGAAGGTATATGCGAAGAACGATATGAACAGCCTGCTGGGCGCGCGGGCCGGGCGGCTGGAGCGATCGCGCGATCCGGCGGCGGTGTGGTCGACCTATCGCACCGTGTTCGTGCCGCGTCGGCGCGTGGCGGAGCGGGGCGGCGTGGTCGCGTTTGCCGAGGTGGTCGGGCGTGCGGAGGCGTGGATCGATGGCCAACGGCGCGCGGTGAAGACCGATCCGGCGGCGGGGCCGCTGCTGGTGCCGCTGCCGGCGGGGGCGGGGGAGCATGCGCTGGTGCTGGTGGTGCAGGCCGAGGCCGGGCAGCCGTCCGGGCTGGGCAAGGTGGTGGCGGTGCGGGAGCGGTAGGGGGCTGCTGGCGCCGGAGACGTGTAGCGGTCGCTTTCGACGCGTCCGTCATTGCGAGCGTAGCGAAGCAATCCAGGGCCGGATCAGGACGCCCTGGATTGCTTCGCTACGCTCGCAATGACGGTGTAGGCGTGGCTTGCTGCGGTGGGCGGGTGGCTCACACCTTCAGGATGATCCCGCGCCGGTCCAGCATCCATCCGAACGCGCAACACACCAGCGTATAGGCCAAAGCACATAACAACGAGCCGACCGGGCCGGGGGCGAGCGCCTGGAACCATGTCTCGCCGATCCAGTCGTACAGGCCGACACCGCGGCGGACGTGGATCAGTTGCAGCACCACGACCAGCAGCTCGGAGAAGAGATAGATCGCCAGCGGATTGCGACCGAGCATCTGGAGGAAAGCGCGGCCGACGCGTGCGCCCCTGATCTCGACCAGCCAAATCACCGCGCCGAGCAGGATCATGTCCAGCCCGACCGTCAGCAGCACGAACGAGCCGGTCCACAATTTCTTGGCGATCGGAAACACCGGTGCGAGCAGCAACGCGGCCAGGATCAGCGCGGCGCCGATCGCCATCATCCGCGCGACGGTGGCGGCGTGCTTGCCCCAACGCTGGATTGCCAGCCCGGCCAAATAGCCCGCGATGACGTTGACGGTGGCGGGCAGCGTGCCGAGCAGCCCCTCGGGATCGAAGCCGTGATCCTTGTGATAGAGGTGGTTCGGACCGATCAGCCACAGATCGAGGAGGGTGCCGGCGTTGCGATAGCGCCCGAACGCTTCGCCCGGCGGGCTGAACCCGACGAGGACCGCCCAATAGCCGCCGAGCAGCGCCACGGCGGCGACCAGCAGCCATTTCGGCGACAGATAGCGGGCGAGCAACCCGGCGAGCAGATAGCAGAGCGCGATCCGTTGCAGCACGCCGGTGACGCGCGTCTCCGCGAACGGCTTCACCGACCAGCCGCCGTCGGCATCGTGCGTGACGAATGGAAACCAGTACATCAGGAAGCCGAGCAGGAAGATCAGCGCGGCACGCTTGAACAGACGGCGCAGGAACACGCCGTCGGGCATCGGACGGGTCAGCGCGAAGCTCATCGCATTGCCGACCGCGAACAGGAACGACGGGTAGACGAGGTCGGCGAGCGTGAAGCCGATCCAGGGCGCGTGGACCAGTTGCGTGAACGGCGTGCCCGCGCCGGCGGTGTTCACGACGATCATCAGGAAGATCGTCGCACCGCGAAACATGTCGAGCGAGGCGAAGCGTTCCGGCTTGCCGGCGACACTGGTCATGGGCGAGCGATCTCCGTCATCAATGCGCGTGCGTCACCGATCGCGTCGCGCGGCGCGGTGGCGCGATAGACGCGCGCATCGGCGACCCACGCATCCTCCCACGCGCGCAATTTCTTCGTGAAGGCGGCATCGTCGAGCGGGCGCCTGGCGAGCGCGGCGGCGCGCGCGTCGGCGAGGTACATCGTCCAGCGCGGCAGGTAGTAATCGGCGTACAGCCCGGCCCACGCCTTCGACGCATAATCGCCGAGGTGCCCCGCGCCGCCCCAGATCGTGACCTGCGCCTTGGCATCCTGTTCGAAGCGACGCGCCTCGGCGGGGGTGTCGGCATAGCCGCGCGCATCGGCGATCCAGCTTGCGAGCGTTTCCTGCTGTCCGCCGATCAGCCCGTCGATCGCGAGGGCGATCCGCTTCACGCGCGCGGTCTCGCGGTCGCCGGACGCGACATCGCCCTTCTGGTACGCCGCGACCGCCGCCTTGACGTGATCGTCGAGCGACAGGCTGGCCGCGTGCCGGACCAGATCGACCAGATCGTAGCGGAACAAGGCGCTGTCGCGATGCCGCGGCGCGAGCGCGAGCAGCGCGTCGATCCCCGCGATCGCCTTCGCGCGGTCACCGGGTTCGGCGGGGAAGGTCGGCGCGTCGCCCGCCGGGCGCTTGAAGAACAGATAGGCGCCCGCACGCTGGTTCCACCAGCGCGGCGTCCAGTAGCGGGTATCGTACACGCCCGCGATCACGTCCTGCCACGCGGCGACCAGTGCGGGGTCGGTGCGGCCATAACGCGACTGCGTATAGCGCCGCAGCCATGGGGCGAGCGCCATGTCGCCGCCCGGCCAGGCGGCGTCGAAGGCGTAATCGTAGACGAGGCTGTTGTTGTGCAATCCTTCGGGGAACATCCCGAAGCCGCGCACCTGCCCACGCGCCGGATCGGCGAGCAGCGCGGCGATGTCGGTGCGGTAGAAGTCCGGCGCGCCGTACAGCGGGTTGCTGCCGCCGTAATTGTGGACGTAGCCGTAGATCCAGTCCTTGCCGTCGAAGCCGTTGGTCTGCTTCCAGATGCCGGGATAGCGATCGTTGCCGATGTCGAGGATCAGCATCCGCTTATCGGGCACGTCGCGCAGGAAGGCGGCGATCGCGTCGCGGGTCCAGAAATCCTTGTCGGCGCCGAACAGCCAGCCCTGCATCACCCAGGTCGCGCCCGGCTGCGCATCGGCGATCGAGGCGTACAGCCGCTTGCCATAGGCGGCGAGGCGCGCGTCACGCACCTCCTTCGGCAGCGCGGCGGCGCGCGTCGCGGCGGTGTTGGCGGTGCTGTCACCATAAGCGGCGTTGGCGGTGTCGCTGCCGTCGTCGGCGATCGGCGGCACCATCTCGTTGAACGCGTCGGCGAGATAGTAGCGGCCCGCGCCATATTCGGCGGTGTAGAGCTTGATGAAGCGCGCGGCGAGCTTGGCGAACAGCGGGTCGGACGGATCGAGCCAGTAGGTGCCGGGGAAGCCTTCCCATTGCCGCATCCGGTAGATGCGCGCCTCCGGGTGCGCCTTGGCGAACGCCTCCGGCACATAGCCTGCGAAGGCGGGGAGGATCGGCGTCATCCCCAGCGCGCGCATCCGCGCGAGGATGCGCTTTTGCAGGGCCCGCTTCTTCTCGATCCAGCTGGACGACAGCGGCGCGCGATAGCCCGCCATATTGCCCATCCGCTCCCACGGCAGGAACGGCGCGCCGGCGAAGAGCTGGCCGACCTGCGCCTCGCTCAGCCCCTGTTCGCGCCACAGCGCGCGCCAGATATATTCCTGCCCCTCCATCGCCAGCGGCATGTCGACGCCGTGCGCGGCCATCAGGTCGAGCTCGCGTTCCCAGCGCGGCCAGCCCCAATACGGCGTGGTATAGCCGTAGGTGCAGGTGTTGAGATAGGCGCGATAGCCGAACGGCGAGGCGATCCAGCCGGTGTCGCCGGGGGCGAGGCCGGTCAGCGCGCCGACGCGGCTGCCCTCCCACGACGCATGGAAGCGGCCCTGCCGGCCCAACGCCTGCGTGACGCCGCGCACGGCGGCGACGGGCGAGGAGGCGGTGACGCTGACCCGGTCGCGCGCGACACGCACGCGATAGCGCGCGTCGGAGGCGGGGGTGAGGGTGACGGCAACCTTCGCGGCGGGGACGCCGAGCCGGGCGAGCGCGGCGCGCGCGTCGTCGGCGGTCTGCGCGGCGGCGGTGGTGGATAGAAAAAGGCCGGCGATCAGGACGGGGGTTCGCAACGTCATCATGGCGTGGATCCTTCGTCGTGATCGCCGGGAAAGGGAAGGGGGCGGGGCACGTTCCCCTTCATCGGGTCAGAAGCGCGTCGAGGCGGACAGGTAGAAGGTCCGGCCGGTGCGGCTGGTCATCTGGAACGTGTCCGACGTGGTCTGGTACGCGTCCTCGTGCGTGTCGTTCAGGTTGATGATGCCCGCGGTGAAGCTGAGCGCGGGCGAGGGCGTGAAGCCCAGCGCCACGTCCATCTGCGTGCGCGGACGGACGGTGTGGATCAGCCCGCCGTTGACGAAGAAGCTGGTCGACGCGTCCTGAACGTACGAGCTGCGGTGGTTCACCGACAGCCGCGCGCTGAACATCTGGTTCTCCCAATACGGCGTCAGGTTCCACGTCAGCTTCGACAGGTCGCGCAGGTTGAAGCCGGTGCCCAGCGCCTTGGCATCGGTATCCACCACGGTGACGTTGCCGACCACGCCGAAGCCCTTCACCGGCAGCAGCATGTCGAAATTCTGCGACGCGCCGAGCTCGATACCCTTCACATGGATGACGTTATTGTCGTTCAGCTTGCGGCTGAAGCTGTAGTCGGTGCGCCCGTCCGCCGACTGGCAATCGCTGACCACGCCGTTCAGCGTCACGCCGTCATAGGACGACGGGCAGTAGAATTGCGTGAACGTGCCGTTCTTGATCGCCTTGTAGAAGCCCGCCAGCGTGATCGAATTGCCGTTGCCGTGGTAGAATTCGAAGCTGAGATCGGCCTGATTGGCGGTCAGCGGACGCAGCCGTGATTCACCCTGCGATACCGACACGCTCGGGCGCAGGCTGCTGGTGTCGCGGAAGATGGTGTCGGCCATCTGCGTCTGGTTGTTGAGCAGCGGGCGCACCAGCACCTTGGCCACCGCCAAACGCGCGACGAAGCGCGACGTCAGGTCGAGCGCCAGGCTCGCGCTGGGCAGGAAGTTGCCGTAATCCTGCTTGACGTGGGTGGTGCCGATCAGCTTCGCGCTGCTGTCGGTGCCGTCGGTCACGCTGACGGTCACGTCCTGCTTCGTATGCTCGTACCGCGCGCCGATGTTGCCGCGCACCGACTTGCCGAACAGCATCCCGTCGACGTTCATCATGCCGTAGACGGCCGGGATGTAGCGATCGACGCGGTAGGTGTTGGGGTAGTCAGGCGTGTCGGGAACGTTGATCCCCTTGTCGCGCAGGATCGACTGCCACAGCGGCGCATTCACCGACAGGAACTGGTGCGGGATCGACATGTCGTTGCCGAGGAAGTTCTTCACCAGCACGCCGGTCGAGCCCAGATCCGGGATCGACCCATATTCGGGATAGGCACCCAGATTGTCCATGTCGCCGTCGCGATCGTGGCGATAGGCGAGCGTCTGGAAGCTTTCGTGGTGGAACTTGGCGCCGAACACGAACGACTTGATGCCGGCGGCGTCGATATCCTTCGTCAGATCGACCTGCGCCGCGCGGTCACGCGCCGACTGGATGTGCGTCGCGCCGTCGACGAACGCGAACCACGTGCGGTTGCCCGTGTTGTAGATCGAGCCGTCGACGAGGCTCGCGGTGTCCCACTTCACGTTCTGCGGGTTCGAGATGTCGAGCGTGCCGCCATTGCGGAAGCGCACCTCGTCGATCGTCGCCCATTCGTAGAGCTTCGCATCGCCCTGCGTGTAATGGCCGACCGCGTGGACGTGGAAGGTGTCGCCCGGGCTCCAGTTGATCGTGCCGGTATAGGCCTGCGTCTGGAGCTTGCGCAGCTCGGGCTGGTCGTTGTTGTCGACGTTGAAGTTGCTGATCGAAATGTTGTTGGCGACGCCGTTCGCCTTGCTGTTGACCGTCACCGCCGACGCCGCCCAGCGACCGAACACCATCTGGCGCGTGTCGTAGGTGGTGTGGTCGCGCGAATATTCGGCCTGGAGCAGCGCCTCGAAATTGCTGGTCGGCTTCCACTGGATCGCGCCGCTGCCCATCAGCTGCTCGGTATCGCGGTCGATGCGGCGATAGCGCAGATTGCCCGGCACCTGGACGTCGCCGGCACCCGCCACCGCGCCCGGCTGATACCAGTTCTTGATGAACAGGTAGTCGCCGCGATCCTTCAGCTTCTGATAGCCGAGATCGAGCATGATCCCGATCGTGTCGTCGGCGAAGCTCTTGATATAGGCCCCGTTGATCTTCGGCGTCACGCCGCCGCGATAGTCGGAATAATAACCCTTCACGCCCGCGACGAAGTTCGGCCCCTTATAGGCCAGCGGCTTGACGGTATCGATGTTGACCGTGCCCGACAGTCCGCCGGCATCCATGTCGGCGACCGGCGACTTCACGACCTGGATCGCGCTGGCCAGATCGGTCTGGATGATGTCGTAGCGGAAGCCGTCCTTGAAGTCGGCGCTGGCGAAGGTCTGCCCGTTGATCGTCGTGCGCGCATATTGCGGACCGAGGCCACGGATGCTGATCGTCGAGCCGCGCCCGTTGATGTTCGACATCTGGACGCCGGCGATGCGCTGGATCGCCTCGGTGATGTTCTGGGCGGGGAACTTGCCGATGTCCTCGGCGGAGATTCCGTCGGTGATGCGGATGTCGTTGCGCTTGGCGGCGAGCGCGGAGGCGATGCTCTGGCGATAGCCGGTGACGACGACGTCGCCGCTGCCATCGTCGACCGCGGGCGCCTCGGCCTGTGGCGCGGCGTCCACGGTCGGCAACGGCTGCGCCGGATTGGCGGGATCGGTCTGGGCCCAGGCGGGGGCGGCGGCCAGCAGCGCGGCCAGCATGGCGGCGGAGCAGGTGGTCGTCTGCAACCAGCGCGGCGGCGTGCCGCGCGCGGACTCACGCATCGATGTCATTGTTATGTTCCCTCCCTCACATATCCCCGCCGCGCGCCCGATCGGCGCACGCTGGTTCCGTGTCGCTTCCCGGGCGACCATGTTCGGGTGGCAGCGCCGCCGTGCCGGCAAGATGCCGGAACGCCCTGTGCGACAAAGCTCACCCGTCCGCGCGGCAGCAACCGCAACCGCGTCATCGGTAATCGCCTGCGCATGAATTGGTCTTCATGCGCGGCTACTTTGTAATCTTATGGTATTATTGGTCGCACGTGCTTTACCAAGCTGTCAAGCAGCTTTCGTGTCAGAGGTATGACATTGGTCTGCGGCAGGGACGCGCGGCGGAGATGGCCATGGCGCAAGAGCGATTGGCTTCACCCCGTATGTGAGGGAGAAGCGATATCAGCAGCGCCAATGTGGGAGAGTGGAGCGGGTGAAGGGAATCGAACCCTCGTCGTAAGCTTGGGAAGCTTCTGCTCTACCATTGAGCTACACCCGCGTGGCGTTCCCGTTGCCATGGGGGCGGAGCGGCGTCAACGCGATTCGGCGTGGTAGCCCAGCACGAAGGCGACCACCGTCGCCGCCGGCATTTCGCACGGACGCAATGCCACGCGGGCGCTGCGCAGGCGGTAGAGATTGAAGCTCACCCGCCCGGTGCCGTCCAATTCCTCTCCATAGAGCCACACGCGGCGTCGATCGGCGCTTTCGTCGAGCGTCACGCCCCAGCGGCGCCCGTCGTACACGCCCTCGGAATAGCCCGGCGGCCATGTCTCCAGCGCGTGGAGAAAGGCCGCCGGCGGTGCGGCATCAGTCCTGGTCGCTGTTGCCATGGCCGTGCCCGACGGTCACCTTCGCACCGGTATCGGCGCCTGACCCCGCGCCCGTCTCCCACCAATAGGCCAGTCGCTTGCGCGTGCCGGTCGCGACCTCGTTGAGGGTCGCGGCATCATACAGGCGACCGCCAAGCATCACGCGGCTGATCTTGTCGGTGTTGCGGATGTCGGCGGTGGGATCGGCATCGAGCACGACCAGATCGGCGAGCTTGCCCGGCTCCAGCGAACCGACATCCTTCTGGTAGCCGAGCGACGTCGCGGGCGCGATCGTGCCGGCACGCAGCGCCTCGATCGGAGTCATCCCGCCACGCACGAAGCTCCACAATTCCCAATGCGCCCCCAGCCCCGATTGCTGGCCATGCGCCCCGATCGATACCGGAATGCCGCGATCGGCGAGCTTCTTCGCCTCGCGCGCGGTCGCGCCGTCGACGTAATCCTCCTCCGGCGCGACGACGCGGCGCGCGTTCTGCGCGGCGAGCAGCGCCGGGGGCGCGTGGCGCGACAGCAAGGGATGCCGCCACACGTCCATATGCGCGCGCCAGTACGGATCGCCCGCCGGGCCACCGTAGGCTACTACCAGCGTCGGAGTGTAGCCGACGGTCGTTTGCGCCCACAGGCTCAGCACGTCGTTATAGAAATATTCGAGCGGGACATTGTGCTCGACGGTCGAATTGCCGTCCTGCACCAACGACATGTCGAGCGTGTAGAGCGAGCCACCCTCGGGCACGACCTCCATCCCCTCCGCCTGCGCGGCGGCGACGACCATCTGGCGCTGTTCGCGGCGCGGCTGGTTGTAGTTCTTCACGCTGCGTGCGCCCTGCGCCTTCAGCCGGCGGACGATCGACAACGCGTCGTCATAGCTGTCGATCTGCGCGTAGACGTCGGGGCTTTTCGCGCCATAGATGACCTCGCCGGTCGAGAAGGTGCGCGGGGCGAGCACCAGCCCGGCCTGCTGCATCTCGGCGGCCGGGAAGATTTCCGCCGACCGCGACGAGGGATCGTGGATCGTCGTGGTGCCAAGAGCGAGATTGGCCATCGCGGACCAGTTCTGTTGCGGGACCAGTTCGTCCTCGCCCTGAGGCCCGTGCGCGTGGGCGTCGACGAAGCCGGGGACGATCGTCTTGCCGGTGACGTCGACCGTCACCGCGCCCGCCGGGATTTGCACCGCGGCGCGCGGACCGACCGCGACGATCCGGTCGCCACGGATCAGCACCGTCGCATCGTCGATGATTCCGCCGTCCTTGCCTGCCCCCGGACCCGCCATCGTGACGACGCGCGCGCCGGTCAGCGCCACGGTCTTGGTCGGCTTGGCGGCGGCCACGTCCATCGACAGCGACACGCCGGTCGCGGGGGTGGCGAACTTGGCGGCGTCCTCGCCGCCGGGTGCGCTGCGGAACAGCGCGGCGGTGTCGGCGGAATAGAGCACCGGCCCCGCGCTCCAGTGGATGCGTTTTCCGTCGTCGGACCAGTTTATGAAGTCCGCGCCGTCGCGGCTGACGCGCGTCACCGGCAGCGCGCCCGACTTGGCATCGACCTCCACCGCCTGCTTGCCCGGCAGGATCGGCATCACGAACGCCTCGTAATTCTGCCGGAACGCGACGTAATCGCCCGCGGGCGAGATCTGAAAGTCGTTGACCAGTTCGCCCGCGGCATGGACGCGGCGGTTCTCGCCCGACAAATCGGTGCTGATCAACTGGCGCTTGTTGCCCTCGTTCGCGATCATGAACACGCGGTCGCTGGCGGCGGCGAATTGCGGCGTGGCGGCATCCTTCGCCACGCGCACCGGCGCACCGCCGCTGGCCGCGACGCGGTACACGCCGGTGCCGGCATTGCCGCGCGGCGCGGTCAACCCACCGCCCTCGCCCTGTTCGAACACGATCGTCTTGCCATCGGGGGAGAAGCGCGCGCGGGCGTAATGGCCCGCGACCGTCGTCACCGTCTTCGGCGTGCCGCCGGTCGCGGCGACGGTGCGGATCTGTCCCAGCCCGGCGTCGGTCCAGCCGGTGAAGACGATCGACCGCCCGTCGCGCGACCAGCTCGGCCACAGCTCCAGTTCGTCGCTGCCGCGCGTCAGCCGCTTCGGCGCGCCGCCCGCCAGCGGCTTGACCCACAATTTGCCGAGCGTCTCGAACACCACCTGACGCCCGTCCGGCGAGACGGTCGCCCAGCGCGTCGCCTTCGTCATGAAGCGGTCGGGCGCGACCTCCACCTGCGGGTGGATCGCCTCGGCGATGACGCGCGTGTCGTCGATGCGGAATGGGATCTCGGTCGTGGCCCCGCCATCGACCGCGACGCGGCGCAGCTTGCCCCCCGACCAGAAGACGATGCCCTTGTCATCGGGCGTCCAGCTCATGTTCGGATAGACGCCGGTGACCGCCCAGGTTTCCTGCACGTCGCGGTCGAGCGGGCCGTAGACGATCCGCTCCGCGCCGGTCGCAAGGTCCTTCACCCACAATTTGCTGATGTTGTTGTCGCGGCGGACGAAGGCGATGCGCTTGCCGTCGCGCGACGGGGTCGGGCGTACCGAGCCGCCGACGCCGCTGACCGCGGTCGTGACCTCGCCAGTGTCGATGTCATAGCGCTCGATATCGAACAGATCGGTGCGCGAGTTCTGCGCATATTCGAAGATCGGGCCTGACGAGACGTTGCGCGTATAATAGATGCCCTTGCCGTCCGGCGCGTAGATCGGTTCGCCCAGTTCCTTTTGCAGCACCTCGCTGGCGCGCTTGACGAGCTGCACCCCGCCGCCGCCCGAGACGTGGTAGAGCCACACCTCGCCGGTGCCGAGCGAGCGACCGGTGGTGAAATGCTTCTTGGCGACGATGAAGCGGCCGTCCGGGCTCCACGTCGGCTGGTTGAGCAGGCGGAAATCCTCCTTCGTCACCTGACGCTTGTCGCTGCCGTCGACGTTCATCACCCAGATGTTGTCGCCGCCGCCGCGATCGGAGGTGAAGGCGATTCGCCGGCCATCGGGGGAGAAACGCGGCTGATGCTCGAACGCCAGTCCCTCGGCGATGCGGGTCGGCGTGCCGCCCGCGATCGGCATGGTGTAGATGTCGCCGAGCAGGTCGAAGGCGATCGTCCGCCCGTCCGGCGAGACGTCGACGTTCATCCAGCTTCCCTCGTCGGTCGCGATGCGCACCTGCTTCGTGCGCAGGCCGCGTGGTGCGTTGACGTCCCATTTGGCGGGCTTCGTGGGCGTCGCGCCGGCAGCGGTGGTGGCGGGCGCGGGCGGCGGGAGCGCGCCGGCGGGGGTGGGCGTCGGCGCGGTCGCGTCGTTTTCGGGCAATTGGGTCTGTTCGATGGGCTTGTCCTGTTCCTGCGCGGCAAGCGGCGCGGCGAGCAGGCACAAGGCGACGGCGGTCATGGCACGGAAGGTCACGATGATGTTTTTCCCCTGTCTTCTCAGGCCATCGTGCCGTGATCGAACGCACGCGTCACGCGCGAAATCGCGATTTCGGCGATGAGGATGGAAAGTGGTCTTATGCATGATTTCGATCAGCGTTTGTTCGCGGGATCGGCGGCTAAGGTACTGATTCGCATCATCGGGAACATTGCGTGCTTGATCGTCTGCCACTCCATCGTTTCGAAGAATTCATCCCGCTGACCGATGCCGACACTGAAGCGGTTCGCGCGCTCGGCGAGGCGCCGGTCGATCTGCCGCGCCACGCGGTGCTGCGTCGCGAGGGCGAGCCGCCGCGCCACATCTATCTGTTGCTGAGCGGGTGGGTGGCCTCATCAGTGCTGCTGCCGGGCGGGGAGCGGCAGATCGTGAAGTTCCACCTGCCCGGCGATATGCTGGGCACGCCGAGCATGTGCCTGGCGCAGGCCGCCGACACATTGACCGCGCTGACCGCGGTGACGGTCAGTCGCGTGCCGCTCGCCGCGTTCGGCGCGGCGTTCGCGGCATCGCCGCGCTTCGCCGCCGCGATGTTCCTGAGCGTCCAGCGCGAGCGGGTGGCGTTGATGGACCGCCTGGCCGCCGTCGGGCGCACCGCCGCGATCGCGCGCGTCGCTGCATTGCTGCTCGAGATGGAGGAGCGGTCGCGGGCGGTGTATGGTGGGACGGCGGGGACGTTCGACCTGCCGCTGACGCAGGAACAGATCGGCGACCACCTGGGGCTGACCGCGGTGCACGTGAACCGCGTGTTCCGGCAGATGGTGAACAGCGGGCTGATATCGCGCGAGCGGCAGCGCGTAGTGCTGCGCGAGCCGGCGCGGTTGCGCGCGATGTCGGCGCGGCAACAGCGCGTGGCGGCGGCGGACAGCGGCTGGATACTCGGCCTCGTGACCTGATCGCGCCGGGGCGTAGTTAACGGGTTCTTCGTCAAGCGCGCGTATCGGCGGCGCCAACGATCGGGCGACGGGACGAGAACTACGTGGCGATTTTCTACGATGCCAGCGGGCGGCGGGGACGGCGCGTGCGGATCGCGCTGGCGATCGCGGTGGCGGTGCCGCTGCTGCTCGCCGTGCTGCTGACCACCGCCATCCTGCGCCCGATGACCGGCGTCGCCCCGCGCTTCGCCGCCGCCGCCGCGCCGCTGCGCGCGGCGTCCGCCGACGTGCCCGGCGACGCGACGACCGGCGCGTGGTTGCCCGCGCGCAGCGGCGCGGCACTGCGCGGCGGGACGATGGGCTTCTACATGCCATGGGACGCCGCCTCGCGCCGGTCGCTCGCCGAGCATATCGATGCGCTCGAATGGCTGGTGCCGGGGCTGGCGACGGTGACGGGCGCGGATCATCGCTTCGTCGCGGAGGACGATCCCTATCTGCGGCAGGTGACCGCGCGCGCCACGCGGCGCGTGCGTGTGCTGCCGATGGTGCAGAACGCCACTGCCGAAGGTGGCTGGGACGGGGCGGGGACCGCCGCGCTGCTGGCCGATCCGGTCGCCCGCGCGCGGCTGGCGACCCAGATCGTCGCGCTGGTGGAACGCGAGCGCGGGGCGGGCGTGATGCTCGACCTGGAAAGCCTGCCGGCGAGCGCGCATCGCGATTATCGCACGTTCCTCTCCGAACTGCGCACGCGCTTCGCCCCGCACGGCTGGGTGGTGACGCTGGCGGCGCCGGTCGCCGATCCGGCGTGGAATCTGCGCGCCTATGCGGCGGTGGCCGACCGCGTCGTGCTGATGGCATACGACGAACATTGGATGGGTGGCGAAGCCGGACCGATCGCGTCGCAATCGTGGTTCGCGCGCGTGGTCGCCCAGGCGGTGACGCAGACGGGGGCGGACAAGGCAATCGTCGCGATCGGCAGCTACGCCTACGACTGGAACGGGCGCACCACCGTGCCGCTGAGCATCGCCGACGCGCTGGCGATCGCCGCGCAGGCCGGGGTGACGCCGGTGTTCGACACGGCGAGCGGCAACAGCCATTTCGCGTATGCGCGCAACGGCCAGGCGCATCAGGTGTGGATGCTGGACGCACCGAGCGCCGCGAACCAGATGGCGGTCGTGCGGCGGACGGGCGCGGCGGGCGTGGCGCTGTGGCGGTTGGGCAGCGAGGATCCGCAGGTGTGGCGCGCGCTGTCGGACGCGCCCCGGCCCGATCTGCGCCACCTGCCCGCGCCCGCGGGGATCGACGTGCGCGGGCAAGGCGAGATCATGCGGATGAGCGCCGAGGCCGCGCCGGGCGTGCGGCAGGTCGACTGGCGCGACGGGCTGGTCCGCCAGGTGCGCTACGATCGGTTGCCGCAGCCCGACACCGTCGAGCGCACCGGCGCGCAGCGTCGCGAGATCGCGCTGACCTTCGACGACGGGCCGGACCCGGCGTGGACGCCGACGATCCTGGAGGTGCTGGCGCGCGAGCGCGTGCCGGCGACCTTCTTCGTCACGGGCGCCAACGCGCTGGGACAGGGGGCGCTGCTGCGCCGGATCGTCGCGCAGGGCAGCGAGCTGGGCAATCACTCGACCTCGCACGCCGATCTGTCGCGCCGATCCGAGGCGGCGATCGCGCTGGAGCTGAAGGCGACCGAGCGCGTGGTGGAGGCGTATACGGGGCGCGCGATGACGCTGTTCCGGCCGCCGTTCCTTGGGGATGCCGATCCGGATCGTCGCGACGAACTGCACGCGACGCGGGTCGCGGCGCGGCTGGGATATCTGACAGTGGGCCTGAACGTCGATCCGCTCGACTGGCAGGGTCCGACAGCGGCGGTGATCGCGCGGCGCGTGATCGCGCAGGTCGAGGCGGGGACGCTGGCGCGCCCGGCGCAGATCGTGCTGCTCCACGATTCGGGTGGCGACCGGACCGAGACGATCCGTGCGCTGCCAATGATCGTACGCGCGTTGCGGGCGCGGGGTTTCCGGTTCGTGACCGTATCGCACCTGGCGCGGCTGTCGCCCGAGGTGGTGATGCCGCGGCTGGCGGGCCATGCGGCGGCGGACGCGGCGGGCACGCGCGGGCTGTTCGACGGACTCGCGTGGCTGCGCGACGCGGGGGCGGTGCTGTTCGCGATCGTGATCGCGGTGGGCATCGCGCGGGCGGCCGCGCTGACCGGGCTGGCGCTGTGGCGACGCGGGCGCGAGGCGGCGCCGGACAGCGCGCCGCATCTGGTGCCGACGTTCGTGTCGGTGCTGATCCCCGCGTTCAACGAGGCGCGGGTGATCGAGGCGTCGGTGCGGCGCATCCTGGCGAGCAGCGGGCCGCGCATCGAGGTGATCGTGATCGACGACGGGTCGACCGACCGCACCAGCGACGTGGTGCGTGGCGCGTTCGCGATCGATCCGCGCGTCCGGCTGCTGACGCTGGAGAATGGCGGGAAGGCGCGCGCGCTCAACACCGCCCTGGCGCAGGCGCGCGGCGACGTGGTGATCGCGCTGGATGCCGATACGCAGTTCGAGGCCGACACGATCGCGACGCTGACGCGCTGGTTCGCGGACCCGGCGATCGGCGCGGTGGCGGGCAATGCCAAGGTGGGCAATCGCACCAACATCGTCACGCGCTGGCAGGCGCTGGAATATGTCACCGCGCAGAATCTGGAGCGGCGCGCGCTGGCCGCGCTGGGCGCGGTGACGGTGGTGCCGGGCGCGGTGGGCGCGTGGCGGCGCACCGCGCTGGACGCGGTGGGCGGATATCCCGAGGACACGCTGGCCGAGGACCAGGACCTGACGATCGCGATCCAGCGCGCCGGGTGGCGCGTGGCGTGCGACAATGACGCGATCGCCTGGACCGAGGCGCCGGAGACGGTGCGCGCGCTGTTCAAGCAGCGGTTCCGCTGGGCGTTCGGGACGCTGCAATGCCTGTGGAAGCATCGGGCGGTGCTGGGGCGGCGTGGCGGGCTGGGCCGCGTCGGTCTGCCGCAGGCGCTGGTGTTCCAGTTCCTGTTCACGCTCGCGGCGCCGCTGATCGATGTTGCGCTGCTGCTGGGCATCGGCGGCACGGCGTGGCGCGTCTACGATCGTGGCTGGGACGCGGCGGGCGGCGACGCGCTGACGGTCGCGGCGTTCTGGGCGGCGTTCGCGGCGGTCGATGTGACGTGCGGATGGATCGCCTACCGGCTCGACGGGCGCGAGACCCGCTTCCCGGCGGTGCGGCTGCTGGCGCAGCGCTTCGGCTATCGGCAGTTGCTGTATGCGGTGGTGCTGCGCGCGCTCTATGTCGCGGCGACCGGGCCGAAGGTCGGCTGGGGCAAGCTGGAGCGGACCGGCAGCGTGGCGCTGGCCGAGGCGACCGCCGCGACGCCAGAGCCGCTGCGCGCGGCGGCGTGATCGGCGCCGAACCTGAACGAATGTTGCGAATGTTGAGACGCTGGCGCATTGGAACGGGAGGGACTGGCGGCATCATGGTGGCGTGATGCCGGAAGAGGGGCGATGTAGGACAGACCCTCGGGAGAACGACATCGCCAACCGGCGACGCCCGCGCCGAACGGTTCATCGTAACGCATTCTTATCGTTCGCGACTCACAATGACCGCCATTATGGCGCATGGTGGACGAGGCGGATGACGAACGCGATCCTGTGGTTGGTGACGATGCAGGCCGTCACCATCGCTCCACCGCCGGTCTATGTGCCGTCACACACTTATCCGCTTTCGACGCCGCGCGGCCCGTTTCGGACGGTGACGTTCGATGTCGAGGTGCGCGGAGGAAATCAATTGTTGTGGTCGGGGGCGATGCGCGTGTCGACCGATGCTGGCGCGTCGGTCGATCGGCGGCAAAGCGACGCGCCGGCCGAACGCTGCCCGTCGACGGAACGGGGGTATGGCAGCAGCGAACGCGACGCGCTGTCGCTCAGCCTGTCGATGCGCGACTCCCCGGCGATGGTGGTCGCGGTTCGTGGATCATGGGAGCGGCGGGTCGATGGTGGAGCCTGCGAGGGCGGCACGCGGACCATATCCTTCTCCGATACCGTGCCGATCGCACCGGGCAGCGTGACGATGATCAAGGGCGACGGCGGGCTGACGGTGACGTTGCGACAACGATAGCGTGAACGACCAACGTCGTGCTGGCGTGGCGTGAAAAGGACGATAACATAACGCCTTGTCTGTCGTGGAGCGTTGCCGATGTCGCTGTTGTCCGCCCTGTTCGTGCTCGCCGCCGCCGCGCAGGGAGAGCATGTCGCCATCCAGGCGTCCGATATCGATCGCAGTGCGACCTTCTATCACGAGGCGTTCGGGCTCCAGCTCATCAAGCAGCCGCTGCCCAACCGGCGCTGGATCGATCTGGGCAATGGCTTCGCGATGCACATCCTCGACGGGCGAACCACGCCCAAGCCGTCGAACATTGCCGAGCATGTCGCGATCCATGTCGACGATCTGGCGAGCGTCACCGCGTGGCTCGACGCGCACAAGCGGCCGTGGACCGATCTGGCGGGCAAGCCGCGCACGATGCAGACGCGCTTCGACGGGGTGCGGCAGATCTACACGCAGGATCCGGACGGTTACTGGCTGGAAGTGAGCGACAGCCGTGGGGTGGCGGCGAAGGGGTAACGATGCGTCGTTGCGCGCATGGTGACGCGATCGGGGCGTTGCGCGTGTGACTCTGGATTGCTTCGCTGCGCTCGCAATGACGGGACTGGTGGGGCTTCGCACACCCGTCACCCTGGCGGAGGCCGGGGGCCGGTCGGGAAGGCTCCGGCGGGGACGCGCTGCGCGTCTTCACGATCGTTCCGTCGCTGGACCCCGGCCTTCGCCGGGGTGACGCGGGAAGGGGCGGGTGACGCGGGATCGACGATGCGCAGCGAGCGTTCTGGAGTAAAATGACACGGGATCGACGCACATCGTCATTGCGAGCGAAGCGAAGCAATCCAGTGCCGGATCGCGACGCCCTGGATTGCTGCGCTTCGCTCGCAATGACGGATCAAGCTGACATCATCATGCCCTAGACGATCGCGTGGGGGACGAACCTTGCCAGATCGCGGGTGATCGGGCCGTCGTCCTCGCGGATCGACATCGCCACCGCCTCGTCGCCGACGATCCACGAGCCGATCACCGCATGCTGGCCATCGAACACCGGCAGCGGGGAAAGTGCCTGGACGATATGGCCTTCCTCGCCATAGCCGCCCTGCGGGCCGCGATCCCCGGCGGCGCCGTCGTGGAGTTCGATGTCCCAGCCCTCGCGCGAGAACAGCGGCTTGCGGACGAAGCGGTCGCCGACGCCCGCGAAGCCGGCGCTATCGTCGGCGAAGGCGGCGGGGAGGAGATTGGGGTGGCCGGCATGCCGTTCCCAGAGCAGCGGGAGCATGCCCTTGTTCGACAGGATCGCCTTCCATGCCGGTTCCAGGAACAGCGTCTTCGTCTGCGGCAATTGCGCGGCATAGGGTTCGCGCAGCATGTCTTCCCACGGATAGAGCTTGAACAGCGCCGCGATCAGGACGCTTTCGTCGTCCACGAACTGCCCGTCGCCATCGACGCCGATGCGGTCGATCGCGACGAACGCCGGGTCCAGCCCGGCCTGCCGCGCGGCATCCTCCAGATAGCGGACCGTCTGCCGATCCTCGACATGATCCGCGACGCTGGCGAAGTGCAGCGTGCTGCCGGGGGTGAACAGCGCGCCGAACCGCGCGACCAGCGCGTCGTGGAGGCGGTTATACTGGTCCGCCTCCGCCGGCAGCGTGCCGTCGGCGATGCGATCCTCCAGCCACTGCCACTGGAACAGCGCGGTCTCGTAGATGCTGGTCGGCGTATCGGCGTTATATTCGAGGAGCTTCGCCGCGCCGGTGCCGTCATAGGCGAAGTCGAACCGCCCGTAGAGCGTCGGCGCGCCCGCGCGCCACGACGCCGCCACCACGTCGCGCATCTCCGCCGGGATCGCGAGCCGGTGCATCAGCGTGTCGCTGCCGACCACCTCGTCGACCAGCGCGAGGCACAGTTGGTGCAGCTCGGCGCTCGGCGCCTCGATCCGCTCCTCGACCTCGTCGAGCGAGAAGCGATAATAAGCGCGCTCGTCCCAGTAACGCTGCCCGTCCATGTGGTGGAAGGTGAAGCCCATGTCGCGGGCGACGTCCTCCCACCCGGCGCGCTCACCGGTGACGATCCGCTCCACGGCGGATCAGCCGCCCGACTTGTCGTCGAGCCGCCCCGTCTCGCGGCGCGCCTCGCCGCCGTCGCGCGGCGCGGACAGCCGCGCGAGGATGTCGTCGGCGCTCGACGCGCCCGGCAGCAGCCCGGCGCGCTCCAGCTTGGCGTCGAGATCGGCGCCGGTGCGCATGTCCTCCAACTCGGCGGCGGCGCGGAACTTCTCGTCGCGGACCGCCTGGCGTTCCTTCAGCCGGGCGAGGCTGTCGGCGGCCGAGCCGAGTTGCGACTGCGCGCCGTGCGTGTTGCTGGCGATCTGTGCCTGCGCCTGCTGCACGCTCTCGTTCGCGCGCACGACGTCGACCTCGCGGCGCAGCGCCTCAATCTTGCCGTCGCCCTGCTTGATGATGCCGCGCATCCGGTCCTCGGCGCCGCGCATGTCGGCGACCTGCGGGTTCTTGGCGTTCAGCTCGCGCTCGATCTGCGCCAGCCGCTCGGCCACCTCGCGCGCGAGGTCCATGTCGCCGCGCCCCATCGCCGCGCGCGCCGATGCCTCATATTTGTCGCGTTGTGCGACAAGCTGTTCGATGTCCTTTTCGATCATCCGCCGCTTGGCGGTGACGGTGGCGAGATCGTCGCGCGCCTTGGCCTGCGCCGTCCCGGCGTCGCGGAGCTGCTGATCGAGGATCGTCAGCGCGCGCGCGTCGACCACCGACTGCCCCGCCTCGTGCGCGGTGCCGCGGATCAGCGTGACGAATTGCTTCCACATCGACATGGTATGATGGTTCCTCAGGCAGCCGCGAAGGCGTGACGCAGATCGGCGGCGGCATCCAGCGCGTTATGCGCCAGCACGCGCAGCTCGATCAGGATCGTGCGCAGCGACGATTCGACCGACAATTCGCCGATCAGCTCATAATATTCGCGACCGTCCACCTCGGTGATCGCGAAGTTCGACAAGGGCACCAGCTTCTGCGCCTTGAGCAGGAAGTGGTTGAAGGCGGCGGCATCGTCCATCTCGGCGACCGGCCACAGCAGCGTCGAGACGACGATCTGTTCGCCCGCGACGCTGAGGAACAGCGCAAGGTCGCCGTGGTCATGCATCGTGACGCGCAGCACCTCGCCGACGCGTTCCACGCTGACCTCGCCCAGATGATCCGGCGCGGCCAGTGCCTCGGCCAGCCGCTCGATCGTCCACACCCGCGTCGTGTCGTCCACGTTGTCGTCCTCTCGGTATGCTTGACACCCCAAGCATATGCCCGCAGCGTTTGGCAAGGTAGGTGGGCCAGGTGGAGACGCAAGCGGCATGATCTTCGGCAGCCTGTTCGGCGGCGGACGCGAGGACGCGAAGAGCGCGGTGGCAGTGGTGCGCGACGTGACGATCGGGCGGATGGTGCAGCTGGACGCGCTGGCGTGGCGGCGGCTGGCGGGGGGCACCTTCACGCTCGACCGCGACACGCTGGAGATCACCGCGCAGGGGATCATCAAGCTCGACGACGGTGGCGGCTATGTCCACCGCTTCTATACCGACGACGAACTGATGCTGCAGGCGGTGAGCCAGCAGCCCGACGGATCGGACGCCGACGATTTCACGCTGTTCCGCCCGTGGTCCTCGACCTATGCGACCGGGGGGTGGGACGATGCGGCGTTTCGCGAGCGGCTGAGCCAGCCGGTGTGGAACGAGGCCGGGCTGCCGCCCTTCCGCCGTTTCTGGTACGATGGCGACGAGCGCGTCCAGCCGCCGGTGCAATTGTGGGAAGCGCTCTATTACGAGCGTGACGGCGAGCCGGTGAAGCATATCCGCCAGCAATGCATGCTCTACGTCCGCGATCTGGCGCCGGAGGGGCAGGAGCTGCTGCTCGCGCTGTCGGCGCGGCCGGAGGGGGGCGACACGACGCACGACATCATGATCGGCCTGCCGCTGTCGCCGGCGGAGTTTTCGGCGTAGCGTCACCTGGCCGTTCGTGCTGTGCGTGTCGACGGGCGTGTCCCCCGCGCGGGGTGGGGGGCCCCGGCTTCGACA
>CAJYSA010000118.1 GCA_913777325.1 uncultured Sphingomonas sp. | reverse complement strand
GGGGCGTAGCGCAGCCTGGTAGCGCATCACACTGGGGGTGTGGGGGTCGCAGGTTCGAATCCTGTCGCCCCGACCAAGATTTACAGTCGGCATTATTCGTCTGATCCGCATCTTGCTCTATGCTAAGATGTTGATTGCAACGGGGCTTGTGGCCGCGACATCGAGTCGCGGGCTGGGGCGATGACCCTTCGGCGCCCGCTGCGGAGGACGAGATGCGATCATCCGCCGCCCGCCTTGCTGCCGCCGCGGCCATGTCGCCGCCATCGCCATGAACATGCCCGGCGCCGATAGTGGCCCCGCGCCGCGCCTGGGAATCGCGGAGAACGACCCGGTACGCCGGCGAATCGAGCGGCTGATGCCGGGGCTTGCCGATGCCATCGCGCCGCGCGCGCGGCGGTTCGCGTCGCGCAGCGCGCGTCCGCGCCGCGAGATCGTGCACGAGGGCGACATGCCGTCCGGGCTGTGGGTGCTGCGCTCCGGCTGGGCGGCGCACGTTCGCCACTTCGCCGACGGCCGGCGACAGATCCAGCATCTGCTGCTGCCCGGCGACCCGCTGCCGCTCGACCGGGGCGGGCCGTATCCGGCAACGATCATGGCGCTCAACGCCGCCACGGTGATCGACCTGGACGGGCTGTGGCTGGGCGAGCCGGCGGGGCTGGACGAGATGGTGCGGCGGCATGGGCGCGAATCGATCCGCTATCTGCTGGGGGCAATCGCACGGCTGGGGCGGCAATCCGCGATCGAGCGGTTCGCGCACCTGCTGCTGGAATTGCGCGACCGGTTGCTCGCGATCGGGCTGGCCAGCACGACGCGGTTCGACCTGCCGCTGACGCAGGAGATGCTGGCCGATACGCTCGGGCTGACCAGCGTCCACGTCAACCGCACCTTGCAGGCGATGCGCCAGCAGGGGTTGATCGAACTGGCGGGGCGCAAGGTGACGTTGCTGCGCGCCGAGGAACTCGCCGGGCTGGCGGATTATACCTCGCCCATGGTGCCCGCCCAGGATATCGGCTGAGCCATGATCGAAACGTCGGAACGGCGCAGGCCGTGGTGGTTCCGCCTCGCGACACTGCTCCTGCTGCTGTGGGGCGCGATGGGGGCGTGGGCGTGCGCCACGCAATTGTGGTACGGCGCCGAGGCGATGGGCGCGGCCAGCGATTACGACCGCGCGCTCTTCGCACAATTGCCGCTATGGTATCGGCTGGATTACGCGGTCGCGACGGGCGCGATGCTGGCGGGGGCGGTGGCGCTGCTGCTGCGGTCGCGCCACGCGGCCCCGCTGCTGACCGTCTCGCTGATCGCGGTCATGATCCAGTTCGGGTGGATGTTCCTGATGACCGACATCATCGCGGTGAAGGGGCCGTACGTGCTGTACTTCCCGCTGTTGATCCTCGCGATCGGCGCGCTGGCGCTGCAACTGGCGCATGTCGCGCGCCGACGTGGCTGGATCGCGTGACGCAGGTGGCGTAGCACGCCGGGCATGTCCACGACCTTCACGATCGACACCGCCACCAGCCGCGCGACCCCGGTTTCCGCGCCGATGAAGCGGCTGACCGTTCCCGCGATCCGCGCGCGCAAGGCCGCGATCGCCGCCGGCACCGGCGCGCCGCTGGTGATGCTGACCGCCTATACCGTGCGCATGGCGCAGTTGATGGACCCGCATTGCGACATGCTGCTGGTCGGCGACAGCCTGGGGCAGGTGATCTACGGCCTGCCGTCGACGGTGCCGGTCACGCTGGAGATGATGGCGGCGCACGGCGCGGCGGTGGTGCGCGGCAGTCACCACGCCACCGTCGTCGTCGACATGCCGTTCGGCAGCTACGAGGCATCGCCCGCCCAGGCGTTCGAGAGCGCGGCGCGGCTGATGAAGGAGACGGGCGCGGCGGCGGTGAAGCTGGAGGGCGGGACGGCGATGGCGCCAACCGTGGCGTTTCTGTCCGAACGCGGCATTCCTGTGTGCGGCCATATTGGGCTGACGCCGCAGGCGGTGAACGCGCTGGGCGGCTATGGCGCGCGCGGGCGCACCCCGGCGGAGGCGCGCAAGATCGTCGCGGACGCGCGCGCGATCGCCGAGGCGGGCGCGTTCGCGCTGGTGATCGAGGGCGTGGTGGAGCCGATCGCGGTGGAGATCACGCGCGGCATCAACATTCCGACGATCGGCATCGGCGCCTCCGCGCAGTGCGACGGACAGGTGCTAGTGGCCGAGGACATGCTGGGCCTGTTCGAACGCACCCCGCGTTTCGTGAAGCGGTACGGCGACATGGCGGCGTTCGTCGCGGAGCGCGCGCAGCAATATGCCGAGGAGGTGCGCACCCGCCACTTTCCCGGCGCGGAGCAACTCTACGCGCCGAAGGAATAACCGGCCCTTCCGTTTGGATCGGCGACCGGCTACACGCCGGGCGTTTTTCCGTGAAGCCCGGAGTATTCGGTGGCCCTGACGCCGCAAAACAATGAAGCGTTCCTGCGCGAGGTCGACGACGAGCTGCGCCGTGACCAGGCGCTGCACGTCTGGCGCCGCTACGGCAAGGCGCTGATCGCAGCGCTCGTCGTGGCGCTGGCGGCGTTCGGCGCGTATCTGTTCTGGCAGTATCGGCAGGAGCAGGACGCGGGGCGCGAGGGCGAGCAACTGCAATCCGCCTATGACGCGCTGGCCGCCAACGATACGAAGGCGGCCGCCGGCCCGCTCGCCACGCTGGCGCAGTCGCACCGCGAGGGCTACCGCGTACTGGCGATCTTCACCCAGGCCGACGTCCTGCTCCAGAAGAACGACCTGAAGGGTGCGGCGGCCAAGTTCGCGTCCGTCGCGCAGGACGCGTCGGTGGCGCAGCCGTTCCGCGATCTGGCGCTGATCCGTCAGACCAGCGCCGAATTCGACACGCTGAAGCCCGAGGTGATCGTGGAGCGGATGCGTCCGCTGGCGGTGGCGGGCAATCCCTGGTTGGGCAGCGCGGGCGAGTTGATGGCCGCCGCCTATCTGCAACAAGGGCGCCGCGATCTGGCCGGGCAGGTGTTCGCGCGGATCGCCGCCGACGCGCAGGTGCCGCGTTCGCTGCGTCAACGTGCGGTTCAGATGGCGGGCGTATTGGACATTCCCCCCGCCGCCCCGGCAGCCAACGAAGGTAAGACGACGCGATGACGACACGGACGGCGACCGGCCTGGCGCTCGTCGCGCTGGTGAGCTTGAGCGGCTGCGGTATCTTCAAGGGTGCGCCCAAGAAGACCCCGACCGTGGGGCAGCGCGTGCCGATCCTGATGTCGGAGAACCAGGCGACCGTCGACAAGGGGCTGGAGAGCGTGCCCGTCACGCTGCCCACCGCGGTGGCGAACGATGCCTGGACGCAGCCGGGCGGCAACGCCGCCAAGTCGATGGGCAATCTGCTGCTCGCCTCGGCGACCCCCGCCAAGGTGTGGAGCGCGCAGATCAACGGCGGCAGCAATCGCGCGCGGCTGGCAGCCACGCCGGTGGTTGCCGAGAACAAGCTGTTCGCCGTGGACGTCGATGCGGCGCTGCACGCCTTCGCCGCCGATACCGGCGCCAAGCTCTGGACGCGGGCGCTGCCCGAAAACGACGAGGATCGCAGTGCGCGCTTCGGCGGCGGCGTCAGCTATGACGACGGCAAATTGTACGCCACCGACGGACTGGGCGACGTCGTTGCGGTGAATGCCGCCGACGGCGCGGTGCTGTGGCGCGCGAAGCCGGGCGGTCCGTTGCGCGGCGCGCCGACGGTCGCCAACGGGCAAGTCTATGTCCTGAGCCAGGACAATCAGATCTTCGCGCTCGGCCAGACCGACGGCAAGGTGGTGTGGACCCAATCCGCCAGCCTGGAGACGCAGGGCGTGTTCGGGGTGGCGGCGCCGGCGGCTAGCTCGGGAACGATCGTCGCGGGCTTCTCCAGCGGCGAGCTGAACGCCTATCGCTACGAGAATGGACGGACGCTGTGGCAGGACGCGCTGTCGCGCACCTCGATCACGACGTCGGTGTCGAGCCTCGCCGATATCGATGCCGATCCGGTGATCGACGATGGCCGCGTCTATTCGATCGGCGAGGGCGGGCGGATGGTCGCGCTGGAAATCGCCACCGGTCAACGCACATGGGAGCAGAATCTGGCGGGGATTTCCACGCCATGGATCGTCGGCGACTGGATCTTCCTGGTGACCGACGATTCGCGGTTGGTGTGCCTGTCGCGTGCCAACGGCAAGCTGCGCTGGATCAGTCAGCTGCGCGCGTTCAAGAACGAGGAAAAGCGCACCGATCCGTATAACTGGTTCGGCCCGGTGCTGGCCGGCGATCGGCTGTGGCTTACCAATTCGCGCGGCGAGATGGTGGGCGCCTCGATCACCGACGGCAGCGTGCAGACCACGATCGCGGCGGGCGACCAATTCTCGATGGCGCCGGTCGTCGCCAACCAGACGCTCTACACGCTGGACGAGAAGGGCGTGATCACCGCCTGGCGCTAACGCGTCCCGCCCGGCCCGCTTCGATCGAGCGGTCGACGTCCCCCGTCGCCGGGGCGGCGTGCGCACTATCGCGCGCGCCGATAAATCTTTAGGTCACGCGCATGTCCCGTCTTCCCACCGTCGCGATCGTCGGCCGCCCCAATGTCGGCAAGTCGACGCTGTTCAATCGTCTCGTCGGCAAAAAGCTGGCGCTGGTCGACGACCGTCCCGGCGTGACGCGCGATCGTCGCGAGGGCGAGGCGCATCTGATCGGGCTGGATTTCCGCGTGATCGACACCGCCGGCTATGAGGACGAGGATCCCGACACGCTGCCGGGCCGGATGCGCCAGCAGACGCAGGCGGCGGTGGACGCCGCCGATGTCGCGTTGTTCGTCGTGGACGCGCGCGCGGGGATCGTGCCGCTGGACGAGGAAATCGCGCGTTGGCTGCGCGGCTCCGACACGCCGATCGTGCTGATGGCCAACAAGGCCGAGGGACGCGCGGGCGAGAGCGGGCTGTACGAGGCGATGGCGCTGGGGTTCGGCGATCCGGTGGCCTTTTCCGCCGAACATGGCGAGGGCGTGGTCGAGCTGTTCGAGGCGTTGCTGCCGCACCTCGACCCGCTGCAGCCCGAGCCGGAGGCGCCGATCG
The DNA here is from genome assembly GCA_913777325.1 of uncultured Sphingomonas sp. GTDB lineage: Bacteria > Pseudomonadota > Alphaproteobacteria > Sphingomonadales > Sphingomonadaceae > Sphingomonas. The sequence goes on along the minus strand of CAJYSA010000118.1, from coordinate 56,872 downwards.
ATATCGACAGCCCGGACGCGCCGCTGAAGCTGGCGATCGTCGGGCGCCCGAACGCCGGCAAGTCGACGCTGGTCAACCGGATGCTGGGCGAAGATCGCATGATCACCGGGCCGGAAGCCGGGATCACGCGCGATTCGATCGCGATCGACTGGGTTTGGCATGGCGGGATCGATGGCCCGCGCGACGTGCGGCTGATCGATACCGCCGGGATGCGCAAGCGCGCCAAGGTGCAGGACAAGCTGGAGAAGCTGTCGGTGGCCGATGCGCTGCACGCGGTCGATTTCGCCGAGGTCGTGGTGCTGCTGCTCGATGCGACGCTAGGGTTGGAGGCGCAGGATCTGCGCATCGCCGACCGCGTGCTGGAGGAAGGCCGCGCGCTGGTGATCGCGCTGAACAAATGGGACGTGGCGGAAAACGCCTCCAGCCTGTTCAACGGCGTGAAGAAGGCGCTCGATGAAGGGCTGGCGCAGGTGAAGGGCGTGCCGTTGCTGGCGGTATCGGCGGCCACCGGCAAGGGGATCGACCAGTTGATCGCGGCGGCGTTCGAGACGCGCGATGCATGGTCGCGGCGCGTGGGCACCGGCGAGCTGAACCGCTGGTTCGAGCGTGCGATCGAGGCGAACCCGCCGCCCGCACCCGGCGGCAAGCGTATCAAGCTGCGGTATCTGACGCAGGCCAAGACGCGTCCGCCCGGCTTCGTGCTGTTCGGGACGCGCGTCGACGAACTGCCGACCAGCTACCAGCGCTATCTCATCAATGGCATCCGGCGCGATTTGGGCTTCGGCGCGGTGCCGGTGCGGCTGATGCTGCGCGCGCCCAAGAATCCGTTCGACAAGTAAAACGCTTACTCCGCGTTTACCGTTGGACGCTATTTCCGGGCCAGGGTGTCCGAGGGGGGCGGCGGGAGACGACGGTGTCGGTGGAAACGAGCAAGCTGGTCGATGAAGGGGCGCTGATGAAGGCGCGCGCCGAGCTGGGGACCGGTTTCGCCCGCATTCTCGGCTATTTCCGCGAGGATGGCATCAAGTCGCTGAGCGCGCTGGAAGAGGCCGTGCGCAAGGACAATGCGGTGGCGATGGTCATTCCGGCGCACACGCTGAAGGGCGAGGCGCGGCAGTTCGGCGCCTTTGCGCTGGGCGCGCTGGCCGAGAAGATCGAGGATCACGCGCGGCTGTGCATCGAGCATCGCGATTCGCCCGAGGCTGCGATCGAGGATGTCGTGGCGTTGCGCCCGTTGCTGTTGCAGACGCTGGCGCTGCTGGAGCGCGATCCCGTGGCGGTATCGGCACCGGTGACGACGGTGGCACCGCCGGCCGCCGCCGCGCCCATGCCGCGCCCGGTGATGCCGGTCCGTCCGCGTGGACCGGGCGGCTTCGGGCGTAAGCAGGGCTGACCGCGCAAGGACGTGCCGGGGGCGGCGGGCAAATGCCCACCGCCCCGGACGTTCAGCCCTTCAGATAGGGTGCAGCGCCGCTCTCGGGCTTGTCGTGCTCGCTGATCGAGTTGAGCTGCACGTAATTGTGGATGCCCATCCGCTCGATCATCTCGAACTGGCGCTCCAGCGTGTCGACATGCTCTTCCTCGCTGGCGAGGATGCGCGCGAACAGCTCGCGGCTGACGAAGTCCTTGACCTCTTCGCAATAAGCGATCGCCGCCTTGAGCTGCGCGACCGCTTCGATCTCCATCGCGAGATCGGCCTTGAGCGCTTCCTCGACCGTCTCGCCGATGCGCAGCCGACCGAGCAACTGGAAGTTCGGCAGCCCGTCGAGAAACAGGATCCGCTCCGCCAGCCAGTCGGCGTGCTTCATCTCGTCGATCGATTCGTGGCGCTCGAACTCGGCGAGCTTGTAGACGCCCCAGTGATCGAAGAGGCGGTAATGCAACCAATATTGATTGATCGCGGTCAGCTCGTTCCTGAGCGACTCGTTCAAAAATTCGATGACTTTCGGGTCACCCTTCATCGTGCCTGCCTCCAATGGAATGGCGGCGGGATACAGATGTCGCGTCGAACGCGAAAGGGCGAAAACTCTATTTACGGGCGTTTACAGTATCACGCGGCGGCGCGTTCCTCGTCGATAATCTCTCGTGCGAACGCGACGCACTGCCCGCATTTGGCTTGAAGGCCATAGCATCGATAGGCCTGACAGGCAGTCGTCGCACCGCCGCGCGCGGCCTCGCGCACCTGGCATTCCCGTATCGCATTGCAAACGCACACGACCATCGCGGTTCCTCCCGATGAAAGTAACGTACCGCTACTGCGAATGGGTCGCAAGCTAAATTGCGTCGCGTTCGCATCTTTTGCGACGAAGTGCGATCCACCGGCGCTGGGTCGCGCAACGCCACGCCCATTCGGCGGGGCCGTGGGTGAATCGAGCTCGCCACCAGTGCGACCACGTCAGCATCGCGAACCATGCCGGCAGGAGCAGCACATAGAGCGTCGCGCGATCCCAGCGCGCGAACTGCCCGGCGCCCCAGCCATAGAAGAGCGCGGTCGCAGCAATGCTGCACAGCAGGTAGTTGCTGAGCGCGACCCGACCCGCATCGGCGACGCGCCCCTCGCGCGCCACGCACAGCAGCAGTGCGGCATAGCCGATGACGGTGAGCGGCCGCAGGGGCGGGGTCAGCACGAAACTCGCCAGCACCACGGCGTGCGCGTCGAACTGATGCGCGATCGTCCGCCAAGCGAGCGCGCCGTCGATCGGCAGAGTCAGGCCCAGCGCGACGGCGGCGATCGCGCCGTAGCGACGACGCGGCCAGGTGCCGGTCAGGAAACCGGTGCGCAGGCCCGCCATCCCGAGCAGCATATAGCCCAGAGTCTCGGGGCCATTGGCGAGGAAGGCGGTGAGCGGCCCTGCCTCGTCATGCCAGCGCCACGCGACGTTGGCGCGCCACGGCCCGCGCAGCGCCGCGATTTCGCGGGCGAGCGCGGACGGCGTGGAGCGACCGAACACCCGCTCCAGCACATCGCCCAATCCGAGCAGCGCGACGCCGTTGAGCAAGGCCAGCACGAACGCGGCGGTGGCGGCGAACAGCAGCAACCGCGTCCCGGCGCCGGTGAAGAGCAGCGCGACGCAGCCGACCATCGCGTACAGGCTCAGGATGTCGCCGCTCCATACGCCATAGGCATGGACGCAGCCGATGGCGAACAGCGTGCCCATGCGGCGGAGATGCAGCGCGGCGCCATTCTCCCCGCGGGCATCGGCGCGCTGGATGACGAGCAGCATCGACGCGCCGAACAGCATCGCGAACAGTCCGCGCATCTTGCCCTCGATCAACACGAAGGTGAGTGCCCAGGCGGCGATGTCGGCGCGCGACGTGCCGCCCCAGGCGGCGGGGGAGAAATAGGCCGCGCCCGGCAGCGCGAAGCCGGGCAGATTGGCGACGAGGATCCCCAGCACCGCCGCGCCGCGCAGGAAGTCCAGCGCGACGATGCGGGGCGGGGCGGGGGCCGTGTCGCCGCTTATAGGGCGGCCTCGGCACCCATCAGCGTCGGGAAGAAGCCCTCGTGCGCGGCGCGCAGCGCGTCCAATGGCACGCAGAAATCGCCGCCCGCCAGCTCGAAGATCACGCGCGTGCCGATCGTGCGCCCCAAGGGCTCCGCCTCGACATTGGCATCGAGCGCGGCCTGCAGGAAGTCGAGCAGCGCATGGTCGTGGACGGTGACGACGTACACGCCCTGATCCTCCGCGAAGAGCGAGGCGGCGGTATCGTATGGGAGCGCGCGGTCGATCATCGCGCCGATGTTGCCCGCCAGCGCCATCTCGGCGATCGTCACCGCGATGCCACCGTCCGAGACGTCGTGGACCGCACCCAGATGCCCGGCGGCGATCTGCGCACGGATGAAGTCGCCGGTGCGGCGCTCCAGTTCGAGGTCGACGCGCGGCGGCGGGCCTTCCTCGCGGCCATGCAACTCGCGCAGCCACAGCGACTGGCCGAGGTGTCCCTGTCGCGTACCGACGACGACGATGATGTCGCCGGTCTGCTTGAAGGCGATGGTGGCGTTCTTCTGCCAGTCCTTCAGCAGCCCCAGGCCGCCGATCGCCGGGGTCGGCAGGATCGCCGAGCCGCCGCCGGTTGCCTTCGACTCGTTATACAGGCTGACGTTGCCCGACACGATCGGGAAGTCGAGCGCGCGGCACGCCTGTGCCATGCCGTCGAGGCAGCCGACGATCTGGCCCATGATCTCCGGGCGTTGCGGATTGGCGAAGTTGAGGCAGTTGGTGATCGCCAGCGGGGTCGCGCCCACGGCGGTCAGGTTCCGCCACGCCTCGGCCACCGCCTGCTTGCCGCCCTCGACCGGATCGGCGAAGCAATAGCGCGGCGTGCAGTCGGTGGTGATCGCCAGCGCCTTGTCGGTGCCGTGGACGCGCACGACCGCGCTGTCGCCGCCGGGGCGCTGCACGGTGTCGGCGCCGACCATGTGGTCGTATTGCTCCCAGATCCAGCGGCGGCTGGCGATGTCGGGCGACCCCATCAGCGCAAGCAGGTCGGCGGCGGGATCCTTGCTCTCCGGTACGTCGACCAGCGCCTTGGCCGGCGGAGTCGGCACGTGGGGGCGATCATAGAGCGGTGCGTCGTCGGCCAGCGGCCCGAGCGGAATGTCGCACACCGTCTCGCCCTGCCACTTCAGCACCATCCGGCCGGTATCGGTGACATGGCCGATGACCGCGAAGTCCAGCTCCCACTTCTCGAAGATCGCGCGCGCGAAATCCTCGCGGCCGGGCTTCAGGACCATGAGCATCCGCTCCTGGCTCTCCGACAGCATCATTTCATAGGGCGTCATGCCCGTTTCGCGCTGCGGCACGTCATCCATGACCAGTTCGATCCCGACGCCGCCCTTCGACGCCATCTCGACTGAGGAGGAGGTGAGCCCCGCCGCGCCCATGTCCTGGATCGCGACGATCGCGTCGGAGGCCATGAGTTCGAGGCACGCCTCGATCAGCAGCTTCTCGGTGAAGGGATCGCCGACCTGCACGGTCGGGCGCTTGGCATCGGCATCCTCGCCGAAATCGGCGGAGGCCATGGTCGCGCCGTGGATGCCGTCGCGACCGGTCTTCGAGCCCACGTACACGATCGGATTGCCGACGCCCGAGGCGGCGGAATAGAAGATCTTGTCGGTGTCCGCGACGCCGACCGTCATCGCATTGACCAGGATGTTGCCGTCATAGGCGGGGTGGAAGTTCACCTCGCCGCCGACGGTCGGCACGCCGACGCAATTGCCATAGCCGCCGATGCCGTGGACCACGCCCGCGATCAGGTGGCGCATCTTCGGGTGATCCGGCCGACCGAAGCGCAGCGCGTTCATGTTCGCCACCGGCCGCGCGCCCATCGTGAACACGTCGCGCAGGATCCCGCCGACCCCGGTCGCGGCACCCTGATACGGCTCGATGTACGAGGGGTGGTTGTGGCTCTCCATCTTGAAGATCGCCGCTTGGCCGTCACCGATATCGACGACGCCCGCATTCTCGCCGGGGCCGCAAATGACCTGCGGGCCTTCAGTCGGCAGCTTCTTCAGGTGGATGCGACTCGATTTGTAGCTGCAATGCTCCGACCACATGACCGAGAAGATGCCGAGCTCGACCAGATTCGGCTCCCGTCCCAGCGCATGGAGCACACGCTCATATTCTTCCGTGGACAGGCCGTGGTCGGCGACGATCTGGGGCGTGATGGCGGTCATGGCGCTGCCCTGTAGCGGGACAGTGGCGGCGCGTCATCAACGTGTTGCATCATCCAAATGGAGTAGGGTGCGGGCGGCATCTTTGCTCTACGTCGGGGCGCGGTTCATCACGAACCGGGGGAAAAGAGCATGAAATACTGGATGATGTCGGTCGCGGCGGCAGCCGCGATCGCGAGCGTGCCGGCGTCGGCAGCAACGGTGACGTTCGGCGAAGTGGCGTTGAACAACGGCGACAGCGTGACCAACCAATATCAATCCTACGGCTTCACCGGCAGCAACCTGTATTACTACACCGATTCGCGCGACACCTTCGACGGCAAGGGCGTCGCAGGGCGGGCCAATCCCAGCGACTTTAACTTTTCCACCGCGATCAGCGCCCTCTCGGTCGACTATCTCGCGCTGTCGTCTTTCGGCAGCGCGACGCTCAGCGTCTATGCCGGAACCACGCTGCTCGACAGTTTCTCGTATGTTGCGGGTAATGCAGACGTGAACGCCACTCGCGCCTTCTCAGGCAGCGGCATCACCAAATTCTCGTTCACCAGCTCCAATCCCCGATATTTCGCCATCTCGACGCTGCGCTTCACGCCCAGCGCGGCGGTGCCGGAACCGGCGACATGGGCGATGATGCTGATCGGCTTCGGCACAGCGGGCTATGCGCTGCGTCGTCGGCGCAGCGCCGCGGTGACGACCACGGTACGCTTCGCCTGAGAACGGGGCCGCCCCTGCCAGCGCGGGGGCGGCTTCGCCGGCGTACCGGATACCGGCACGGGAGGGCGCCTCAATCCTCGGCGGCGATCCGCACGCGCATCCCGTCCAGCGCCGGGCCGAATTCGATCTGGCACGACAGCCGCGAGGTCGCGTCGCGTTCGGCGGCGGAATCGAGCAGGTCGTTCTCATCCTCGCTCATCGGCGGCAGCTTGTCCGCAAAGGCCGGGTCGACGTGGACGTGGCACGTCGCGCAGCTGCAGCAACCGCCGCACAGCGCCAGGATCTCGTCGATGCCGGCATCGCGGATCACCTCCATCACCGAAAAACCCGCCTGGCCCTCCAGTTCGCGTTCTTCCCCGCTGCGCGTCTCGACGATAAGCTTGGCCATATGAACTCCACGGATGATCGCGCCGCTGATGACGGCAAGCATGGCGCCTGGCAATGGGGCTGAGCGCCGCCGACCTCAACGCCGGGCTGGACGCGCTGGCCGCGCGTGAACCGGCCTTCGCCGCCGCGCTGGAACGGGTCGGCTATCCCGCGCCGCGCATCCGGGCGCGCGGCTACGCCACCTTGCTGCGCACGATCCTGGGGCAGCAGGTGAGCGTGAAGGCCGCCGATGCGGTGTGGCGCAAGCTGGAGGCTCTGGGCGATCCCACCGATCCGGCGGTGATCGGCAGGCTGGACGACGATAGCCTGCGCGCGTGCGGCTTCTCCCGCCAGAAGGCGGGCTATGCGCGCAGTCTGGCGGAGGAGGTGACCAGCGGGCGTCTCGACCTCGACCACCTGCCCGCCGACGACGAGGAGGCGATCGCGCAACTGGTGCGGGTGAAGGGCATCGGGCGCTGGTCGGCGGAAGTGTATCTGCTGTTCGCGGAGGGGCGGCCTGACATCTGGCCGGCGGGCGATCTGGCGGTGCAGATCGAGACCGGGCGCATCCTGGGCCATCCCGCGCGCCCCAGCGAGAAGCTGACCCGCGAACTGGCCGAGCCGTGGCGACCGCATCGTGGGGCGGCGGCGATCTTCACCTGGCATCATTATGGCGCGGGGGCCGATGCCGCTCCGGTGTAAGGCACGGTGTTTACGCCGCTTTAACGATACGGGCGAATAAGGCGCGAAGCGAAAGGCGTGGCGGAAGGGGCGTGATGAGAACGGCGTTCGATCGCGCGCGGCGCGCACTCAACTTCCTTGAACTGCATCAACTCGATCCCTCGCCCGCGCATTACGAATTCGCGCTCGCGGTGATCGCGGCGCCGGGATCGGCGTTGTCCGAGGCGGTGGCGACGCATACCGACGGCGGGCTGCGGCTGACCGGGGCCGCGGTGCAGCATCTGGTCGAGCGCTATCTCTCGCCCCCGCGCGAACAGACGCTCGACCGGCGCGAGCGGACCGTGATGCGCCAGGCGCAGGAGCTGGGCACGCTGACCAGCGACGCGCATGACCTGACCCAGGCGCTGGAACGTGACATGGGGGCGATGGTCGCGCAGGCGGGCGGGGCGGCGGAGAGCGACCTGCCCGCGACCGCGAACGATTTCGTCCTGCGCCTTTCGGATGCCGAGCGCGAGCTGGCCGCGCTGCGCAGCGAGGTGGTGCGATTGCGCGACAATATCGTGCCCGCGCCGCCGCCCGAGGACGTGGATCGCGACAATCTGACCCGCGCGCTGAACCGGAGCGGGGCGGCGGAAGTGATGGCGCGCGCCGATGCGGGCGGGCAGGGGCATGTCGTCCTGACGTTCAGCGTCGATGCGCTCGACCTCATCAACGATCGTTATGGCCGCGCGGTAGGCGACAATGTGCTCAACGCCTTCGCCGCGACGCTTCAGCAGACGTTCGACGACGAGGAGCTGATCCGCTGGAGCGGCAACGAATTCCTGTTCATCATCCGCGACCTGCCCCCCAGCGCGGCACGGCTGCGCACCGAGCGGGCGCTGGAATCGTTCGCGGCGCGGCGGCTGCGGCTACGCGGATCGGGCGAGCCGATCGGCATGGTCACCGCCTCCGCCGGAATCGCGATCGGCGGGCCGGGGCAGCAGGAGGAATCGCTGATCGCCTCCCGCGCGAACGCCACGCTGGCCGCCAGCCGCGGGGGCAATCAGCTCGAAGGGTGAGCCCGGCCTATTTCGCCGGGCGCCAGGTCTGCGTCTGGCAGAAGAACGCGATGCAGCCCTTCACCGCCAGCGTGCCGTCGGCGTTCTTCGCCACGATCGACTTGTAGGTCTTGCCGTTGCGCGGGTCGTAGATCTTGCCGCGCCAGTCCTTGCCCGCATCCTTGAACTCCGACAGGATCGGCATTCCCAGAATGGGACGGCTGCGCAGCGCCGCGTCGCTGTTGTTGACGTCGGTATCCGGCGCGCCGGGGCGCTTCTTCAGGATGGTGGTCAGCTTGCCGCAGACGCTGCCGCCGCACGGGCCGACGGTGACGATCCCGGCTCCGTCCTCCGTGACGTAGCGTCCGGCGATCGGGGTGGCGGCGAAGGCCGTCGAGGGGACGGCGGCGGCGAGCAGCGCGAGCGCGGCGGGGAGCATGATACGCATGCGCGAAACTATCGGAGATCAGTCGTGAACGCGCAATGGACGATCGGCATGCTTATCGGCGGCGACGCGTTTTCGTGTTCGTCGCATGGCCTCGGCGGGCGGCGGGGGTTGGATGGCGAGGCACGTGGTTGAAACCGGTGCGCTTCTCCCGCATTCCTCCTTCCGCATGACCTCTCCCGCACGTTCGCTGGGCGACAGCTTCGCCTCCGTCCCCATCCCGAAGGACGCCGGCTTCTGGCGCAAGTTGCTGGCGTTCGTGGGGCCGGGCTGGCTGGTCGCGGTCGGCTATATGGATCCGGGCAATTGGGCGACCGACATCGCGGGTGGCTCGGCGTTCGGCTATACCTTGCTCAGCGTCGTCCTCCTGTCCAACCTGATGGCCATCGTGCTGCAATCGCTGTCGGCGCGCCTCGGCGTGGGCGCCGGGCTGGATCTGGCGCAGGCGTGCCGCCGCCATTCGTCGCGACCGGTGGCGTGGCTGTTGTGGGCGCTGGCGGAGGTGGCGATCGTCGCGTGCGATCTGGCCGAGGTGCTGGGCACCGCGATCGCGCTGAAGCTGTTGTTCGGGATGCCGCTGCTCTACGGCGTGCTGGTCACCGCACTGGACGTGTTCCTGATCCTCGCGCTCCAGCGTTATGGCTTCCGCCGGCTGGAGGCGTTCATCGCCGCGCTGCTGATCGTGATCGCGGTCTGTTTCGCGGTCGAGCTGTTCTGGGCGCGACCGGACTGGGGCGCGGCGGCGGCGGGGCTGGTGCCCTCGACGCAGATCGTCGCCAATCCGGCGATGCTGTATATCGCGATCGGCATCCTCGGTGCGACCGTGATGCCGCACAATCTGTACCTGCATTCCTCGATCGTCCAGACACGTGCCTATGGCAGCGACGAGCGGGACCGGCACGAGGCGCTGAAGCTGGCGACGATCGATTCGACGGTCGCCCTCGGCCTCGCCTTCTTCATCAACGCCGCGATCCTGATGCTTGCGGCGGCGACCTTCCATAGCGCGGGGCGGTTCGAGGTCGCGGAGATCGAGGATGCCCACCGGCTGCTCGCGCCGATGCTGGGCGTGGGCGCGGCCAGCGTGCTGTTCGCGGTCGCGCTGCTGGCCAGCGGGCAGAATTCCACAGTCACCGGCACGCTGGCCGGGCAGATCGTGATGGAAGGATTCCTCGATATCCGGCTCGCGCCGTGGTTGCGGCGGTTGGTGACGCGCGCGTTGGCGATCGTGCCCGCCGTGGCGGTGGTCGCCAGCGCCGGCGATCGCGGTGCGACCGATCTGCTGGTGCTCAGCCAAGTGGTGCTGAGCCTGCAACTGCCGTTCGCGGTGATCCCGCTGGTGCTGTATACATCCAATCGCGCGTTGATGGGCACGTTCGCGGCGCCGCGCTGGCTGGCGGTGCTGGCATGGGGGATCGCGGCGGTGATCGTGGTGCTCAACGGCTATCTGTTGTGGGGCATGGCGGTCGGCTGACCCCCTAGTCATGGCGCGCGCGCTGGCCTATCTGGCGCGCTTTCCTCGATCACACAGGTTTTCCCCATGGGTTTCCGCTGCGGCATCGTGGGCCTGCCCAACGTCGGCAAGTCCACCCTCTTCAACGCGCTGACCGAGACGGCCGCGGCGCAGGCGGCGAACTATCCGTTCTGCACGATCGAGCCGAACGTCGGCAACGTCGGCGTGCCCGATCCGCGCCTGTCGAAGCTGGCCGCGATCGCCGGATCGGCGAAGATCATCGAGACGCAGCTCGGCTTCGTCGACATCGCCGGTCTGGTGCGCGGCGCCAGCAAGGGCGAAGGGCTGGGCAACCAGTTCCTGGGCAACATCCGCGAGGTGGACGCGATCGTCCACGTCCTGCGCTGCTTCGAGAACGATGACATCCAGCACGTCGACAACCGCGTCGATCCGATCGCGGATGCCGAGACGGTCGAGACCGAGCTGATGCTCTCCGACCTCGAAAGCCTCGAAAAGCGAGTCCCCAACCTCGCCAAGAAGGGGCAGCAGGGCGACAAGGAGGCCAAGCTCGGCGCGCTGGTGCTGGGCCGCGCGCTCGACCTGTTGCGCGACGGCAAGCCTGCGCGGCTGACCGCGACGCACGACGCCGAGGAGAAGCGCGTCCTCGATCAGGCGCAGTTGCTGACCGCCAAACCGGTCCTCTACGTCTGCAACGTCAACGAGGAGGATGCCGCGAACGGCAATGCGCTGTCGCAGAAGGTGTTCGACAAGGCGGCGGCGGAAGGCGCGCAGGCCGTGGTCGTCTCGGCGGCGATCGAGGCCGATATCGCGACGATGCCGCACGAGGATCGCGGCGAGTTCCTGGCCGAACTGGGGCTGGAGGAAACAGGGCTCGCGCGCGTGATCCGCGCCGGTTACGCGCTGCTCCACCTGCTCACCTTCTTCACGGTCGGGCCGAAGGAGGCGCGCGCCTGGACGGTCGAGGCCGGGTCGAAGGCGCCGCAGGCGGCGGGGGCGATCCACTCCGATTTCGAACGCGGCTTCATCCGTGCCGAGACGATCGCCTTCGACGATTACGTCGCCTGCAACGGAGAGGCCGGCGCGCGCGAATCGGGCAAGCTGCGCCAAGAGGGCAAGGAATATGTCGTCCACGACGGCGACGTGATGCTGTTCCGCTTCAACGTCTGATCCCGCGCGCCGGCCTGGTGACGGGTCAGCGCGCGTCCTCGACCACCGGCTTGTTCAACAGATTGCCATAGGGCGCCTGGACCGCCGCGCTCTTGGCGGGGCGCGGCGCCAGCCACGTCGGCTGGTCGCCGGGGGCAGGCGTGATCTGCATCACCGGGGTGCGCGGCGCGGGCGCGGTGGGGCTCGGCGCTGGTGCCGGATCGGCCGTCTTCGCCTGCTCCTCGCCACCCTTTCCGCAGGCGACGAGCAACAGACAGACGGGAAGGATCAGGTGGCGCATGGCGTCACAAAGCGCGACGCGCATCCGACGTTCCAAACGCGCGCCACGACGGGTCTTTGATCTGCAAGATCGACGGCGTAGAGCGCGGCGATGAGCTTTCGCCCGATGTTGCTTGCGGTGTGTGCGGCGCTGTCCGCCTGCGCCTATCCGCACACCCCGCCCGCGCTGCCCCCAGTAACGCAGCCAGTGACGCAGCCGCTGACGCAGCCGCCCGCGCCCATCGCGAGCGCCACCGAAACCGAGCGGCGTTCGCCCGTCACGATCCTGATCTCGATCGACGGCTTCCGCCCCGATTATCTTGATCGCGGAGTCACGCCGAACCTGTCGCGGTTGGCGGCGGGGGGCGTGTCCGCCGCGATGCGCCCGTCCTTCCCGTCCAAGACCTTCCCGAATCACTGGACTCTGGTAACCGGGCTGGTGCCCGATCATCACGGCATCGTCGCCAACACGATGGAGGATCCGGCGCGTCCCGGCGAGACCTTCACGATGGCGACCGACGATCCGTTCTGGTGGAACGCCGCCGAGCCGATCTGGGTGACGGCGGAGCGCGCCGGCATCCGCACCGCGACGATGTTCTGGCCCGGCTCCAACGTCGCCTGGGGCGGCACGCGCGCCGGCGAGTGGCCGCATGTGACCACGGGCGGCACCCGCCCGCGCGACTGGCAGCAATTCGGCGAGGCGGTGGACAACCGGCAGCGCGTGGATGCCATTATCGACTGGCTGCGGCGCCCCGCCGCGACGCGCCCGCGCTTCCTGACGCTCTATTTCGACGCGGTGGACACCGCCGGGCATAGCTATGGCCCCGCCGATCCGCGCACCACGCAGGTGGTGTCGACCGTCGACACCGCGATCGGCCAGTTGGTCGGCGACCTCGCCGCGCTTGGGCAGCCGGCGAACCTCGTCATCGTATCCGATCATGGCATGGCCGCCACCGACACGCGCCGCACGATCGCGCTCGACACGATCCTGTCCCCCACCGACGGGCGCGTGCTGGAGGCCGGCTCCTATGCCAAGATCGTGTCGCTGCCCGGCCGCGACGACGCGGTGGCCGCGGCGCTGCTGCGCCCGCACCCGCACATGCGATGCTGGCGCAGGTCGCAGATCCCCGCGCGGTTCCGCTATGGCACCAATCCCCGGATTTCGCCGTACCTTTGCCTCGGTGAGGATGGCCCGAACGGCGCCTGGACGATCGCCAAGACCGCGCCGACCCAGCCGAGGTCCGACGGCGGCCACGGCTTCGACAATGACGCGCCGGACATGCGCGCGCTGTTCATCGCCAATGGTCCGGCGTTTCGCGCCGGCAAGCGCCTGCCGACCTTCGACAATGTCGATGTCGCGCCGCTGCTGCGCGATCTGCTCGGCCTGCCGGCGGGGCAGGGGCTGGATGGCGACGATCGCCCGTTCCGCGGGGTGCTGAACGCTGGACCGCAAGGCCGCACCCTGTCACAGCAGGCGCGATGAACGCGACGATCGTGCACAATCCGCGCTGCTCCAAGTCGCGTCAGGCGCTGGCGCTGCTTGAGGAAGCGGGCGTCGCGGTGACGGTGGTCGAGTATCTGAAGACACCGCCATCGCGCGAGGCGATCGCGCGTTTGTGCGCCCGCGCCGGCATCGCCCCGCGCGCGGCATTGCGGAAGGATGCGCCGCCGGTGGCGAGCGACGAGGCGGCGCTGGACCTGATGGCGCGCGACCCGGCCACGATCGAGCGGCCGTTCGTCGAGACCGAGAAGGGCGCGGTCATCGCGCGTCCGCCCGAACGCGTTCGCGAGCTGCTGTGAGGCTGCCGGACGACGCGCATTGGCGTGTGGAGCGCGCGACGCGCGCCAGCGTGGTCGTCGATGCGGACAATTACTTCCGCGCCGCGCGGCAGGCGATGCTGAACGCGAAGCACCAGATCTTGTTGGTCGGCTGGGATTTCGACGCGCGCATCCGGCTGGCGTGGGACGACGATCATCCCGAGGCGCCCTCCGACGTCGGCGCGTTCATCACCTGGCTGGTGAAGCGCACGCCGGGGCTTCAGGTGCATATCCTTCGCTGGGACACCGGCGCGATGAAGACGCTGGGGCGTGGCAAGACGCTGTGGACGCTCCTCAACTGGCGGTGGCGCCAGCCGCGCATTCACCTGAAGCTGGACGGGCATCACCCGATCGCCGCGTCGCAGCACCAGAAGATCGTCGTGATCGACGATTGCCTGGCGTTCTGCGGCGGGATCGACATGACCGACGAACGCTGGGACACGCGCGCGCACCGCGACGACGACGCGCATCGCCGCTCGCCGGGCGGGCGCGCGTACAAGCCGTGGCACGACGTCACCACCGCGCTGCAAGGCCCGGTGGCCAAGGCGTTGGGCGATCTGTGCCGCAATCGCTGGGAGATTGCTGGCGGTGCGCCGATCAGCCCGCCGCCCGCGCGTGACCCCGGATGCTGGCCCGAAAGCCTGTCGCCGCAATTCACCGATGTCGATGTCGCGATCTCGCGCAGCCAGCCCGAGCATGACGGGCAGGAAGAGGTGCTGGAGATCGAGCGGCTGTACCTGGCGCTGATCGCGGGGGCGACGAAGCGCATCTATGCCGAGAGCCAGTATTTCGCCTCGCGCCGGATCGCCGAGGCGATCGCGAAGCGGCTGGTCGAGGACGATCCGCCCGAAATCGTTGTCATCAATCCGGTCAAGGCGCAAGGCTGGCTGGAGCCGATCGCGATGGACACCGCGCGTGCGCGGCTGGTCGCCGAATTGAAGAAGCGCGATCGTCACGGGCGCTTCCGGATCTATCATCCCGTTACCGAGCGCGGCGCCGCGATCTATTGCCATGCCAAGGTGACGGTGATCGACGAGGCGGCGGTTCGCATCGGATCGTCGAACTTCAACAACCGGTCGCTGCGGCTCGACACCGAATGCGACGTGACGATCACCGAGGAGCCGGAGACGATCGCGGCGATCCGCGCCGATTTGCTGGCCGAGCATCTGGGCGCCGATCCGGCCGATGTCGCGGCGCGGATCGAGCGCGACGGCCTGATCGCGACGATCGAGGATCTGCGCGGGCAGGGCCGCACGCTGATCCCCTATGAAATCGACGACCTGACCGGGGTCGAGAAATGGCTGGCCGACAACGAGGTGCTCGACCCCGAAGGCCCGGCGGAGATGTTCGAAAGCTTCGCCAAGCGCGGGTTGCTGCGCCGCTTGCGGAGACGGTCGCGGCGGTGACCGCTACCGCGCGGTCACCGCATAGAGCGCGATTGCGGCGGCGTTCGAGACGTTGAGGCTTTCGACGCGCGACGAAATCGGCAGCTTTGCCAGCTCGTCGCAATGCGTCTCGGTGTTCTGACGCATGCCTTCGCCTTCCGCCCCGAGCACGATCGCGATGCGGCGCGACGGGCCGATATCGGCCAGCGACTGCGGCAGCGTCTGACGCGCATGGCCGGTCAGCCCGATCCGCCACGCGCCCGCCTCCGCGATCTCTTCCAGCGCGCGCGCCAGATTGACGACGCGCACCCATGGCACCGTCTCCAGCGCGCCGCTCGCCGCGCGGGCGAGCGCGCCCGATTCGGGCGGTGCGTGGCGGTCCTGCGTGATGATGCCGAGCGCGTCGAACGCGGCGGCGGAGCGCAGAATCGCGCCGACATTGTGCGGATCGGTCACCTGATCCAGCACGACCAGCGGGCGCGGGCGTTCGGGATCGTCGGCGCCGCCCTGGTCCAGCAGGTCGCCAAGCCACACGTCCTCCAGCGGATCGACCTCCGCCACCAGCCCCTGGTGCGGCGCGTCGGAGGGCACCAGCCGTCCGAGATCGGCGGCGTCGGCAAAGACGACCGGCAGCACCGGTGGCAGGTCCAGTGCCGACAGCGCCTCGCGCGTGCCCCAGATCTTGCGCACGACCCGCTCGGGATTGGCGAGCGCGGCGGTGACCGGGTGGCGCCCCCACAATCGCGGACGATTGCCCTGCGTCTGGCTGGGGCGGTGGCCGCGGCGCGCCATCAGTGCTGATCCTTGCGGGTGGGGCAGGCGGCGGGGGCGGAAAGGCGCATGACGGGTAAGGTCCGTGGTTGTCGATGGAGCAGGAGCGGGCAGGGACGCTATGCGTCCCACGCACGCGTCGCGCAACCTTCGGCAAATTGTTGCGCCTCGGCGACACAGGCGTTGACAGGCCGGCAGCGCGCGGGCATTGGGCGCCCTCGCTTTGATAGCGCCGCTCGTGGAAGGGTGGCCGAGTGGTTAAAGGCAGCAGACTGTAAATCTGCCCACGCAAGTGTACGCTGGTTCGAATCCAGCCCCTTCCACCATCCGCCGCACGGCGGGCAACCACCCTGGCACGGCGAGCAAAAGCCCGGACTTGCTTGGAAATCTTATGGCTCGGCACATCCTCGCCGGGTGATCGACACGCAACCTTAATCAGTCCCCACCTATCGTTCCGGCATGACGCGGGGATCATGATAGGTGCTGGTCTCAATCAAGACGGACGACGTGCGGGTCGGTATGTTCATCCACGCCGTTGGCGGTGGCTGGATGGCCAGCCCGTTCTGGCGCCCGCACTTCACGATCACCCGCGACAGCGAGATTCGCAAGCTGCGTGAGGCCGGAATCGGCGAGGTTGTGATCGACACCGCCAAGGGCGCCGCCCCCGCGCCGGCTCCCGAGGCGCTTGTGCTTCCGGTGACGATCGACGCGACGGTCGATGTCGCGTCAGCGCCGCGCCGGCGCCGTGCGCATGCCACTGCCGAGCAGCGCGCGCAGGAGGTCGTCGACGCCTCGAAGCAGGTGGTGCGCGCGATGTTCGATCAGATGCGGCTGGGCAAGGCGCTGGGCGCCGACATGCTGGTGCCGGTCGCGGATCAGATCATTGATTCGGTGACACGCGACTCCTCGGCGATGCTGACGGTCACGCGGCTGCGCACGAAGGACGAATATACCTACGTCCATTCGGTGGCGGTCGCCGCGCTGCTGATCCACTTCGCGCAGGCGCTGCGACTGCCCGAGGCGCTTGTGCGCGACCTGGCGATGGCCGGGCTGCTCCACGACATCGGCAAGATGGCGATGCCCAAGGTGCTGCTCGACAAGCCGGGCAAGCTGGACCCGCCCGAGATGGCGGTGCTGCGCCATCATCCCGAAAAGGGGCATGCGCTGCTCAGGAGCGGCGCGCCGCTGCCCGAGGTCGTGCTGGACGTGTGCCTGCACCATCACGAGCGGATCGACGGGCGCGGCTATCCCCATGGGCTGAGCGGCGCCCAGCTGAGCCTGGCGGTACGGATGAGCGCGATCTGCGACGTCTATGACGCGGTCACCTCGCAACGCCCGTACAAGCGCGCCTGGTCCCCCAGCGACGCGCTGTCGCGCATGCAGTCGTGGACGGGGCATTTCGATCCCGATCTGCTGGCGCGGTTCATCGACAGCATCGGCATCCACCCGGTCGGCGCACTGGTGCGGCTGCGATCGAGCCGGCTGGCGCTGGTGATCGAGGGCAACGACCGCGATCCCACGCAGCCGCGGGTGCGCGTCTTCTACGACATTCCCGAGCAGCGTTTCCTGGCGCCGCACGACCTGATCGCCGCCGGTGACGTCGACCCGGTCCACCGCGCGGAATGCGGGGCGCGCTGGTTTGGCGAGCGTTGGCCCGCGCTGGAGACATCGGTCCGCGCCGGGATCGCACCATCGGCGACCGCGCCCGCCCGCTCGAAAGGAATGCCGTCGTGATCGCGCCCTCCACCATCCCCGTCGCCGCCCGCCGCCGTCACCGGGTGCTCGGCTGGTTCGCCGGCGGCGCGGAGGCGACGGACGCCGGGACCGCGCAGGCGGTGGCCGAGCAGCGGACGACCGTGCGCCGGCGGCTGTTCGACGACATCGGCACGCTGCTGTTCCGGCACGACCTGACGCCGTCGCCGCGCATCTATGGCGTACTCCACGCCTATGTCTCCGGCGAGGATCCGCGAACCGGGGCGGCGGTGGCCGCGCATCTGAACGCCGCGACGCTGACCGACGCTGCCGTGGCGGGCATCGCGACCGCGAACGACGCGGAACAGGCCAGCACGCTCAGCCGCATCGCCGATGCGCTGGAGACGCGGATCGGCGACTGTCTGGCGGCGGTTGGCGCCTCGCGCGACACCGCCCAGACCTTCGGCAGCGCGCTCCACGTCGAGGCGCGGAACCTGCGCAGCGATCCCGGCGCCACGCTGACGCGGATCATCGCGCTGACCGAGGCGGCGGTGGAGGCGTCGCGGCTGGTCGAGGCGCAGCTCCACCGCGCCCGCGACGAAGCCGATGCGCTGCGCCAGGATCTGCGCAACGCGCGCCGCGCCGCCGAGCACGATCATCTGACCGGCCTGCCCAATCGCCGCAGCTTCGAGGAGCGACTGGCGGCGGCGGCGGAGCGCGACACGCCGTCCGTGGTGGCGCTGATCGACATCGACGATTTCAAGCAGGTCAACGATCGCTTCGGCCATGAAGCGGGTGACCGCGTGCTGAAGTTCGTCGCCAGCTTCCTGCGCGCGCAATTGCCGCGCGACGTGCTGGTCGCGCGCTACGGCGGCGAGGAGTTCGCGATCCTGTTCCAGGCGGTGTCGCTGGATCAGGCGAGCCATGCGCTGGACGAGGTGCGGGAGCGGCTGTCGCTGCGCTCGCTGGTCCATCAGGACAGCGGCCAGGCGATCGGTCATGTCACCTTTTCGGCCGGCGTCGCCGCTGTCGACGGCGCGGACACGCTGCGCGTCGCCGATCTGGCGCTCTATGCGGCGAAAGGCGCCGGCAAGAACCGGATCGAACGCACCGCGGCGTAAGCGGCGATCAGCGCGCGGTGTCGGCCACGCGTGACCAGGCCGCAATCTCCGCATCGTAATGGCGCAGCACCCGCAGGTCGCCCGCGCGTTCATGTGCCAGATCGACGGTCGCCACGCCTTCCCATTCCCAGGTGGCGTTGCCGTGCAGCGTTACCATCGCGGCCGGCGTCGCCCGCGCGCGCACCAGCCCGCCACGATTGAGCACGGTCACCTCGCGGTCGAACGCGATCCGCCCCGTCAGACAGGCGGCGTAGGTGGAGGCCGCCATCGCGCTGCCGCAGCTATCGGTCAGCCCCACCCCGCGTTCGAAGGTGCGCACGAACAGGGTCGCGGCGTCGCGCACCTCGACGAACGACACATTGGCGCGGTTGGGCAGCCAGTCGGGCGCGGTCTCGCACCGCTCGCCGACGCGTACCAGCTCGCCCTCGTCGATCGTGGTCACGAACGCCACCAGATGCGGATTCGGGATCGCCACCGCGGTAAAGCACCGATCCGGGGTGAGCATCGGCAGCGGCGCGTCGATCAGCCGCTCTCCCGCGCCCGTCAGCGGCCAGCGCGCGAGATCGAGCGTGGCGGGGCCGGCGGTTTCCTCGATCGTATAGACACCCTCGGCCAGCGGGGCGCCGAGCGCGGCGGTCGCATGGCTGGTCTTCAGCCGCACGGTCGCCTGGTCGATCCCCAGCGCCTCGAACCCGGCGCGCGCGACACACCGCACCCCGTTCAGGCAGGTCTCCGCTTCCGAGCCGTCGCTGTTGAACATGCGCATCCCGAACGCCGCCTGCCCGTCGCCGGCGGTTAGCGCCAGCAACCCGTCACCGCCGACCGGCCCGGCCCGATCCGCCAGCGCGCGCGCCAGCCGCGCCCAGTCGTCATCGGACAGGTCGAGCGTGCGGGCGTCGATCAACGGAAAGTCGTTGCCCGAGCCGTGGCATTTGATGAAGCGGCATTCCATCGCCGCTATCTGCGGCTGCGCATGGCGCGGAGCAAGGGGCAACGATGCGGCGGCGTGGGCGATCAGCGCAACCGGTAGTGATCGGCGAGGCGATCGAGCGCGAGCGTCAGCACCAGCCGCCCGCTGCGCGTCGGCCAGCCCAGCGCCCGCTCGCTGTCGGGCAGGCTCTCGCCCGCGCACACCACGCGCCACAGCACATCCGACAGGCCGGGGCCGACCGCGCCGATGGCGGCGTCGAACCGGCGCTTCGCGGCCAGTTGCGCCTCGGCGGGATCGAGCGTGGCGCCGGCGCCACCATCGACGCGCGCGGTCCAGCGCATCGTCACCGATGGCGAGAGGGCCGCTCGCTCATGATCGGCCTGCAATCGCCGCCCCGCCTCGTCCTGTCGCGCGCTCACCAGCCGCCGCGCGGCCAGCCATGCGAGCGGCGACTCGCGCCGGTTGACGGTGACGGTGCGTCGCCCGTCGGCATGCGGCCGGCCTTGCGCATCGACCCGTTGTTCCACCAATTCCCGCATCGGCTGCTCCTTGTCTGCGATGTTCAGCCGGCTCGCAGATGTTGGAGGATGTAGGACAGCGGCTTTTCAGACGCGCAGCGCGCCTGCGTCACGCACCGCGCGCAGCGTTGGCCACCCGTTGACCGCCATCAGCAGGTCGGCCTCCGCCAGGATGCTGCTCAGCACGTGCGCGCAGCCCGCCGCGCCACCCAGCGCCAGCCCGTAGCAATACGGACGCCCAACCCCGACCAGATCGGCGCCGAGCGCGATCGCCTTCACCACGTCGGTGCCCGATCGAACGCCGCTGTCGAACAGCACGGGCACGCGCCCCGCCACCGCGTCGGCGACGGCGGGCAGCAGGTCGATCGCGGCGATGCCGCCGTTCGCCTGTCGTCCCCCGTGGTTGGAGACGTAGATCGCATCGGCGCCCATATCGATCGCGCGACGCGCATCATCGGGATGGCAAATGCCCTTCAGCACGATCGGGAGCCCGGTGAGCGAACGCAGCCAGCCCATGTCGTCCCACGTCAGCACGCGACCGAACGTGGCGGCCCATGTCATGATTGCGGTGTGCGGATCCTCCTCGGGCGGGCGGGCCAGCAGCGCGCGAAAGGCCGGATCGGCGAAGTAATTGGCGAGCACATGCCCGCGCAGTTGCGGGAAGTTGCCGGTGTTCAGGTCGCGCGGTCGCCAGCCGGTCACCCAGGTGTCGAGCGTCACGACCAGCGCGGCATAGCCCGCACCCTCGGCGCGCGACACGAGGCTGGCCGCGACATCCGGGTCGCGTGGCGTATAGAGCTGGAACATCGCGGGCGTGGCACCGCAGGCGCCGTGGACCTGTTCGAGCGGATCGTTGGCGAGCGTCGATGCGCAGAACGGCACGCCCGTCGTCGCGGCGGCGCGCGCCGCGGCCAGGTCGCCGTGGCCGTCGTCGGTGCAGATGCCGTTCACCCCGATTGGCGCCATGAACAGCGGGGAGGGCACGGCACGGCCGAACAACGTTGTCGACAGGTCGCGTGCGGCGCTGTCGACCATCATGCGCGGCACCATGCCCCAATGGCGGAACGCGGTGGCGTTGACGTCCTGCGTCCATTCGTCGCCGCATCCGCCCATCACATAATCGCGGACCGAGGGGGGCCAATGCGCCTCGGCGCGCGCGCGCAGCCCGGCATGATCGACCGGCCATTCGGGCACGACGCCCGAGAGGCCCGCGATATAGATCGCGTTCTGTACGTCGCCGTAATGCGGCATGATCCTCTCCAGGCTGGGCCGGAGAGTGAAGGCATATGGCCGCGTTGTCGATGGGCTATGCCCGCCGTCTCGCCACCGCCCGGACGCAGGAAAGGCCGGCGCCTCGCGGCCCCGGCCTTTCGTTGCAGCCGGCGCGGGATCGTCGTCGATCCCGCGCCGGCGGTGCGGGGTGCCCCGCGGGTAGCGTCGCTACCCGCGCGCGCGTTTTACGCGCCGGCCACTTCCGCGACGTCGACCTTGATGCCCGGGCCCATCGTCGAGCTGACGGCGACCTTGCGGACATACTTGCCCTTGGCGCCCGACGGCTTGGCCTTCACCACCGCGTCGACCAGCGCGTCGAAGTTGCGACGCAGGTCTTCCTGCGCGAACGACGCCTTGCCGATGCCCGAGTGGATGATGCCGGCCTTCTCGACGCGATATTCGACCTGACCGCCCTTGGCCGCCTTCACGGCTTCCGCGACGTTCATGGTCACCGTGCCCAGCTTCGGGTTCGGCATCAGGCCCTTGGGGCCCAGCACCTTGCCGAGGCGACCGACGACACCCATCATGTCCGGGGTCGCGATGCAGCGATCGAAGTCGATCGTGCCGCCCTGGATGGTCTCCATCAGGTCTTCCGCACCGACGACGTCGGCGCCGGCGGCGCGTGCTTCGTCAGCCTTCGCACCGCGCGCGAACACGCCGACGCGCACCGTCTTGCCGGTGCCGGCGGGCAGCGTGACGACGCCGCGCACCATCTGGTCGGCGTGACGCGGGTCGACGCCCAGGTTCAGCGCGACCTCGATCGTCTCGTCGAACTTCGAGGTCGCTCCCGACTTCGCCAGCGCGATCGCCTCGTCCACGCCGTGCAGCTTCTCACGATCGACCGTGATGGCCTTCTGCTTCTTGGTCAGCTTCGCCATGATCTCAGCCCTCCACCACTTCGAGGCCCATCGCGCGGGCCGAGCCTTCGATGATCTTCGTCGCCGCCTCGATGTCGTTCGCGTTCAGATCCTTCATCTTGGTCTGCGCGATTTCCGACAGCTGCGAACGCTTGATCTTGCCCGCGGACACCTTGCCCGGCTCCTTCGAGCCCGACTTCAGGTTTGCTGCCTTCTTGATCAGAAAGGTCGCCGGCGGCGTCTTCGTGACGAACGAGAAGGAACGGTCCGCATAGACGGTGATGACGGTGGGGAGGGGCGCGCCCTTCTCCATGTCGCCGGTCTGCGCGTTGAACGCCTTGCAGAATTCCATGATGTTCACGCCGCGCTGACCCAGCGCCGGGCCGATCGGCGGCGACGGGTTGGCGGAACCGGCCGGGACCTGCAGCTTGATATAGCCTGTGATCTTCTTTGCCATGCGTCTCACTCTGTTACGGGGCGTGCCGACAAGGACGCGCCCGGTTCAAGTCTAGCGGTTCGACGGGCCTCGCCGTGGCGACGCCCTCCCGCACGTTCCGATCGTTGCTGACTGGAAGCGCGCGCCTCTAGCCGATCGCCGCGCGCCACGCAACTCCCGCGTAACGCGACCGAATTGATGCTGATCGAGATCAATTTTTCTGAAGGATCGTTGCTCGCGGGCGCGATCGGACGTACCAGCCTTTATGCGCAGCGTCATCCCCAGAACCGGTGCATCGCGCGGCGGCGCACCGCTGTCGCTCAGCCGCACACCGCCTGATTCGCTTGCCGGGCACGTCGCACGATTCTTCGTTACCGTCATCGAACGCCCGGCGGACGAGTTGCTCGATGATTTCCTGTTCCACGAAAACGCCTATATCCGCGTACCGCTGGTCGGGACGTGGGAAACGCTGATCGATGGAAATTGGGTCGGCTACGAGGGGCCGATGCTGTTCGGTCCGCAGCAGCGCCGTTTTCCGGTGCGGTGTCGCGGCCCGGTGCTGGCGGCGGGGTTCGCGATCCGGCCCGGCGCCTGGTTGACCTTCTGCGACGAGCCGGCGGACCGGATGGCGGACCGGCTGGTGCCGTTGGACGGTGATTGGAGCGCGGCGCTGCGTTGGGCGACCGCCGACGTCTACGACCATGAACAGACGTTTGCGCGGATGGAGCAGGTGGTGCGCGAGCGGGTGGTGATCCGCGCGGTGCCGATCGATCCGGTCAGCGCCGCGTTCGAGCGGATCGCGCGCGTCGATCCGGTTCGCCCGGTCGCGGACATTGCCGCCGAGTTCGGCATGTCGGGGCGGCGGCTGGACCGCACCGTACGCGCGCATTTCGGTCACCTGCCCAAGACGGTGCTACGCCGCAGCCGCTTTCTGGACATGGCGGCGGTGATGCGCGGGCTGGCGGTGCCGACCGCCGACGAGCTGGCGGAGCTGCGCTTCTACGATGCGTCGCACCTGAACCGCGAGTTCCGCGAGTTCGTCGGGATGACGCCGGCGCAGTTCCGGCGATCCGAGACGATGCTGTTCACGCCCAGCCTGGAGGTGCGCCAGCAACGCAAGCGCGTCGAGCTGGCGCCGCACATCGTGGCGGCGCCATGGCGCGACGAAGACGCTGGCGCGAAGGGGGAGGGGGTTCGCCCGCAGGCCTGACGCGCTGCGGGCGTCGCCGCTTACTTGCTGCGCTCGACCTGTTCGAAATCGAGCTCGACCGGCGTGGCGCGTCCGAAGATGCTGACCGAGACCTTGACCTTCGACTTGTCGAAATCCAGCTCCTCGACGGTGCCGTTGAAGCTGGCGAACGGGCCTTCCAGCACTTTCACCGCGTCGCCGATCTCGTAATCGACCTTGACCTTGGTCTTCGGCGCGGCGGCGGCCTCTTCCTTCGAGTTGAGCATCCGCGCCGCCTCGGCGTCGGAGATCGGCTGCGGCTTGCCCGACGAACCGAGGAAGCCGGTGACCTTGGGCGTGTTCTTGACGAGGTGATAGACGTCGTCGTTCATCGCCAGCTTGGCGAGCACGTAGCCCGGCATGAACTTGCGCTCGACCGCGATCTTCTTGCCACGGCGCGCCTCGGTGACCGTCTCGGTCGGCACTTCGATCTGCTCGACCAGCTGCTCGAGGCCCATGCGGGTCGCCTCGGCCATGATCGAATCGCGAACCTTGCCCTCGAAACCCGAGTAGGCGTGGATGATGTACCAGCGCGCCATCGTCTGTAATTCCGTCCTTACTGCGCCAGGCTCAGCAACGCCTTGACCACGGCGTTGAAGATCGAATCGACCGAGAGGAAGAACAGCGCCAGCACCGTCGTCATGATGACGACCATCACGCCCGTCATCACCGTCTCGCGCCCGGTCGGCCATACGACCTTCGCGGTTTCGGTGCGGACCTGACGGATGAATTCCAGCGGGGTCGTCTTCGCCACGGATCTGCGCCTTCGTTGAGCCCTGGCCCTGATTGAGCCTGAATGAAAAGTCCCGGCATGGGCCCGCTACCGCTACCCGGGCGATGGCCCGGGAGCGGTTGGCAAGCCGTCCGCGCTGTCGGATGTGTCGAACGACATAGGATCGTGCCCGCGAAAAGGCAAGCGGGCGGTCCGGCGGCCCCGCTGCGGTGCGGCGGGCGACGTACGCCGCGACCGCGCACACGAAAAAGGGGCCGGACGCGGCGCGCCCGACCCCTTCGTCGACGATCGCGCCACAGCCGTCAGGCCGCGCGCGACATCCGATCAGTTGCTGTCGGAATTGTCGTCGTTCACGATCGCGATGACACCGATCGCGGCGATGCCGGCGGCGATGATCGCGGCGAAGATGCCGGCACCGGCCAGCTCGTTCTTCTTGGCCGACGGGGTCGCGGCGCGCGACTGCGCGACCGACAGGCTCGACGCCGGGTTGCTGGTGGCGGCGAGCGCCGGGGTGGCGATGAGGCTGAGCGCGGCGGCGCCGGCGAGGATCGAACGCATGTGAAGAACTCCCTTGAGGTGTTTAACCCAGATCGCGCTATGGCGCCGCAATGCACAACACGCAAGCCGCGTATTGGGTCCGGTTCTTACAAAAGAATGCTGGCAGGAGTGCACGGACTCGAACCGTGGGCCCTCGGTTTTGGAGACCGATGCTCTACCAACTGAGCTACACTCCTGTGCGGGCGCTGCTGTTGAACGGATCGGGGCCGTTCGTCAAGTCGATTACGCCGCGCGCGTCCCGGGTTGACGCATCGCCAGCGCGCGCGCCTCGGCCACGGGCAACGGTCGCCCGAAATAATAGCCCTGGATGCTGCGGCACCCCAGGTCCTGCACCATGCGCACCTGCGCCTCGGTTTCCACGCCCTCGGCGGTGGTGGTCATGTCGAGGCTGTCGGCCATCGCCACCACGGCGCGGATGATCGCCACCGCTTCCGCGCGCCCCGCCGCGGCGGTCTGCACGAAGCTGCGGTCGATCTTGATCGACGAGAAGCGCGTGGAACTGAGATAGCCGAGCGAGGAATAACCCGTGCCGAAATCGTCGAGGCTCAGGCCCACCCCCAGGTCGAGGATGTCGCCCAGCACGCGCGTGGCGCCGGTTCCCTCGCGCAGGAACACGCTTTCGGTCACCTCCAGCTCCAGGCGGCGCGGTGCCAGCTTGCTGTCGGCCAATGCCCCCGCGACGACCGTCACGAAGCGCGGATGGTGAAGCTGTTCGGGGGAGACGTTGACCGCGACATGGATGTCGTCCGGCCAGCCCGCCGCTTCCGCGCAGGCGGTGTGCACCACCCAGTCGCCGATCGCGGAGATCAGCCGTGCCTCCTCGGCGATCGGGATGAACTTGGCGGGGGGGATCTGCCCGAACGCCGGATGATGCCAGCGCAGCAGCGCCTCGAACCCGCGCAGCGCGCCGGAACGCGCATCCACCACCGGCTGATATTCGAGCGACAGTTCGCGGCGGTCGAGCGCCTGGCGCAGTGCCATTTCCAGCACGCGCCGCTCTTCCGCCTCGGCGTGGAGTTGCGGCTCATAGGCGTGGAACACCCCGCCGCCCTGATCCTTCGACCGGTAGAGCGCGAGATCGGCGGAGCGGATCAGCGTTTCCGCGCTGCGCCCGTCGCGCGGTGAGGTCGCCACCCCGACCGAGGCGCCGATATACAGGGTATGCTGATCCACCTCATAGGGGCGCGACAATGCCTCGATGATCGTGTGCGCCAGCCGCTCGACCCGCGTCGGATCGGTGGCGTCGCGCACCACCACCGCGAATTCGTCGCCACCCAGCCGCCCGACCACCTCGTTGGCGCCGACCAGCGTGGCCAGCCGCTCCGATACGCGGCTCAGCAACCGATCGCCCACCGGATGACCCAGCGTGTCGTTGACCGCCTTGAAGCGATCCAGGTCGATCATCATGAAGGCGGAGCGGGTGCGGTGCTGCTCCGCCCTGGCGACCGCGTCGGCCAGCGCCTCGTTGACGAACAGCCGGTTCGGCAGCCCAGTCAGCGTATCGAAGCGCGCGAGCTTCGCGATCTTCTCCGCCGAGGCGCGCTCGGCGGTGATGTCGGAGGCGACGCCGCGATAACCGCCGAAATGGCCGTCGGCATCGCGGCGCGGCGAGGCGGCGATCCGCCACCAGCGCTGCTCGCCCGCGATCGTCACCGGCAGATCGAGATCGCGCACGCTCTCCCGGTTCTGAAGCCGGAGATTGAGATCGCGCAGCACCGGGGCGACGCGTCCGCTCTCCCATCCCGCCCCCGCCAGGATTTCCAGCAACGGACGCCCCGCCAGGGCATCGCGCTCCATCCCGCATGCGGCGGCGAAGCGCGCGCTCGGATCGACGATCCGGCGTCCGGCATCGATCTGCCACAGCCAGTCGGCGGCGCTTTCGTCGAAATCGCGCAGCAACAGCCCGATCGTCCCGTCACGATCATCGAGCGATATGGCCGCGGCGTGCAGCATCGCCAACGCGCGCGACCGGTCGAAGGTCGCGACGCACAGGACGGTGGCGAACAGCAGCTCGGCGATCGCCGCGACCGGGCTGTCGGCGAGCAGCATCGACACCGCCGCCGCGATCGCGGTGATGCCGATGAAGCCCACCGCCGCCATCAACAGCGACACCAGCGCCAGCGCGGCGGTCGCCATCAGCACGCCGACGACGACATGCAGCATCAGCCCGGTCGCCATGTCGATATGCTCGCCGAACACGATCGGCACCGCACCCCATGTCAGGCCGAGTGCCAGCCCCTCCAGCAGCAGCGGGCGCATCTCCGACAGATCGGCATAGCTGCCGACATGCGCGGGGCCGCGCAGGCGTCGGATCGCGATGGCGATCGCGACACCGCCGGTCGCGATCGCCCAGCAGGCGAGCCGGGCGAATGCGACGCGCCCCTCCAGCAGCATGACGACCATGGTCGCGCCCACCAGATTGGCGGCGAGCAACAACAGCGCGCGCTGCCGTCCGGCCAGCAATTGCGCGGCGCGGATGCGACCCCACAAATCGGGATCGTCGCCATCGCGCAGGCCGAGCAAGGCGCGGAGGGGCGGGCGGTGCGGCAGCGAGGAGGGGGCGGGGGCGGTCACCCCGTCGTCATAGCCGCACGCAGGTTGACGAAGCGTTGCCCGGCACGCTTCTGCCCCCGCCCGGCAGCGGGTTGCCGCATGCGCCGGGAACCGCGATCATTCGGGTAAATGCTTGCCGCGACGGCGGTTACCACCGGCGCGGCGCGCCTATGGCGGTCCGTCCCGGTCCGTCGATAATTTTACCGCGCTTCAGGCGGCAAGATCGTAGGGCTTGATCTCGCCGTTCAGATACAGGTTGCGCGCCTTGGCGCGGCTCAGCTTGCCCGAGCTGGTGCGCGGCAGCGTGCGGGGGGGGATCAGCTCGACCACGCAATTCATGCCGGTCACCGAACGCACCCGGTCGCGGATCTCGTCGCGCAGGCGGACGCGTTCCGCCTCGTCCGAACTGCGGCACTGCACCAGCACGGCGGGCGTTTCCTCGCCGCCGGGCGTGGTGATCGCGAAGGCGGCGATGTCACCCGCCTTGAAGCCGGGCAATTGCTCCACCGCCCATTCGATATCCTGCGGCCAGTGGTTGCGGCCGTTGATGATGATCATGTCCTTGGCGCGGCCAACGATGAAGATGTAGCCGTCCGACATATAGCCCATGTCGCCGGTATCCAGCCATCCGTCGACCAGGCACGCCTCGGTGGACGCCTGATCGCGGAAATAGCCGACCATGACGCTGGGGCCGCGACACCACACCTTGCCGATCGCGCCATCGGGCAGCGGGGTGCCGTCTTCCTCGCGCACCGCGATCTCCATGTCGCGCACCGCCTTGCCGCAGTTCACGATCGCACGATATCGCTGCGGACGATCCTCGCCATGCTGCGCGCCCGACAGCTCGGTCTCCTCGACCAGCTCGACCCGGATGCCCTCGCCCGGCGGCATCAGCGACACCGCCAGCGTCGCCTCGGCCAGGCCATAGCTGGGCAGGAAGGCGGTCGCCTGGAACCCGGCGTCGGCGAAGGCATCGACGAACGCCTGCATCACGTCGGGGCGGATCATGTCCGCGCCGTTGCCCGCGACGCGCCAGCGCGACAGGTCGAACCGGTCCGACGCCTTGGTCTGCGACGAGATACGGCGTGCGCAAATGTCATAGCCGAAGGTCGGCGAATAGCTGAGCGAGGTGCCCTGGTTGCGGCTGATCAGGTCCAGCCACGACAGTGGGCGGCGCGCGAAATCCTCGGTCTTCAGGTAATCGGTCGACACCTGATTGGCGACCGGCGACAGGAAGCAGCCGACCAGCCCCATGTCGTGATACCACGGCAGCCACGATACGCAGCGATCGGTATCGATGATCTGCACGCCATGCGCATGCGCCGCGAGGTTGCTGAGCAGCGCGCGGTGCGTGATCGCCACGCCGTGCGGGAAGCGGGTCGAGCCGCTGGAATATTGCAGGTAGCACACGTCGTCGGCGCTGGCCTTCGGCAGCGGCGCGTCCGGGGCCGCGCGCGTCGCGAACTCGGCCCAGTCGATCCCGGCCACGCCGGCGGCCTCGGCCGCCGCACCGGCCATCTGCGCCAGTTCTGCCGGATAGATCAGCAACTTGGGATCGCAGCTCGCCAACTGAACGCGCAACTGGTCGATGTACGATTCGCGGCCGCCGAACGAGGTCGGCAGCGGCAGCGGCACCGGCCACGCACCCGCCAGCACCGCGCCGAAGAACAGCGCGCCGAATTCCGCGCTCGTTTCCGCGACCAACGCGATCCGGTCGCCCGGCGCCACACCTTCGGCGATCAGCCGCAGCGCCGCGTCATGCGCGTCGGCGCGCATCCGGGCGAAGGGATAGCTGCGCACCAGCGTGCCGCGCGCGTCATGGAAGTTCAGCCCGCGCTGCCCCTGCGCGGCATAATCCAGCGCGTCGCCCAGCGTCGCGAAGTCGGAAAAGCGGCGCGGCAGCCGGTCGTCCGTCGGGGTGGCCGTCGGCGCGGTCGGCGCGGGGGCGGTCATCGGGGCGGGGTCGATCGTCATCCTGTGTTCCTGTCGCACCTGTAACGCGGGCGCAATGGTTGATCGGCAAAAATGGCGGTTTGCCGGCCTAGGTTAAAATTTGACCCTCAAAATCCATGGTCAGTGTGGCACAATCAAGGCGTGCCCGAACCCAGAGCTCCGCGTCGCCCGCCGCCCCCGCTCGATGCCGCCGCGTTGGAGCGGCTGGCGTTGCGCTATGTCGAGCGGTTCGCGACCTCGCGCGGAAAGCTGGCGCAGTATCTCGCGCGCAAGGTTCGCGAGCGTGGGTGGGACGGGCCGTCCGCCGATCCGCACGCCGTGGCGCAGCGGATGGCGGACGCGGGCTATGTCGACGATCGCGGCTTCGCGGAGATGAAGGGCGCGGCATTGGCGCGGCGCGGCTATGGCGCGCGGCGGGTCGCGGAAACGCTGCGCGCCGCCGGTCTGGCGGAGGAGGATCGCGCTGGCGTGGTGGCGGAGGCGAGGGCTGGGGCGCTCGACAGCGCGCTGAAACTGGCGCGGCGCAAGCGGATCGGCCCGTTCGCGGCGGCGCGCGCCGATCCGCGCGACCGCGAGCGGCAGGTGGCGACGCTCTTGCGCGCGGGGCACGACATGGACACCGCGCGACGCGTGGTCGAGTGCGACCCGGGTCAGCTTCCCACGGCGGAGTGAGCGATCGCGGCTTGCTTTCGGTCATGGTGCGGTGCACCGATGTGAACCGGGGATGAAGAAAGGGAAGCGTCGCGAGGTGCAGCACGGGGCGGGAGCAGCGACCGACAGCGGGGAAAGCCGCGCCGGCGTGATCACGGACGATGTGCCGTCGGTCGCCCTGGTCGGCGTGCTCAAGTGGTTCGACGCCACGCGCGGGTTCGGCTTCGTCGTCTCCGACGACCCCGACATGGGCGATGTCCTGCTGCATTTCAGTGTGCTGCAGGCCTATGGCCGCCGTACCCTGCCGGAGGGTACGCGCGTCGAGGGGCGTGCGGCGCAGGGGCCGCGCGGGTGGCAGGCGGTGGCGATCTCCGCGCTCGATTTGGCGGCGGCCACCGATGTCGTGCGCGACCGCGACCGCGCCCGAATCGCGCCCGAGGTCGCGCCCGACGAGATGACGGCGCAGGCGGATTGGGAAGACGTCAGCGTCAAATGGTTCAACCGCGTCAAGGGCTACGGCTTTCTGGTGGCGCTGGCGCGGCCCGGCGACATCTTCGTCCACATGGAAACGCTGCGCCGCGCCGGGATCGCCGATGTCGAGCCCGAGCAACGGTTGCGCGCGCGGGTGGTGCAGGGGCGCAAGGGGCCGCTGGCGGTCGGGGTGGCCACGCCCGAATGACGCACCGCACGCGGGGTGTTGAACGCGCGGGCGCGGGCGGGTAAGCGAGGCGCCACGATGGGCATCAATCTCAACCCCTTCACCTGGTGGAACGGCGCAAGCTGGGGCACCGTCCTGTATGGTCTGCGCGGCAAGCGCCAGGTGGGCGAGGATTCGCTGGGCAACACCTATTGGCAGGGTGGCCGGGACACCGCGGGCGAACCGCGCCGCTGGGTGATCTTCGCCGGCGCCAACGACGTCAGCCGCGTCCCGCCCGAGTGGTTCAGCTGGCTGCACCGGCAGGTGGACGGCGTGCCGACCGAGGTGCTGCCCGCCCCGCGCCAGTGGGAGAAGCCGGCGGTGCCGAACATGACCGGCACCGCTTATGCCTATCGCCCGCAGGGCGCGCTGGAGAAGGGCGGCCACCGCGCCGCGGCGACCGGCGATTACGAGGCGTGGAGCCCTGACGCGTGAAGCGTCCGCTCGCGATCGGCGGGCTGGTTCTGGTGGCGGCGGCGGGAGCGACCTGGGCGGGGCTGAGCCTGCGCGCGGGGGATCGCCCGGCCGCGTCCGATGCGCCGCGCGACCCCACGATCGTGAGCAAGGACGTGCCCGATACGGCGCCCGCGCGCCCCGCCGCCGACGAGGTGAGCGCGGACCCGCAGGACGCCGCCACCGACGCGGGCACCACCCCGATGGCGGCGCGCGTCGCGGTGCTGGGGGTGCTCAACAAGCGCAACGGCGTCAGCCGCGACATCACGCTGAAGCCGGGGCAGGCGGGGCGGATCGGCGACGTCATCGTCCGGCTGCGCGCGTGCGAGAAGACCGCGCCGTGGGAGCCCGAGCAACTGACCGGCGCCTTCGTCCAGCTCGACGTTCGCGGGGCCGATGCGCACTGGCGCCGCGCCTTCTCGGGCTGGCTCTACAAGGAGCGCCCGGCGCTGAACGTCGTGATCCACCCGGTCTACGACGTCTGGCCCAAGAGCTGCACGACCACGTTTCCGGACACCGCGCCATCGGCGCCGGCCCGCGCGTCGAGCGCGAAGAAATCGCCTGCCGCCGCGCCCGCCGCCGACCCCGGCGAGGACACGCCCGCCGACGAACCGGTCGAGGAAAGCGCCGCGCCCAGCAACGCCATGTAATCGGCGCGATCGATCTCGCACGCGCCCAGCGAGGCGAGATGCGTGGTCATGAACTGGCAATCGAGCAGCGTGTAGCCGCCCGCCGTCAACCGCGCGACCAGCGCGGCGATCGCCACCTTCGACGCGTCGGTCGCGCGGCTGACCATGCTTTCGCCGAAGAACGCGCGGCCCAGCGCCAGCCCGTACAGCCCGCCCACCAGCCGGTCGCCGTCCCAGCATTCCACCGAATGGGCATGGCCAAGCGCGTGGAGCCGGAGGAAGGCATCCTCGATCATCGCGTTGATCCACGTGTCCGGGCGTCCCTCGACCGCCTCGGCGCAGAGCGCGATGATCCGGTCGAACGCCCGGTCGACGGTGACGCGGAAGCGGTCGGCGGCGATCGTGCGGCGCAACGAGCGCGACAGGTGGAAGCCGTCGAGCGGCAGGATCGCGCGCCGGCGCGGCTCGACCCAATAGATGCTGCGCGCCTCGCGGCTGTCGGCCATCGGAAACACGCCGACCGAATAGGCACCCAGCAGCAGGGCGGGATCGAGTACGCCCGCCGCGCTCAAGTACGGCGCTGCTCGATCGCCCGCCACAGGTGCGCGAAGGCGTCGGCGGCGGGGCTGCGCGGCGCGGCCGCGCCCACCGGCAGCCGCTGCGCCGTGGCGTTCTCGACCGCGCTGGTCATCGGGATCACCGGCCAGTCCGGGTCGCGCGCGATCGCGGCGGCGTGGAGCGCGCGCCGCCGGTCCACCATCATGTGCACCGGCAACATCGGCACCTGCCCGCCGAATTCGCGATCGAGCGTCGCGAACGCCTGTTGCGCGAAGGCGGAGGGGACGACCGGCACCACCAGCAGGTCGGCGGCGCGGATCACCTGGTCGGCGGTTTCGGTCAGCCCCGGCGGGCAATCGAGCACGACATTGTCGTAGTCGCCCAGTTCGGCCACGAGTTTGCGCAGCCGGCGCTTCTTGTCCATCTCGCGAAGCTGGTGGTTGAGATCGCGCAACGACGCGTCGGCGGGCAGCAGGTCGAGCCGCTCGAACGCGGTCGGCGCGATCAGCTTGGCGGGCGAGACCCCGCGCGCGAACAGCGCACCGGCACGGTCGTGCGCGCGCCCGTCACCCAGCAGCCAGGTGGCCGACCCCTGTGGATCGAGATCCCACAGCAGCGTGCGCCGCGCCGAATGCGTCGCCGCGCAATAGGCGAGGTTGATCGCCAGCGTCGTCTTTCCGACGCCACCCTTCAGGCTGTAGATCGCCACCGTGGTCATGTCCGCGACGCTACGGGGCGCGTGCGGCCGGGGCAAGGAAGATGATGCAGGTTTGAATCGCGGCGCCACCGCGCCGATGCGAAATCGTCGATACGGGTCAGTAAGGCGATCCGGGGCCGCTCAGGCGTCGCCCCGGATCGATCGGGATCAGGAATGGCAGACCAGTTCGGGCTTGCCCGGGCGGGTCAGCTTGATCTCGCTGGTGGTGCCGGTCATCTTCCAGCCGCCCTCGGCGACCAGCGGATCGCCCGACTTCTCGGCCTTCAGCATGGTCGCGGCGCCGCCCTTCTCGGTGCGGACGACGGCCTGCTTGTCGCCATCGAAGAAGGTGACATAGGCCAGGCTCTGATCCTTGCAGCGCATGGTCTTGTCGGCCTTGATCGCGGGCGGCAGTTCGACCGGCGCGGCATTGGCGAGCGTCGAGGCCATGGGATCGGGGTTGCTGTCCAGCACCTGCGGCGAGGACGGTTCGGAGTTGCAGGCCGACAGTGCCAGCAGGGCGGCGGCCACCGAGAGGGGAAGAAGCTTCTGCATAGTGCATGTCGCTTCGCCGATGGCGTTTACTCCGTCAAGTCACGGTTTGTTGCGCTGCATCAGAAGCAAGCTCATTCGTGGAATTCCTGAAGGTCCGGGATCCGCCCGAACGCGATCTTGGTGCCCACCCGGTCCAGCCGGCCGCCATGCGTCGCGCCGACCGACACCGCATGGCGGCCGAATCGCTCGTTGATCCGGTCCATCGCGCGGCTGAGCGCCAGCCCGCGCGTTTCGCGGGCCAGCGGATCGTCGGCGGGCAGGTGCGCGAACAGCGAATGCTGCTCGCCCGCGACCGGCTCGATCTCGGCCAGCGTCACCCCGATCATCCGGCATCCGCTGCGATGTACCGCCTCTTGCGCGCGCAGTCGCGGCAACAGCGTGTCGAGGATCGCCAGCATCGCGAAACTGTCCTGCGTCGCGGGCAGCTTCGCGGAGGTGCGCCACACGCTCTTGTCGTCCTCGAACCGCGCATGCAGCACCAGCAGGCGGGCGCGATAGTCCTTGCGGCGCAGCCGGCTCGCCGCCTTCAGCGCGAGGCGCCGCGCGGTCAGGCGCACCGCGGCATAGCCCCGCTTGCCCGGCGACAGGACGTGGCTGTGCCCGATCGTACGGCTCTGCGTCGGTTTGTCGGGCAGGTCGACGCCGTGGAGCAGATACCAGAGCCGATCGCCGTTCGTCCCGCCCCAGGCGTGGCCGGCGTCGCGCGGGCGGCGGGCGAGCAGTTGCGCGATGTCGTTGACCCCGTCGCGGGCCAGCCGTCGCTCCATCTTCGCGCCGATCCCCGCAATCTCACGCAGCGCCAGCGGATATAGCGCGTGCGGCAGGTCGGCGGCCTCGAACACCACCAGCCCGTCCGGCTTCTGCAGGTCGGAGGCGAGCTTGGCGAGCAGCCGGTTCGGCGCGATCCCCACCGAGGAGGTCAGGCACGCACCGACGCGGTCGCGGATCCCCAACTTGATCCGCCGCGCCAGCGCTTCGGCCTGGTCGCGGCTGTTCTCATTGTCGAGCAGGCGACAGGCCACCTCGTCGATCGAACAGATCCTGGTCACCGGGATGTGCCGCTCGATCTCCGCGACGATCGCCTGATGGAACGCGACATAGCGTTCGTGGCGCGCGGGGGTCACGATCAGCTCGCGGCACCGCTGCCTGGCCTCCCACACCGGCGTGCCGGTCGAAATGCCGTACCGCTTGGCCTCCACCGAAGCAGCGATCGCCACCGTCGTGTCCGATCCCACCGGGGCGACGATGATCGGCCGCCCGCGCAGCGCGGGCTGCACCTGCTGCTCGACGCTGGCGAAATAGCTGTTCAGGTCGAGGAACAGCCATCGCAACGGGCGAGGCGGCAGGTCGGGCATCATCGGCGGGGGTGCGGGGGACACGGACAAGCGACTCGTCACGATGAAAACGAAACGGGAACATGGCAGAGAAGCGGGCGCTTGGCGAGCGGCATGGCGCTTCAAGGCGCGGCAGGGCGCGGGATAGTTTCATTCGCTTGCGGTTGGAGGCCGCCGCCCGCATCTACGCGTCATGCTTACCACCACCGACACGCTTTCCCTGATCGGCAACACCCCGCTCGTCCGGTTGAAGGGGCCGAGCGAGGCGACCGGCTGCGACATCTTCGGGAAATGCGAATTCGCCAATCCGGGGGCCAGCGTGAAGGATCGCGCCGCGCTCTACATCGTCAACGATGCGGAAGAGCGCGGCGTTTTGCAGCCCGGCGGCACGATCGTGGAGGGCACGGCGGGCAACACCGGCATCGGGCTGGCGCTGGTCGCCAATGCCAAGGGCTATCGGACGATCATCGTGATGCCCGACACCCAGTCGAAGGAAAAGATGGACACGTTGCGCGCGCTGGGGGCGGAGCTGGTGACGGTGCCGGCGGCGCCTTATTCGTCCCCATGCCATTTCGTCCACACCTCGCGCCGGATCGCCGAGGAGACGCCGGGCGCGATCTGGGCCAACCAGTTCGACAATATCGCCAATCGCCGCGCGCACATCATGGGCACCGCCGAGGAGATCTGGACGCAGATGGAGGGGCGGATCGACGGCTTCACCTGTGCGGTCGGCACCGGCGGCACCTTCGCGGGGGTCGGGCTGGGCCTCAAGGCGCACGATCCCGACGTCTGTATCGCGCTCAGCGATCCGCACGGCGCGGCCTTGTACGAATATTATGCCTGCGGCGAACTGCGCGCGGAGGGATCGTCGGTGGCCGAGGGGATCGGGCAGGGGCGGATCACCGCCAACCTGGAGGGCGCACCAGTCGATGCGCAATTCCGGATCGCCGATCAGGAGGGGCTGGACTGGACCGATCGCCTGCTGCGCGAGGAAGGGCTGTGCCTGGGGCTGTCCTCGGGAATCAACGTGGCGGGCGCGGTGCGGCTGGCGGAACGGCTGGGGCCGGGCAAGCGGATCGCGACGATCCTGTGCGACACGGGGTTCCGATATCTCTCGACGCTCTACGATCCGGCCTGGCTGGCGGCCAAGGGGCTGGTGCGACGTTAACGAATTGATCGACAGTCCCGCGACGATCGGTTAGATACGCGCGACCGATGAAGGCTCCTCCTCAAGACAAGGCCGCCGCCGAACGCCGGCAGGCAGAGCAATCGCGCCAGCGCGTGCGGGTCGGCATGATCGGGCTGGCGGCGGTCGTGCTGCTGATCGGCCTGGCCAGCGCGATCTTCTCTTCGGTCAACCAGCAGCAGCCCGTCAGCGTCACGGGCGCGGCGCAACCGGAACTGGTCGCCAACATGAGCGCCCCCGCGTCCGCTCCCTCGGCACTGCCCACCAACGAGCCGCTCGCCGAAATGGGTGTCACGCCCGGCGCGGCGCCCACGCCGCAGCCTTCCGCCGATGCGCCGGTCCCCCCCGCGCCGCAGCCGGCGCCCGCCGCCAGCAGCGGCAACCTGTGACCCGCTCGCCGCGGCGACCGACCGCGGCTGCCGCCTGCCTCGTCGCCCCGTCGCGGACTCGCCGGGGAGAATCGGGGAACGCGTGCCATTCGCCGGAAAATCGCGGGGCGATCCGGTCGATTCTGCCATCCGTCCGCGTTTGTACTGGCGTGCGGTTGGGGCGGTTGGGTCGGTTTTCCGCGCATTTTGGCGATCCGCCGGGCTGATCCCCGGATTTCCCCGAATATCCCTTCTCATCCCTGCTTAACCCTGATACGTCATGGCCACGACATTGGGGGCAGGACCACTGTTGTTTGCTGACGGCAACGTCGGCGCGCGGCGATGGCCGTGCGCCGGGCAGGAGGGTCGTGCGCTCCGGGTGCGAGGTGGGCGTGATCGACAGGGTGGATTATCAGGGAAAGGGGCTTGGTCTTGTCGACGACAAGGGCCGGGTCGCGATTCCCAACACCCTGCGCGCGACGCTGGCCAAGAATGCGCCGCGCGACGACGGCAAGGATGGCGGCACCGTCATCATCGCGCCCCATCCCGAGCATCGCTGCCTGATCGCCTACGATCCCGGGTTCGTCGGCGTATGGAAGGCGAGGCTGGAGGCGCTGGACGCCGCGCAGTTCGCGACCAGCGGCCGGGTCGATTACAATATCCTCGATCGCGCCGGCGGGGCCGAACCGTTGCCGTTCGATGGCTCCGGACGCTTCATTATGCCGGTATTTGAGCGTCGCTACGCCCGTATTTCGGGCGCGGCGGTGTTCCTGGGCGCGTTCAACTGGATCACGATCTGGGCACCGCACGTGCTGATCGAGACACCGGGCATCGACCCGTTCCTGAAGGAATATGTCGAATTCACCTGCGAAGACAAAGGGATCGCCTTGTCATGAGCGGTGTCCCCCACATCCCCGTCCTGCTCGACGAAGTCCTCGCCGCCCTCGCCCCCGCCCCCGGCGAGCGCCATGTCGATGCGACGTTCGGTGCGGGCGGCTATACGCGCGCCATCCTCGCGACCGGCGCGGCGGTGATCGCGTTCGATCGCGACCCGGATGCGATCGCCAACGGTCGCGCCTTGGAGGCGGAGGCCGACCTGACGCTCGTGCCGGCGACCTTCTCGGCGCTGGAGGCCGAACTGGCGGCGCGTGACGCGGTGCCGGTGGACGGCGTGACGATGGATATCGGCGTGTCGTCGATGCAACTCGACCAGGCCGAGCGCGGCTTCTCGTTCCAGTCGGACGGGCCGCTCGACATGCGGATGAGCCAGGACGGGATGTCCGCCGCCGACTTCCTGAACGAGGCGGATGAAGAGGCGATCGCCGACGTCCTCTACCAATATGGCGAGGAGCCGAAATCGCGCCGCATCGCGCGCGCGGTGGTCGCGGCGCGCCCGCTGACCACGACCGCGCAATTCGCCAACGTCGTGCGCAAGGCGCTGGGTCACCGACCGCACGACAAGAAGGACCCCGCGACCCGGGCGTTCCAGGCGGTGCGCATCCACGTCAACGGCGAGCTGGACGAGTTGGCCCGTGGGCTGGGAGCCGCCGAGCGCGTGCTGAAACCGGGCGGCCGGCTGGCGATCGTGACCTTCCACTCGCTGGAGGATCGCATCGTCAAGCGCTTCCTGCGCGACCGTTCGGGCGCGGCGCCCGGTGGGTCGCGTCACCTGCCGGTCAGCGGCGCATCGCGCGCCGCAACCTTCGAGATCACCGCCCGTGCGATCCGCGCGAGCGACACGGAGCTGGCGGCCAATCCGCGCGCCCGCTCCGCCACTCTTCGTACCGCCCGGCGTACCGGGGCGGCCCCTTGGCGTTTGGAGGCGTAACGATGGCGGCGATTTATCGGTTGAAGGGGCTGGGCTGGCTGACCGGTTGCGCGATCGTGGCGATCGGCTTCTATCTCGTGTCGTCGCAGGTCGCCGCGGAACGCAAGCGGCTGGAGCAGGTCGATCGTCGCATCGCCAGCGCCGAGCGCGATATTCGCGCGCTGGAAACCGAGTTCGACGTGCGCGCCAACCTTGCACAGCTGGAGCGGTGGAACGGCAACACGCTGGCGCTGACGGTGCCGACGGCGCAGCAGTTCGTGGCGGATGAGCGCGCGCTCGCCGCGCTGTCGCCGGTGCAGGGCGTGCCGGTGCCGGGTCGCGACGTGCCGGTACAGACCGCACAGCTGATCGTACCGTCCGCGCCGGTTGCCGCCACGCCGAGCGTACCCGCGGTCGCCACCGCCAGCGTGGCACCTGCCACCGTCGTGAAGGTCGCCGCGGTTCAGGTCGCCGCCGCCACGCCGCCCGTCACCGTTACCAAGGTGGCGGTGCGCGCGGTCGCCGCTCCGGTGAAGGTGGCGAAGGTCGCGATGCTCGATCGCGGCTTGCTGAGCGAGAACACGCTCGGCGATCTGCTGAGCGGCGCGCGGGCCGAACGGAGCCGCCTGCGGTGACCACGCTCGTCGCCCGACCGCTTCGCGCCGGCCGCTCGGGCGACCAGCGCCAGCAATTGCTGGCGACGCAACACCTGCGCCTGATGATCCTGCTGCTGCTGTTCGCGGCGGCGGTGTTTATCGTCATCGGGCGGTTGGCGATGCTCGGCGTGCTGGAGGGGGGTGAGCGCGGTGCGGCCACGACGCTGGCGGCCCCGCGCGGCGACATCGTCGACCGCAACGGTGCACCGCTGGCACGCACGATCGATGCCTGGACGATCGGCGTCCACCCGAAAAAGCTGCTCGGCGATCCGGTCCAAATCGCGCAGAAGCTGGCCGACCTGATGCCCGACCGTGGCGATCAGGCATGGTTCTATGCGCAGATCACGCGGCCGGTCAGCTTCACCTACCTCAATCGTCGCGCCAGCCCCGCGCTGGTAGAGGCGGTCAACGCGATCGGCGAGCCGGGGATCGTGTTCGAGCGTGAGACGCAGCGGCTGTATCCGCAATCCTCGATGGCGGCGCATGTGCTGGGCTTCATCAGCGGCGGGCACGGCATGAGCGGGATGGAGCGTGCCCTCGACGAGCGGCTGACAAACCCGGCGACGATCAACCAGCCGGTACAATTGTCGATCGACACCCGCGTCCAGGCGGCGATGGAGAGCGAGCTGGGCCGCGCGATGACCACTTTCTCCGCGCGCGGCGGCGGCGGGATCGTGCTCGACGTGGCGACCGGCGAGGTGATCGCGATGGTGTCGCTGCCGACGTTCAATCCGAACCGCGTCGGCATGTCCGGGACCGACCAGCTGCGCAACATCACGACGCAGAGCGTGTTCGAGCTGGGTTCCACCTTCAAGCCGATCACGATGGCCGCGGCGATCGACAATGGTGTCGTGACCTCGATGGAGCGGCGCTTCGACGCGACGCATCCGCTGCAGGTAGGGCGGTTCACGATCCATGACGAGCGCGGCGATCCAAAGCGCTGGCTGAACATGGCCGAGACGCTGATCTATTCCTCGAACGTCGCGACCGCGCGCGTCGCCGACGAGGTCGGGCCGGAGCGGATGCAGGCGATGTTCAAGAAGCTCGGTTTCGACACGCGTCCCGATATCGAAGTGCGGGAGAAGGGGCGCCCATTGTGGCCGACCTTCTGGGCCCGCACCACGACGATGACCACCGCCTACGGCCATGGCATCGCGGTGACGCCGCTGCACCTCGCCAACGCCTACGCCGCGTTGGTGAACGGCGGGACGTGGCGGCCAGCGACTTTGCTGAAGGTCGCGCCGGGACATGCCCCGGCTGGACGGCGCGTGATCAGCGAGGCGACGAGCGCGCGGATGCGGCAGATGCTGCGGTTGATCGTCTTGCGCGGCACGGGCCGCAAGGGCGATGCGCCGGGCTACAGGGTCGGCGGCAAGACCGGCACCGCCGAGGCGGCGGTCGCCGGCGGGTATGACCGGTCGCGCAACGTGGCCACCTTCGCGGCGGCCTTCCCGATGGACTCCCCGCGTTATGTCGTCGTCGCGATGCTGGACTCGCCGCTGGGCACCAAGGAGACCTTCGGTTGGAAGACCGCCGCATGGAATGCCGCGCCAGTGGTCGGGCGGACGATCGCGCGGGTGGGGGCGATCCTGGGTGTGGTGCCCGACGACCATCGCGACATCGACGTGTCGGACATCGTGCCGACGCTGTGGGAGGATCCGGATCGCGTGCCCAAGAGCGGTGGACAGTGAGGGACGCGGCATGAAGTTGTCGCAACTGGTCCCACATGGTGACGGTTCGGGCGTTACCGGTTTCGCGATCGACCATCGAAAGGTCGCGCCGGGAACGATCTTCGGCGCGTTCGAGGGCGCTCGGGTCAACGGGGAGGACTTCATCCCCGCCGCGATCGAGGCCGGTGCGATCGCGGTGGTCGCGCGTCCCGAGGCGACCGTCCAGGGTGCGCTGCATATCCGCGACGACAACCCACGTGAGGCGTTCGCGCGGTTGGCCGCCCGCTTCTTCGCGCCGTTCCCGGGAACCGCCGTCGCGGTGACCGGCACCAACGGCAAGACGTCGACCGTCGAAATGACGCGGCAATTGTGGCGGATGGCGGGGTATCATGCCGCGTCGATCGGGACGCTCGGCGTCGCGACCGCCGACGAACGGGTCGTTACCGGACTGACCACCCCCGATGTCGTCACGTTCCTGTCGAACGTCGCGGGGCTGGCGCGCGAGGGCGTGACCCATGTCGCGTTCGAGGCGTCGAGCCACGGGCTCAGCCAGTATCGCACCGAGGGACTGCCGGTGACAGCGGCGGCGTTCACGAACCTGAGCCGCGATCACCTCGATTATCATGGCGACATGGCGGCGTATTTCACCGCCAAGCTGCGGCTGTTCGCGCAGGTGCTGAGCGACAGTGGCACGGCGGTGGTGTGGGTGGACGATCCCAATTCCGAACGCGTGCTGGACCTGGCGCGCGAGCGCGGCAACCGGCTGTTCACCGTCGGCGAGCATGGTGACGACCTTCGGCTGGTCGCGCGCGCACCGACCCTGCTGGGGCAGGGGCTGACGATCCACGCGGGTGGCATCGATCACGGCGTGACCTTGCCGCTGATCGGCGGTTATCAGGCCGCCAACGCGCTGGTCGCCGCCGGGCTCGTGATCGCGACAGGGGGTGACATCGCGACGACGATCGCCGGGCTGGCACGGCTCCAGCCGGTGCGCGGCCGGCTTGAGCGCGCCGCGATCGCCGCGAGCGGGGCGCCGATCTATGTCGATTACGCACATACGCCCGACGCGATCGAGGCGGCGTGCGAGGCGCTGCGCCCGCATGTGGAAGGGCGACTGATCCTGGTGCTGGGCGCCGGTGGTGACCGCGATGCGGGCAAGCGGGTGCCGATGGGGCAGGTGGCGACGGCCAGTGCCGATCTGGTGATCGTGACCGACGACAATCCGCGCAGCGAAGATCCGGCGACGATCCGCCGCGCGCTGCTGGAAGGCGCGCCGGCGGCCCGCGAGATCGGCGACCGGCGTGCCGCGATCGCAGCGGCGGTGGCCGAGGCGCGCGCCGGCGACATCGTGCTGATCGCCGGCAAGGGGCACGAGCAAGGACAGATCATCGGCGACCTCGTGCTGCCGTTCGACGACGTGGCGGTCGCGCGCGAGGTGGCTGCATGACGCTGTGGACCGCCGACGAGATTGCTGCCGCGACCGGCGGCTCCGCGACGACGGACTTCGCGGTGGACGGCGTGGCGTTCGACTCGCGCGAAGTGGGCGAACGCGACCTGTTCGTCGCGCTGACCGGCGAGCAGACCGACGGCCACCGCTTCCTGGATCAGGCCTTCGCGCAGGGCGCGAGCGGCGCGATCGTGTCGCAGCCGGCCACGCATCCGGCGGTGCGGGTCGACGACACGTTTGCCGCGCTGGAGAACCTTGCCCGCGCCGCGCGCGCGCGGGTAGCGGGCAAGGTGATCGGGGTCACCGGATCGGTGGGCAAGACGTCCACCAAGGAGGCGTTGTTCGCCGCGTTGAGCCGCGCGCCGGGAATTCGCGCGCATCGTTCGGTGAAGAGCTACAACAATCATACCGGCGTGCCGCTGAGCCTGGCACGGATGCCCGCCGACACCGATCTGGCGGTGCTGGAGATGGGCATGAACCATCCGGGCGAGTTGGCGCACCTGACCACCCTGGTCCGTCCGCACGTTGCACTGGTGACCGCGATAGCGCCCGCGCACACCGAATTTTTCCCGGACGAAAGCGCGATCGCCGATGCCAAGGGCGAGATTTTCCAGGGTCTGGAGCCAGGCGGCACTGCGATCATCCCCTTCGACAGCCCGCATCGTGATCGCCTGATCGCGGCGGCCAAGCCCTATGCCGGGCGGATCGTCACCTTCGGGATGAACCGCGAGGCCGACGTGAACGCCGCCGATGCGATGACGGTGCGCGGTGGGGGCAGCTTCGTCAGCGCTCGCGTCGGGGGGCGGCAACTGAGCTTCACGATCGCCCAGCCCGGGCGCCACTGGGTGTCCAATGCGCTGGCGGTCTTGGCGGTGGCCGATGCGGTGGGCGCCGACCTTGCGCTCGCCGGGCTGGCCCTTGGCGAACTGGGCGGGTTGCCGGGGCGTGGCGCGCGCGTCACGGTCCGCGTCGGGGACGGCGACGCGGTCGTGATCGACGAGAGCTACAACGCCAACCCCGCATCGATGCGCGCGACGCTCGCCGTGCTGGCACAGGAGAGCGGGCGGCATCTGGCGGTGCTGGGCGAGATGCGCGAATTGGGCGATGGCTCGGCGGCGTTCCATGCCGGACTGGCCGACGACGTGATCGCCGCGCGCGTCGAAGCGGCCGTGCTGGTCGGTCAGGCGATGCGGCCACTGGCCGAGGCGCTTGAGGGGCGGCTCGATTTCGTCCATGTGCCCGACGCAACCCAGGCGCTCGATCGGCTGCGCGCGCGGGTGCGCCCCGGCGACGTGGTGCTGGTCAAGGGGTCGAACGGAGTCGGCCTGTCGCGGCTGGTGAGCGGCCTCGCGAACGGGATGAGTTGAGTTGCTGTACTGGATCGCCGAACAACTCGGTTTCGAGGGCGGGTTCAATCTGATCCGCTATCAGACGTTTCGCGCCGGTGCGGCGGTGGCGACCGCGCTGCTGATCGGCCTGATCATCGGGCCGCGCTTCATCGGCTGGCTGCGCGTGCGACAGGGCAAGGGGCAGCCGATCCGTGCCGACGGCCCGCAGACTCATCTGGCCAAGCGCGGTACGCCGACGATGGGCGGGCTGATGATCCTGACCAGCCTGGTGCTGTCGGTGATGATCTGGATGGACCTGCGCAATCCCTTTGTCTGGGCGTGCCTGTTCGTCACGCTCGGCTTCGGCGCGATCGGGTTCCTCGACGATTACGACAAGGTGCGCAAGGCCAGCACCGCGGGCGTGTCAGGCCGCGTCCGCCTCCTGCTGGAATTCGGGATCGCGGGCGTGGCGGCGTGGATCGTGATGCAGGAGAACGGGTCGGGACTCTATTTCCCGTTCACCAGCCGCTATTTCATCGACCTCGGCTACTTCTATCCGATCTTCGCGGCGTTCACGATCGTCGCGTTCGGCAATGCGGTGAACCTGACCGACGGTCTCGACGGGCTGGCGACGATGCCCGTCATCATCGCCAGCGTCGCGTTCATGCTGATCGTGTATCTGGCGGGCAACGTGAAGTTCGCCGATTACCTCGGCATCCCGCACGTGCCGCGCGCGGGCGAGCTGGCGATCTTCTGCGGCGCGGTGATCGGCGGCGGGCTCGCCTTCCTGTGGTATAACGCGCCCCCGGCGGCGGTGTTCATGGGCGACACCGGCAGCCTTGCGCTAGGCGGCGCGCTCGGCACGATCGCGGTGGTCGCGCATCACGAGATCGTGCTGGGGATCATCGGCGGGCTGTTCGTGGTCGAAGCGCTATCGGTCATCATCCAGGTGTTCTGGTACAAGCGCACTGGCAAGCGCATCTTCCGCATGGCGCCGATCCACCACCATTTCGAACAACTGGGCTGGAGCGAACCGACCGTGGTGATCCGGTTCTGGATCATCGCGCTGGTGCTGGCGCTGGCAGGCCTATCGACGTTGAAGCTGCGATGATGACCTCACGCGCCTGGACGGGGAAGACATATGCGGTGCTCGGGCTGGCACG
Organism: uncultured Sphingomonas sp.; assembly: GCA_913777325.1. Lineage (GTDB taxonomy): Bacteria > Pseudomonadota > Alphaproteobacteria > Sphingomonadales > Sphingomonadaceae > Sphingomonas. The sequence continues at coordinate 12,037 of CAJYSA010000118.1, read as the reverse complement.
CTCGGGCGCCGCGACCGTTCGTGCGCTGCTCGCGGGCGGCGCGTTCGTCGTGGCGTGGGACGATGACGATGCGCGGCGCAGCGCGATCGGCGACCACGGCATTCCGGGTGCCGGATCGAGTCTGATCGTTACCGATTTCACGCAATGGACCGAGATGACGCTGGACGCGATCATCGTGTCGCCCGGCGTGCCGCTCAACACGCATCCGCTGGCGGCGAAAGCGCGCGCGGCGGGTGTGCCGGTCATCGGCGATATCGAATTGTTCGCGCAGGCCCGCGCCGACCTGCCGCCCCACAAGGTGGTCGGGATCACCGGCACCAACGGCAAATCGACCACGACCGCGCTGATCCACCACATCCTCGATACCGCCGGCGTGCCCGCGCAAATGGGTGGGAACATCGGGCTGCCGATCCTCGCGCAGCCATCGTTGCCGGCGGGTGGCGTCTACGTACTGGAGCTGTCGAGCTACCAGATCGACCTGACGCGGACGCTCGACTGCGAGGTCGCGGTGTTGCTCAACGTCACACCCGACCATCTCGAACGTTATAACGGGCTGGGCGGCTATGCCGCCAGCAAGGCGCGGCTGTTCGCGATGCAGTCCCGCGCGCACCTCGCCGTCGTCGATTACGAGGCGGAGGCGGAGTTCGGCGTGCTGGACGATGCGCCCGAGGGGATGAGCGTCCGCTTCATCGACGGCGTGCCGCTGCCCGGCGAGCAGGCGCGCTGGCCTTCGCTGCAAGGCCCGCACAACGCGCAGAATGCCAAGGCCGCGGTCGCGGTGGCGGAGGCACTGGGCATCGACACCGCCACGATCGAGCGGGCTCTGGAGACCTTCATCGGCCTGCCGCATCGCATGGAGCGGGTCGCGACGCTGAACGGTGTCGCATGGGTCAACGACAGCAAGGCGACCAACCCCGAAAGCGCCGCCCCCGCGCTCGCCGCCTTCCCGCGCATCCACTGGATCCTGGGCGGAAAGGTGAAGGGCGGTGATCTCGACGCGTGTGTGCCGCATCTGGGCAACGTGGTGCGCGCCTATACGATCGGCGAGGGCGGCCCGCGCTTTGCCGCGGTGCTGCGCGGGCAGGTGCCCGTCGCCGAGGTCGAAACGCTGGAGCGTGCGGTGAAGCTGGCGGCGCAGGAGGCGGAGCGTGGCGATGTCGTGCTGCTGTCGCCCGCGGCGGCCTCATTCGATCAGTTCCGCGATTTCGAGGCGCGTGGCCTCGCGTTCCGCGCGGCGGTGGAGGAACTGGCATGAGCGGGACGCGCACCGATCGCACGCGCCCCGCGGTGCCGCTGCGCAATCGCGGCGGGCGCGGCGATCCGTCACCGCTCGGCACGTGGTTCTGGGATATCGATCGTGTGCTGCTGCTGCTGGCGCTGTTCCTGATCGCGATCGGACTGATCGCCGTCGCGGCGGGGTCGCCCGCCACGGCGGTCCGTTATTCGGGCGAGCATGTGCATTTCGCGCCGCTGCATTATTTCTGGCGCCAGACGATGTGGGTCGCGGTGTCGTTGCCGGTGCTGTTCGGCGTGTCGATGCTGCCGCTGACGATGGCACGACGCATGTCGTTGATCGGGGCGGCGGTGTGTGTCGCGTTGATGGTGTTCGTGCCGTTTGTCGGCGTCAGCGTGAACGGCGCGCGGCGCTGGGTAGGGTTCGGCTTCGCGCAGTTCCAGCCTTCCGAATTCCTGAAGCCGTTCTTCGTGGTGACGGTGGCGTGGCTGCTGTCGTTCAAGTCGCGAGACGCCGATCTGCCGGTCACCGCGATCACTGCCGGGCTGACCGGGTTGATCGCGGTGCTGTTGATGCTGCAGCCCGATTTCGGGCAGACGGTGATCTTCTGCACGATTTGGCTGGCGCTGGTGGTGATCGCGGGCACGCCGACGCGGGTGATCCTGGGCTTTCTGTCGATGATCCCGGTCGCGCTGGTCGCGGCCTATGTCTTCTACGGCACCGCCCGCAAGCGGATCGACGCCTTCCTGTTTCCGGGTGTCGAAGGCGACGGCGCGGCGGATCATTTCCAGACCAACGCCGCGCACAACACGCTCACCTCCGGCGGGTGGTTCGGGACCGGGCCGGGCGCGGGAACGGTGAAATTCGGCCTGCCCGAGGCGCACACCGACTATATCTTCTCGGTGATTGGGGAGGAATTCGGGCTGCTGGCGTGCATGATCGTCGCGCTGGTGTTCCTGGCGGTGGTGGTGCGCGTGTTCGTGAAGTTGCTGGACGAACAGGATCCTTTCCGGCTGCTCGCCGCGTCGGGGCTGGCGGTGCAGTTCGGGGCGCAGGCGCTGATCTCGATGGCGGTCAACACCGGGCTGGCGCCGTCCAAGGGGATGACGCTGCCCTTCATCAGTTATGGCGGGTCGTCGATGATCGCGCTGTCGATGGGAATGGGATTGCTGCTGGCGTTCACGCGCCGCAATCCGTTCCTGTTGCGCAGCCCCTATATCGCGCAGCAACGCTGGAGCGCCGAATGACGCAGGTTCGCGATTTCCGCCCCCGCCACTATGTGCTCGCCGCCGGTGGGACGGGCGGGCATATGGTGCCCGCCGCAGCGCTCGCCGCCGAATTAACCAAGCGTGGTCATAGGGTTGCGCTGGTCAGTGACGCGCGGGGGGTGCGGTTTCCGGGACTGTTCGAGGGAATTCAGACGCATGTGATCCCGGCCGGGCGGTTCGCGGGCGGGCCGCTGGGCTGGGCGAAGGCGGCGCGGCTGATGGTGCAGGGGCGCGGCATGGCGCGCGAGCTGTACCGCACCTTCCGCCCGGCGGCGGTGATCGGTTTCGGCGGTTATCCCGCGTTTCCAGCGCTTTCGGCAGCGTTCGCGGCAGGCATTCCGACCGCGGTCCACGAGCAGAATGCGGTGCTGGGACGCGTCAACCGCCTGGTGGCGGGGCGCGTCGATGCGATCGCGACCAGCTATGCCGAGACCGAGCGGCTGAAGTCGCGGCACCGGTTCAAGGCGCATCTGATCGGCAATCCGGTGCGCGAAAGCGTACTGGCGTTGCGCGCAAAACCCTATCCGGTGCCAGAAGAAGACGGAATATTCCGCGTACTTGTCACCGGCGGTAGCCAGGGCGCGTCGATTCTGAGCCAGGTGGTGCCGGATGGTCTCGCATTATTGCCGGTCGCCTTCCGCCGCCGCCTGCAGGTGACCCACCAGGCGCGGATCGAGGACATCGACGCGGTGCGCGAGAAATATGCGCAGCTCGATATCGCGGCCGATCTGGCCACCTATCTGCCCGACCTGCCCGAGCAGCTCGGCTGGTCGCATCTGGTGATCGCGCGCGCGGGCGCGTCGACGATCGCCGAGCTGACCGCCGCCGGGCGCCCCGCGATCCTCGTGCCGCTGCCGTCGGCGACCGACGATCACCAGACCGCCAACGCGCGCGAGATCACCGCCGCCGGCGGCGCGCGCACGATCCAGCAATCGGCCTTCACGCCGCCGGAACTCGCCAAGCAGATGCAGAAACTCGGACTCGATCCCGAAGCCCTGGGCAATGCCGCCACCCGCGCCCGCTCGTGCGGGGCGCCGCATGCCGTCACCGACCTGGCCGATCTGGTGGAGAGCCTCGACGCGCCCAAGGCGCGGGTGATGGTGGGCGCGGCCACGACCAAGAAGGCGTTCGCATGAAAGGTGTCGCTACCGATATCGGCACGATCCACTTCGTCGGGATCGGCGGGATCGGCATGTCCGGCATCGCCGAGGTGATGCACAACCTGGGCTACAAGGTGCAGGGGTCGGACGTCGCCGAGGGCTATGTGATCGAGGGGCTGCGCACGCGCGGCATCGCGGTGACGATCGGCCATGACGCCGCCAATGTCGATGGCGTCGCGGTGGTCGTCACCTCGACGGCGGTGAAGCGCGGCAACCCCGAGGTCGAGGCGGCGCTGCGCAACCGCATCCCCGTGGTGCGGCGCGCCGAGATGCTCGCCGAGCTGATGCGGCTGAAATCGACCGTCGCGGTCGCGGGCACGCATGGCAAGACGACGACGACGTCGATGGTCGCCGCGCTGCTGGATGCTGGCGGGGTCGACCCGACCGTCATCAACGGCGGGATCATCAACAGCTATGGCTCGAACGCGCGACTGGGCGCGAGCGACTGGATGGTGGTGGAGGCCGACGAGAGCGACGGCAGCTTCCTGCGGCTGGACGGCACGATCGCGGTCGTCACCAATATCGATCCCGAGCATCTCGACCATTACGGCAGCTTCGAGCGCGCCAAGGACGCGTATGTCGAGTTCGTCGAGAACGTGCCCTTCTATGGCGCGGCGCTGCTGTGCCTCGACCACCCGGAGGTGCAGGCGCTGATCCCGCGTGTCCGCGATCGCCGCATCGTGACCTATGGCTTCGCGGCGTCGGCGGACGTGCGCGGGGTGAACGTGACCCCGTATCCGGGCGGCAACCGGTTCGAGGCGCTGATCCGCGCGCGGGACGGCGGGGTGCGGTCGATCGAGGGCATCGACCTGCCGATGCCGGGGCGGCACAACGTCCAGAACGCGCTGGCCGCGATCGGCGTTGCGCTGGAGCTCGGCATCGACGATGCGACGATCAGCAAGGGGTTCGAGCGGTTCAGCGGCGTCAAGCGGCGCTTCACCAAGGTGGGTGAGATAACCTTCGATGGGGGGGCGGTCGCCACGATCATCGACGATTATGGCCACCATCCGGTCGAGATCCGCGCGGTGCTGGCCGCCGCGCGCGAATCGGCGCAGGGTCGCGTGATCGCGGTGGTGCAGCCGCACCGTTACTCGCGGCTCGGCAATCTGATGGAGGACTTCCGCGGCGCCTTCAACGACGCCGATCAGGTCTATGTCACCCCCGTTTATGCGGCGGGCGAGGCGCCGGTGCCCGGCGTCGACGCCGAGGCGCTGGTGGCGGGATTGCAGGATCGCGGACACCGGCAGGCGGCGGTGGTGGCGGATGCCGCCGCGCTGGCCGATGTGCTGGCGGACGAGTTGCGCGCGGGCGATCAGGTGATCTGCCTGGGCGCGGGCGACATCACCAAATGGGCCGCCGGCCTCGCCGCCGCGATCGGAGACCGCGCATGACCAATTTGTTCGACGCCGCGATCAACTGGCAGAAGCAACTGCTAGATACGCAGCGGACCGCGCTGGAGGCTGGACGTCACGCACATGACGCGGGTGCGGCGCTGGTCGCGGCACAGGAAGCGTCGCGTCGCGCCGCCGAGGCGAACTGGGCCGCGTGGCAGGCGTGGGCGCAATTGTCGCGCATCGCCCCGTGACCGACATGCCCGCCGTCCGTGGTCGGCTGACCCAACAGGCTCCGCTGGCGCCGCTTGTCTGGTTCAAGGCGGGCGGGGCGGCGCAGTGGCTGTTCGAGCCGGCGGATGCCGACGATCTGAGCGACTTCCTGCGCGCGCTGGACCCGGCGGTGCCGGTGATGGCGCTGGGGCTGGGGTCGAACCTGATCGTCCGCGATGGCGGGGTGCCGGGGGTCGTGATTCGGCTGGGCAAGCCGTTCGCGGGCGTGACCGCGCTGGACGACGTGACGTTGCGCTGTGGCGGCGGGGCGAGCGGCATCCTCGTCTCCTCCACTGCGCGTGATGCCGGCGTGGCGGGGCTGGAGTTCCTCCGTTCGATCCCCGGCACGGTCGGCGGGTTCGTGCGGATGAACGGTGGCGCCTATGGCCGCGAGACCGCCGACGTGCTGATCGAGGCCGAGGTCGTGTTGCGCTCGGGCGCGCGGCGGACGCTGGCGGTCGACGAATTGGGGTATACCTATCGTCACTCGGCGCTGCCCGAGGGGGCGGTGGTGATATCGGCGACCTTCCGGGGCGAGCCGGGCCTGTCCGCCGACATTCAGGCCGAGATGGACCGGATCGCGGCGGCGCGCGAGGCGTCGCAGCCGCTGCGGTCAAAGACCGGTGGATCAACGTTCAAGAACCCCGACGGGCACAAGGCGTGGGCGCTGGTCGATGCCGCCGGGTGCCGGGGGCTGCGGCGCGGCGACGCGCAGGTGAGCGAGAAGCACACCAACTTCCTGCTCAATCTGGGCGCGGCGACGAGCGCCGATATCGAGGCGCTGGGCGAGGACGTGCGCGCGCGGGTGAAGGCCGCGAGCGGCGTGGAACTGGAATGGGAGATTCAGCGCGTGGGTTTGGTGCGTGACGAAAGCCCCCGCCCCGATGGGAAGGGGGTTGGGGGAGGGGCCGATGTCTCACCGAGCCTGGACTCTCTGCGAGACACCGACCCCTCACCCCGGCCCTCTCCCCGGGGGGGAGAGGGAGCAGGGTTGCACATCGCCGTCCTGATGGGTGGCTGGTCGGCGGAGCGGGAGGTCTCGCTCTCCTCCGGCAACGGCGTGGCCGATGCGCTCGAGTCGCTGGGCCACCGCGTCACGCGGATCGACATGGGGCGTGATGTCGCGGCGAAGCTGGCGGCGGCCGCGCCCGATCTGGTCTTCAACGCGCTGCACGGCACGCCGGGCGAGGACGGCAGCGTGCAGGGGCTGATGGACCTGATGGGCGTGCGCTACACCCATTCGGGGCTGGCGACGTCGGTGATCGCGATCGACAAGGTGCTGACCAAGCAGGTGCTGGTGCCGGCGGGCGTGCCGATGCCGGGCGGGCGGATCGTGAAGTCCGCCGACGTGCACGATGCCGATCCCTTGCCGCGCCCTTATGTGCTGAAGCCGGTCAACGAGGGGTCCTCGGTCGGCGTCGCGATCGTCACCGACGCGGGCAATTACGGCAACCCGATCGCGCGCGACGCGCGCGGGCCGTGGCAGGAGTTCGACGAACTGCTGGCCGAGCCCTATGTGCGCGGGCGGGAGCTGACGACGGCGGTGCTGGGCGATCGGGCGCTGGGTGTGACCGAGTTGCGCCCCAAGTCGGGCTGGTACGATTACGACGCCAAATATACCGACGGGATGACAGACCATATCTTCCCGGCGGAGATCCCCGACGACGTGGCGCAGGCGTGCATGGCGCTCGCGCTTCAGGCGCACCGGGTGCTGGGATGCCGGGGGACGAGCCGCTCCGACTTCCGCTGGGATGACGAGCGCGGCGTCGATGGTCTGTTCCTGCTGGAGGTGAACACCCAGCCGGGGATGACCCCGCTGAGCCTCGTCCCCGAACAGGCGCGGCATACCGGCATGAGCTATCCGCAACTGGTGCAGGCGATCGTCGACGAGGCGATGGCGGAGGCGGGGCGCGCATGAGCCGCACGATCAAGCGCGGGTCCGCCGCGCCACCGTCTCGCCGGCCCGCGCCCAACCGCCGGCGCGTGCAGAAGGCGTCGCTGGGCGACCGGCTGCTCGCGAAGCTGCCGATCGACGAGGACACGCTGCGCAAGGCGGTGACGTGGACGGTGCTGGGCGGCGTCGGCGTGGCGACGTTGTTCGTCGCCAACCTGCTGGGCGTGCCGCAGGCGATCGGCAACGGCGTGGCCGATGCGGCGGGGCGCGCCGGGCTGCGCGTCGAGCAGGTCGACATCACGGGCCTGAAGCGGATGGACCGCGAGACGGTCTATGCGATCGCGCTGGAGGACCAGTCGACTCGCGCGATGCTGCGCGTCGACCTGGAGCGGGTGCGCGAGCGGCTGCTCGCTTATGGCTGGATCGCCGACGCCTATGTCGCGCGCCGGCTGCCCGATCGGCTGGTGATCCACATTACCGAGCGCGATCCGGCGGCGATCTGGCAGGATCACGGGCAATTGACGCTGATCGATGCGACCGGGCGGCTGCTGGCGCCGGTCGAGGCGGGGCGGATGCCCGACCTGCCGCTGGTGATCGGGCCGGGCGCGAACGCGCAGGAGCCGGGCTATCAGGCGCTCCTCGCCGCCGCGCCCGCGTTGCGCCCGCGCATCCGCGCCGCGACCTGGGTGGGCAACCGGCGCTGGGATCTGACCTTCACGACCGGCGAGACGCTGGCGCTGCCGCAGGATGGCGCGCCGCAGGCGCTGATCAAGTTCGCGCAGATGGACGGCGCCGATCCGCTGCTCGGCAAGGGCTGGCTGCGGTTCGACATGCGCGATCCGGCCAAGATGTACGCGCGGCGCGCGGGGCAGGACAAGCAGCAGGTCGCCGACGACGGGCGCAACGATCCGCCCGCCGACGCCGCGGCGGCGGCCGCGAGCAACGTGATCGGCGACAACGTCGGTGTCACCGGAAACAGGATCACCGAGGCGCGCGCCGGGGAAGCGCTGCGTTCCGGCGAAGCATGAGGGGGTAGACGATGGCGAAGGTGGCACCCGACGGCCTGATTACCGCGCTGGACATCGGATCGTCCAAGGTATCGGCGATGATCGCGCAAAAGGGCGATGGCGGCGAGCTGGTGGTGCTGGGCACCGGGCAGCGCGAGAGCCGCGGCGTCAAGCGTGGCTATATCGCCGACATGGACGCGACCGAGGTGGCGGTGCGCGAGGCGGTGGAACAGGCCGAGCGGATCGCCGGTTTCAACATCGAGAACGTCTGGGCGGGCTTCTCGGCGGGCGGCCTCGTCAGCGACGAGGCGTTCATCGAGGCCGAACTGGGGGGCATGCGCATTGAGCAGGCCGATCTCGACGCGCTGCTCCACGAAGGGCGCCAGTCGATCGATCCGCAGGGGCGGATGGTGCTCCACGCCCAGCCGGCGCTCTACACGCTCGATGGGCTGACCGGGGTCAAGAAGCCGCTGGGGCTGCACGCCGACCGGCTGGGCGTGCACATCCACGTGATCGCCGCCGACGGATCGCCGGTGCGCAACCTGGACCTGTGCGTGCGCTCCGCGCATCTGGAGGTGAAGTCGATCATCGCCGCGCCGGTCGCCACTGGGCTCGCCTGCTTGACGGGCGAGGAGCGCGACCTGGGCGTGGCGCTGGTCGAGATCGGGGCGGGGATCACCAACGTCTCGCTGTTCGCGGGGTCGATGCTGGTCGGGCTGAAGTCGATCCCGTTCGGCGCGGCGGACATCACCGACGATATCGCCAGCGCGTTCGGGACGACGCGGTTGCAGGCGGAGCGGATCAAGTGCTTCCACGGGTCCGCCAACGCCTCCCCGCGCGACAATCACGAGATGGTGACGATCCGCGAACGGACGCAGGAAGAGGATTCGGAGGCGCTGCAGATCACCAAGGCGGCGCTGATCGCGGTGATCCGCCAGCGGCTGGAACATCTTGTCGGCGAGATCCAGGCGGCGCTGAAGGAGCTGAAGTTCGAAGGACCGGTCGGGCGGCAGGTGGTGCTGACCGGCGGCGGGGCCGAATTGAAGGGGATCGCCGATTACGCGCAGCAGGCGCTGGGCCGCTCGGTGCGCGTCGGCCGCCCGCGCGGGCTGACCGGGCTGCCGGAGGCGCATGCCGGACCGGGGTTCGCGACGCTGGCGGGACTCGCATTCTTCGCGGCGAGCGACCCGATCGACCTGCGCGGGCTGGCGCCGACGCCGCAGATGGTCCACCGCCAGCGCGGCCTGCGCGGCTTCTGGAAGCTCGTCCAGGCCGCCAAGGCGAATTATTGACGCAGCAACAGGGCGGTTGGCGGTGTTTCCTCTTTCGCCGCGCGCCCGCATGTTGCACATCGGTGTAAACGGCCCGTTATGAACCATGCCACGCGGGCGGACGGAGTAAGTTTGCGATGAGCATCGAATTCATCACGCCCGATCTCGACGATCTGACCCCGCGGATCACCGTGATCGGTGTCGGCGGCGCGGGCGGAAACGCGATCGCCAACATGATGCGCGCCGACGTGCAGGGCGTGAACTTCCTGGTCGCCAACACCGACGCGCAGGCGCTGAAGACCTCGGAGGCCGAGCAGAAGATCCAGCTCGGCGCCAAGATCACGCAGGGCCTGGGCGCGGGCAGCCGCCCCGAGATCGGTCGTGCCGCCGCCGAGGAGACGATCGACGAGCTGTCGCGCCTGCTGGAGGGCAGCCACATGTGCTTCATCGCCGCCGGCATGGGCGGCGGCACCGGCACCGGCGCGGCCCCGGTGATCGCCAAGGCGGCACGCGACATGGGCATCCTGACGGTGGGCGTCGTGACCAAGCCGTTCAGCTTCGAGGGCAATCGCCGCTCCAAGTCGGCGGATGCGGGCATCGAGGAGCTGCAGAAGTTCGTCGACACGCTGATCGTGATTCCGAACCAGAATCTGTTCCTGGTCGCCAACGCCAACACCACGTTCAAGCAGGCGTTCGAGATGGCGGACGAGGTGCTGCAGCAGGGCGTGCGCGGCATCACCGACCTGATGGTGATGCCGGGGCTCATCAACCTCGACTTCGCCGACGTCCGTTCGGTGATGCAGGAGATGGGCAAGGCGATGATGGGCACCGGCGAGGCGGAAGGCGACGACCGCGCGCTGATCGCCGCGCAGAAGGCGATCGCCAACCCGCTGCTCGACGGCGTGTCGATGCAGGGCGCCAAGGGCGTGATCGTCTCGATCACCGGCGGCGACGACATGCGCCTGCTGGAGGTCGACGAGGCCGCCAATCACATCCGCGAACTGGTCGATCCGGACGCCAACATCATCTGGGGCTCGGCGTTCAACCCGGAGCTGGAAGGCAAGATCCGCGTGTCGGTGGTCGCCACGGGCATCGAGAGCACCGGACAGGTCGCGGCGCCCCTCGCCGCGAGCGCGCCGTCCGAGCCGCCGCGCACGTTCAGCTTCTCCGCGCCGCGTCGCACCGACGCGACCCCGGCGCCGGCCCCCGCGTCCGCGCCGGCCCCGCAGGCGAGCACCGCGCCGCAGCCGGCGGCCTATGAGCCGGCACCGGCGGTCCCGGCACAGCAGCCGAGCGGCGCCGCCGCCAGCGCGATGGCGGAGGGCGTGCCCCCGGCCAATGCCGGCGCCGGGATCGATCCGTCGCCCGCGCGCCCCGCAGAGGATGAGCTGGTGCTGGGCGCCGACTCGCTGATGCCGGCGCCGGCTGCCGAGACGCCAGCCGCGGGCGACGCGCAACGTCGGCGGTTCCTGTCGCCGGGTGGCGCGGCGGAAGAGACCCCGCCCGCCGCGCCGCGCGTGAAGCTGGGCGGTACGCTGTTCGAGCGGATGCAGAACGCCACGCGCAATGCCGGTGGCCGCGCGGCAGACGACGAGGGTCGCGAACCGGGCGACCTGCCGCGCTTCCTGCACCGCCAGAACAACCAGTAACACGCCAGCCTGTGCGGCGGTGCGGGCATCGGCCACGCATCGCCGCGCAGGCTCGTTTCGTCGCAGGCGGGCCGCGCGCGTCATTGCCGGTTCACCGCCGAGCGGCTCTATGGCGCGATGCGTTGTCGTCCGTCCACTTCGCCCCGGCGGGGGCCGTGATGAGCGACGCGCGGCGGCGCCAGCGGTGGCCGCGCCCCTCCTTCCCTTCGATCCGCCCGGCCGCGATGCGCGCTTGCGGCGGGGAGCATGTTGCATGATCGACGTCCCTCGACCGCGATCGGGACGCCCCTGGGTCGCCCGGTCCCTGGCGCTCGCCATCGTCGCCCTGCCGCTGGCGGGCGTGGCCGGCGGCAGCAGCGCGGCGGCGCAGGAAGTGGTGGCGACCCCGAACCCAGACGCCGACCGGCTGGCCGATGTCGTCCGGCGGCTGGGCAGCGCGCCGCGTGACCTGTCGGCGCTGATCGAGGCGGGCGACCTGTCGTTCACGCTGGGCGATGCCACCGCCGCCGCCGCCTTCTACAAGCGCGCCGAGGCGATCGACCCCAACAACGGGCGGGTGAAGGCCGGGATCGCGCGCATCCTTGTGAATGGCGAGCGCCCGGGCGAGGCGCTGCGCTACTTCGATCAGGCGCAACGGCACGGCGCGCCGATGGCGACCTATGCCGACGACCGTGGACTGGCCTATGACCTGATCGGCGAACAGGAGCGCGCGCAACAGGATTATCGCCTGGCGCTGGCGCAAGGTGGTCGCGACGGGGCGGAAATCGACGAAATCCGCCGCCGCTATGCCTTGTCGCTGGCCATTTCCGGGCGGCAGGAAGAGGCGCTGTCGGAGATCGATACGCTGTTGCGCCGCTCGGATCGTGGCGCATGGCGCGCGCGGGCGTTCATCCTGGCGATGGGCGGCGACGTGACGGGCGCCAACAAGATCGCGACCAGCATGATGCCGC
>CAJYSA010000117.1 GCA_913777325.1 uncultured Sphingomonas sp. | reverse complement strand
CGTTCACCCCCACCTTTTCGAACACGCGGCCCTTCATCACGCCGCGCACCCCGCCGCCGCCCGGCGTGCCGCTGGGGTCCGCACGGTCCCACGGCGTATAGTCGAACCGCGCGTCGGACCCCGCCTCGCGCTCGATCGCCTCGAACTCGGCGCAGATCCGGTCGCGCAACTCCTCGAACCAGGCGCGCGCGGCGGCCTGTTCGTCATCCAGCGTCATCATGGCGCCGGCCATAGGCGTTCGCCGCGCGCTGGCCAAGGCGTGGCCGGGGTGGCACAGCATGGATCATGAACGCCAAATCCTTCTGGCGCGGGGTGCGCGTCAGCGCGGTCAGCTCCGCCTTCGTCTGCGCGGCGGTGGCGGCGGCGGGCTATTTCGACCGCGATCCCTATCACGTCTACCCGGCGGCACCGCCCGCGCGCCCGATCGCGGTCGTCAACGTCTCGGGCGACATGGGGCTGCGCTTCCTGCTGGGCGCATCCACCTCGCGCGGGCTGACCGAGCATCACATCCCGGTCGTCGGCGTCTCCTCGCCGGTCGTGTTCCGCACCCGTCGCACCCGCGCGGAGGTGGACGCCTTCATCGCCGATGCGGTGCGCACCGCGATGGCGCGCACCGGGCGCGACCGGGTGGTGGTGATGGGGCAGTCCTATGGCGCCGATATCGTCCAGACCGGGCTGGCGCATCTGCCCGCCGATCTGCGCCGCCACGTCGCCGGGATCGTGCTGATCCTGCCGGGCGACACCGTATTCTATCGCGCCGATCCCACCGGGTGGGTCTATCGCGGCACCCCGGACAGCCTGGGTAAGGGCACCGGCAACACGCTCACCTGGGCGCCACTCACCTGCATCTACGGGCAGGAAGAGGATGACAGCCTGTGCCCCCTGCTGCGGGTGCCCGGCGCGCGGATCATCGCGATGCCGGGCGGCCACAATCTGCACCACGACAGCGACGGCTTGCTCGCGCACGTCCTGGCGGCGATCGCGCGGGTCACCCCGGCGGCCAGCCCTCCGTCTGGCGCAGCGCCTCGCCCAGCAGCATCGCCCCCGCCACCGCGACGTTGAGCGAGCGCAGCCCGGCGCGCATCGGCACGCGCACGCGCAGGTCGGCACGATCGTGGACCGCCGCCGGCACGCCCGCGCCCTCGCTGCCCAGCAACAAAACGTCACCCGGCGCGAACCGCGCCTCCGGCAACGGCACCGCGCCGGTGGTGGTCGCCAGCACGATCCGCCCGCGCACCGTGGCCAGGAACGCCGCCCAATCGGCGTGACGGCGCACCTCCACCTGTCCGGCGTAGTCCATCCCGGACCGCGCCAGCGCCCGATCGCTCCACGGAAACCCCATCGGCTCGATCAGGTCGATCGCCACGTCCAGGCACGCGCCCAGCCGCAACAGCGTGCCGACGTTGCCCGCGATGTCCGGCTGATAGAGCGCGATCCGCATGGCGCCCGCCCTTAGCCACGCAAAATGCTGTTGGCAAAGCGGCGAGGGCACGGCTATCAGGCCGGAAAGGCCGCCGTGGGGACGGGCAGGCCACAGGCGGGGAGCAACAATGTCGCACGCGGCATCAGCCACCCGCCGGACAGAGGAACGGGCAGAGGTGTGACGCGAATGGCGATGGCAGAGCAGGAAATCCCCCTCGGCGAAGATCCCGCGCCCTACCACGAGGCGACGCATGATCCGCGCCGCCGCGATTTCATCAACATCGCCGCGGTGTCGTTCGCGGGCGTGGGCGCGGTCGCGATCGTCCTGCCGCTCATCAACCAGATGAACCCGTCCGCCGACGTGCTGGCGCTGTCCACCACCGAGATCGACATTTCGAAGATCGCGCCCGGTCAGGCGATCAAGGCCAGCTTCCGCAAGCAGCCGCTGTTCGTCCGCAATCTGACGCCGAAGGAAATCGCGGAGGCCGATGCGGTGCCGCTCGGCGAACTGCGCGATCCGCAGACGCTGGAGGAGCGGACCAAGGCGGGCAAGAAGAACTGGCTCATCACGCTGGGCGTCTGCACCCACCTCGGCTGCGTGCCGCTGGGCGCGGGCGAGGGCGAGAACAAGGGGCCGTTCGGCGGCTATTTCTGCCCGTGCCACGGCTCGGCCTATGACACCGCGGCGCGCATCCGGCAGGGGCCGGCGCCGAAAAACCTGACGGTGCCCGAATACACGTTCAATTCCGACACCGTCGTGACGGTCGGCTGAGGGGAGATAGGAATATGAGCTTTCCCTGGGCCAAGCATTACGAGCCGAAGCAGCCGCTGATGCGGTGGATGGACGAGAAGCTGCCGCTGCCGCGCCTCGTCTACAACGCGATCGGCGCGGGCTATCCGGTGCCGCGCAACCTCAATTATTTCTGGAACTTCGGCGTGCTCGCGGGCGCGGCGCTGGTCATCCAGATCGTCACCGGCGTCGTGCTGGCGATGCATTATGCCGCCAACGCCGGGGTCGCCTTCGGCTCGGTCGAAAGCATCATGCGGGATGTCAACGCCGGCTGGTTCCTGCGCTATGCGCATGCCAACGGCGCGTCGATGTTCCTCGCGGTGGTCTACATCCACATCGGGCGCGGGCTGTATTACGGTTCGTACAAGGCGCCGCGCGAGATGGTGTGGCTGCTCGGCGTCGTCATCTTCCTGCTGATGATGGCGACCGCGTTCATGGGCTATGTGCTGCCGTGGGGGCAGATGAGCTTCTGGGGCGCGCAGGTCATCACCGGCTTCTTCTCGGCGATCCCGCTGGTCGGCGAAACGGTCCGCGTGTGGCTGCTGGGCGGGTTCGCGCCGGACAATGCCGCGCTGAACCGCTTCTTCTCGCTCCACTATCTGCTGCCGTTCGTGATCGCGGGCGTCATCATCCTGCACATCTGGGCGCTGCACATCCCGGGGTCGAACAACCCGACCGGCGTCGACGTGAAGGGCGAGCAGGACACGGTGCCGTTCCACCCCTATTACACCGCGAAGGACGGCGTCGGCGTCGGCGTGTTCTTCCTGATCTTCGCGTTGTTCGTGTTCTTCTCGCCGAACCTGCTGGGTCACCCGGACAATTATATCGAGGCGAACCCGCTTTCCACGCCGGCGCACATCGTGCCCGAATGGTACTTCCTGCCGTTCTACGCGATCCTGAAGAGCTTCACCGCCGATTTCATTCTGCCCGCCAAGCTGTGGGGCGTGCTGGCGATGTTCGGCTCGATCCTGCTGCTGTTCTTCCTGCCGTGGCTCGATTCGTCGCCGGTCCGCTCGGCGAACTATCGCCCCACCTATCGCTGGTTCCTGGCGGTGCTGCTCTTCGACGTGCTGGTGCTCGGCTATGTCGGCGGGGCGGAGGCGACCGCGCGCAACGTGATGATGGGGCAGATCGCGGCGGGATATTATTTCGCGCACTTCCTGATCATCCTGCCTTTGGTGTCGGCGGCCGAGCGTCCGCGCCCGCTGCCGAATTCAATCACCGAGGCGGTGTTGGCGAAGCATGGTGGCACGTCGCCCGCGCAGACCGCGATGGCGAGCTGAGACAGAGACGAAGAGGGGATTCGACAGACCATGGTTCGTCTCATTTCACTGCTGGTCGGTGCGGGGTTCGTCTTCGTGCTCGCGCTGGCGCTGTTCTTCACCGCCAAGGAAGCGATCCAGAACCCGGCGCCGCACACCGCCGAACATGCCTTCCACAAGCATCCCGAGAACATTCACCTGTCCTCGGCGGGCATGCTGGGCAAGTTCGACCGTCAGCAGCTTCAGCGCGGCTTCCAGGTCTACAAGGAAGTATGCGCCGCCTGCCACTCGCTGAAGTATGTCGCGTTCCGCGACCTGCAGAAGATCGGCTATTCCGAGCCCGAGGTGAAGGCGATCGCCAACCAGTGGGTGATCGAGCATCCGAGCGTGAACCCGGAAACGGGTGAGCCGGCGACGCGCAAGAACCTGCCGTCCGACTATTTCCCGTCGCCGTTCGCCAACGAGGTCGCCGCGCGCGCCGCCAACAACAACGCGCTGCCGCCCGATCTGTCGCTGATGACCAAGGCGCGCGAGGACGGCTCGAACTACGTCCACGCGCTGCTCACCGGCTATCGTGACCAGCCTGCTGAGCTGCTGCGTGAGTTCCCGGATGCCAAGACGCCGGAGGGGCTGCACTACAATCCGTATTTCGCGAACCTCAACATCGCGATGCCGCCGCCGCTCACCTCGGACGGTCAGGTCACCTATTCGGACGGGACCAAGGCGACCAAGGACCAGATGGCGCGCGACGTCGCCGCCTTCCTGACCTGGACCGCCGAGCCGAACCTGGAGGCGCGCCACGCCGCCGGTGTCGCGGTGGTCATCTTCCTGCTGATCTTCGTCTACCTGACCTGGGGCGCCTATCAGAACGTATGGCGCGACGTGAAGCATTGAGGCGTGTCGCCTGCCCATGCATCGACAAGGGCAGGGCGCGGCTCCAGGCGTAACAAGACGGCGACCGGGCACTCCCCCGGTCGCCGTTTTCGTGTAGGCAGGCGCGCATGAACGACGATCTGAAGGCGCTGATCCGCACCATCCCGGACTTTCCGAAGCCCGGTATCCAGTTCCGCGACATCACCACGCTGTTGCTGTCGCCGACCGGCCTGGCGACCACCATCGAGCGGATGGCGGCCGGCGTGGCCGGGCCGGTCGATCTCGTCGCGGGCGTGGAGGCGCGCGGGTTCCTGTTCGCCGCCGCGCTGGCGGTGCCGCTGCGCGCGGGCGTGCTGCTGATCCGCAAGGACGGCAAGCTGCCCGGCGCGACCATCGCGGAGGATTACGCGCTCGAATATGGGCAGGATCGGATCGCGATCCATGCCGATGCCTGTGCGCCGGGTGCGCGGGTGCTGCTGGTCGACGATCTGATCGCCACGGGCGGCACCGCGCGCGCCTCGGTCCGGTTGTTGCGCAAGGCCGGGGCGCGGGTGACGCAGGCGGCGTTCGTCGTCGACCTGCCCGATCTCGGCGGCGCGGACGCACTGCGCGCGGACGGGGTCGACGTATCGGCACTCCTGTCGTTCGCGGGGGAATGACCGCATCGGGCTGAGCGGAACGGCGCGCGATGCGCATCGTTGGTGAAGATCGTCGGCGGTGCGTTCCTGCCGCCTGCTCCGGTAGGAGAGTCGGAATGGTCTCGCCGCGTTTGCTGCTCGCCGGCTTCGTCGCCGCACTGTCGTTCGCCACCGCCGGATGCACCAACGGCTACGGTTACACCGGGATCGGGGTCGGCGCGGGCACCGGCTATTATAACGATCCTTATTTTGCGGGTGGGTACGGTCCCGGCTATTACGGGTGGTACGATAATTATTATTATCCCGGCACCGGCGCGTACGTTTACGATCATCATCGTCGCGCCTACCCGTGGAATGACGGACAGCGCCGTTACTGGGAGCAACGCCGCAACGGCTATGCGCACCGCGACGCGCGGGCCAACTGGCGCGATTTCCGGCGCGACCGTCGCGATAACTATCGGGCGCCGCGTCCAAATCGCGGCTTCCGCCCCGGGCATCATCGCTGATCCGATCCCGCCACTGGCCGCCGCCCGCACACTGTGCCACTCTCCGCGGCCATGACCGCCGCCCCCGAGCAACTCACCCTCGACCTGCACGGTTTCGAAGGGCCGCTGGACCTGCTGCTGTCGCTGGCTCGCGCGCAAAAGGTTGATTTGCGAGACATTTCAATCCTGCAACTGGTCGAGCAATATCTCGCCTATGTCGATCGTGCGCGGGTACTTCGGTTGGAGCTGGCCGCCGATTACCTCGTGATGGCGGCGTGGCTTGCCTATTTGAAATCCGCGTTGCTGCTGCCGCAGGCGGTGGAGACGGAACCGGATGCCGAGGAGCTGGCCGTCCGACTTCAACTTCGCCTGGAGCGCCTCGACGCGATGCGCGAGGCGGGCGCCCGGTTGATGGCGCGTGATCGGATCGGGCGCGACACGTTCATGCGCGGTGCGCCGGAGGGCCTGCACGTCGACCGTAAATCGTTCTGGTCGGTAGAGTATTTCGATCTGCTCGCCTCCTACGGCCGCGCCACCGCACGATCGCGGCCCGTGTTGCATGTCGTGCGCGACCGCGAGATCGTGACCTTGGAGGCAGCGCTCGCCCGTCTCGGTGCGTTGCTGGGTAGCGCCGTGGAATGGCGGACGATCGAGCGGTTTCTGCCGGACGTCGATGATGCCGTGCTGCGTCGCTCCGCGCTGGCATCCAGCTTCCTCGCTGCACTGGAACTGGCGCGACAGGGACGCGCCGAATTGCAGCAGGACGCGCCCTTCGCCCCGCTCTACCTCCGCCGGCCCGCCGCGTGAGCGACGCGTATGAGCGCGCGGTGGAAGCGGTTCTTTTCGCCGCGACCGAGCCGCTGTCGCGCGACGCGATACGCGCGCATGTTGGCGACGGCGACGTTCGTGGTGCGCTCGATCGGCTCGTCGTGCGCTACCGCGGGCGCGGCGTCGAACTGGTTGAGCGTGGGGGCCGCTGGCATTTCCAGACTGCGCCCGATCTCGCGCACCTGTTGCGGCGCGGACGCGACGAGGTGCGCAAGCTGAGCCGCGCCGGAATCGAGACGCTGGCGATCATCGCTTACCACGAGCCCGTGACACGCGCCGAGATCGAAGCGATTCGCGGCGTCCAGACGGGTCGCGGGACGCTGGACGTATTGATGGAGGCAGGCTGGGTGCGTCCCGCCGGGCGCCGCGACGTGCCGGGACGACCGCTGATGTTCGCGACCACGCCCGAGTTCCTGTCACATTTCGGGCTCACTAGCCGCCGGGACCTACCGGGCATCGACGACCTGCGCGCCGCAGGGCTGCTCGATCCGGTCGATCTCGCCTTCGATCAACTCGCGGTGGAAAACCATCGCGAGGAAGACTAGATACCTCAACATCTCAGGAGATTCCGTATGGGCAGCTTCAGTCTTCCGCATATCCTCATTCTCGCGGTGGTCGCGATCCTGCTGCTGGGTGGCGGGCGTTTTTCGAACTTGATGGGTGACGTCGCCAAGGGTGTGAAGAATTTCAAGAAAGGCATGGCCGAAGAGGACGAGGACGATCGCCCGAAGCCGCGCATCGAGGCGAAGAGCCATGCCGAGCCGGCGTTCGATCGCGATGCCGATCGCGTGCGCGAGGAACGGCACTGATCGATCGCATCCTGTCCGGCGCGCGCTGAATGTTCGATATCGCTCCGTCCGAGTTCCTGCTGGTCGCGTTCGTCGCGCTGGTGGTCATCGGCCCGAAAGACTTGCCAAAGGCCATGCGGGTGCTGGGCTACTGGGTTGGTCGCGCGCGCGCGGTCGGTCGCCAGTTCCGCTCCGGCTTCGACGAAATGGTGCGTGAGGCCGAGCTGGAGGAGATGGAGAAGAAGTGGAAGGCGGAGAATGAGCGGATCATGCGCGAGCATCCGTTCGTCCCGCCGCCCGCCGCGCTGCCCGATCAGACTGGCGACATCCCGGATGCATCACCCCCGTCCGTGGCGCCTGATGAGACGCAGCAGCCGGTGATGGTGGAGAAGCCGCAGGTGATCCCATCGACGCCGGAGGCGGGGGTGATCGGTCACGGCACTCCTGGCGACGGACGCGTGGAGCGCGATACTCTTCAAGACAAGGCAGCATCGTGAGCGACATCGTCGATGAACTGGAAGACTCGCGCGCGCCGTTGCTCGACCATCTTCTCGAATTGCGGCGTCGGCTGCTCTATTGCATTGCCGCGATCCTCGCGGCGTTCTTCGTCTGCTGGTATTTCGCGGAGGACATCTTCGCGTTTCTGGTGCAGCCGCTGCTGCACGCCGGGCAAAAGACCGTCATCTACACACAGGTGTTCGAAGCCTTCTTCGTTCAGGTGAAGGTTGCGTTCTTCTCCGCGATGATGATCTCGTTTCCGGTGATCGCCAATCAGCTTTGGCAGTTCGTTGCCCCCGGTCTGTATCGCAAGGAACGGCGCGCGCTATTGCCCTTTCTGCTCGCGACGCCGGTGCTGTTCCTGATGGGGGCGTCGATGGCGTACTTCATCGCGATCCCGATGGCGCTGCATTTTCTGCTGGGCTATTCCGGGATGATCGGCGGTGTCCAGCAACAGGCGTTGCCCGCGATCGGAAACTATCTCAGCTTCGTCATGCAGTTCTTGTTCGGGTTCGGCGCCGCGTTCCTGCTGCCGGTGTTGCTGATGCTGCTGGAGCGGGGTGGGATCGTCACCCGCAAGCAGTTGATCGGGGCGCGCCGCTATGCGATCGTCGGGGCTTTCGCGATCGCGGCGGTGTTGACGCCGCCTGACGTCGGCTCACAGTTGCTCCTCGCGATCCCGCTCGTCATTCTTTATGAGGCGGCGATCATCGGCATCTGGTTCACGGAACGGCGCCGGGCACGCGAGGATGATGCCGTTACGGCAGAATGACGCGATCGGTCCCGACGTGGTGAAAAAAAGAGGCGGCGCGTTTCGACGCGCCGCCTCTTTTTTATTCATTTGGCCGAAAGTGACGATTACTTGCTCTTGTCGGCGGCGCCGGCAACCGCGTCACCGGCCGACGAGACGTCTTTGCCCACGCCGTGAACCGTGTTGCATGCCGACACCAGCACCGCACCAGCAAGCGCCGCGACAGTCAGAATTTTACGCATCGAACAGTCTCCTGCAATCTCGCGCGGACAATGCGCGGGCGAAGAAATTCGTTCCTTATCGGAAACAAACCACTGACGATGCTGGGAAAAGATTAAGGCCCGGAAGCACCACCGGGGGGGGGAGGGGTGATGCTTCCGGGCCTATGGCTTGGATAGCGAAAGCGGGGGGGCGTATGTCGCTATCCGTCCATCAGAACGGGGACGAACAAGCACGGTTCCGCAGCGGCGCATCTTTTTCGCAAGAATAACCCGCTTATTCCCGTCCGGTGACGGCAATCGCGATTTCGTAGGCACCGGTGAGCGGATCATGTTGCAGCGTGGAGCGCAACTGCCGGGTCAGGCCCTCGATCACGCGGCCATAGCGATGCTTCAGACCTTCTCGCAGATGGTCGGTGTCGACCAGCGCGCGGGACGAGAGCCGCAGCACGGCGCGGTGGGGATCGTCGGCGGGCTTCAGCGTCATGCGGACCTGTGTTTCACCACCGGCGCAGGTCATGGCCAGCTCGACCAATTCGGTGACAAGGAACGCAACCGCCACCGCCACATCCTGTGTGACGTAGAAGGGATCGATATCGAGAACGATCCCAACGCGGGTGCCCTCCGGCGCCGTTGCGCGGATGCTGGACGCGAGTTCCCCGAGCACGGCACGCAACCCCACGCCGCGATTCTCCTCCATCTCCGCATAATGGTAGCGATGAACCACGGCGAGCGCATCGACGCGACGCTGGATCGAGGCATAGGCTTGTGTCGCCTCGGCGCTGCGCGCACCGCGTGCGTGAAAGTTGATGAGGCTGGAGATGACCTGAAGATTGTTCTTGACGCGATGATGCACCTCGCGCGTCAGCTTGGTCTGCCGCATCAGCCCGTCCGCCAGCCCGGCCTCATGGATCGCGACGGTGCGGCTAAGTGCGCGGAACGTGTCCCCCAGGTCGCGGATCTCCTGCGCGGGCAACGCGCGCAGCATCGCCGGATCTGGCTCATCCCCGGGCGAATAAGCGGCGATGCTGCCGCGCAGTGCCCGTAGCGGCGCGATCAGCAGGCGGTCGACGACGAACCAGCTGATCGCGGCCGCTGCCGCCCACATCAGCAGCGGCAAGGTCAGCGCGATCAGCAGGGGCGAGCCGATCGGCGCACTGCGCACCTGCATCTCGAGCGCGAGGCCGGCGATCCCCAGATCGCTGCGGATCGTCTCGCGTCGCTCCAGCGTGCTTTCGCGAGCCAGTGCATCCAGCTCGAGGCGTTCGTCGTTGAGCGCCAAGGCCAAGCCATAGTCCGGCGCAAAACCGCTGGGCTTGCTGATCTGGTCGAGGAACGCCGCAGGGAAATAGGCGGCGGCGGTCAGTCCGTCGCTGCGCCCCGCGAACCGCAGCATCAGCCCGCGATCAGCGACGATGCGCGCACTGACCGCATCGGTCGGCGATTGCCGGGCGAAGGCGGCGGCGCCAGGGAACGGCTCGCCACAGATCGCGCGGCCGCGCCGATCGAGGATGGCGAAGCTGGTGCCGGCGGCGGATTGCTGGGCGAACACGCCCTGTGCGCGTGCGCAGCTGGGGGCGTCGCCACGATCCGCGGTAAGGGCATCGACCGCGACGCGAAGTGCGGTCATGTCGCCGACCAGCTCGATCGCAATGGCGCGGCTCGACTCGGATGCCGC
Organism: uncultured Sphingomonas sp.; assembly: GCA_913777325.1. Taxonomy (GTDB): domain Bacteria; phylum Pseudomonadota; class Alphaproteobacteria; order Sphingomonadales; family Sphingomonadaceae; genus Sphingomonas. Next base: position 22,663 of record CAJYSA010000117.1, on the reverse strand, counting down.
CACGCGCAGGTGCGAACGCAGCTCCGTATCCGCGATCTGCGTGACGCGCAGGGTGGCGAAAATCGCGATCAGCGCCAGCGGAAGCAAGGCGATGCTGAGGATCAGGAACAGCTTGGCACCGGTAGGCCAGCCGGTGAAGACGGTTACGGCCCCCGCGGCAGGCCGGGGGGCGTCACTGGCGGGAGTGGCCGCCATGTCGCGTCAGTCTAGCTTGCCGAGCAGCGACAGCAGGTCATCCGGCACCGCCTCTTCGACGGTCTTCTGATAGACGGAGCGCAGCGCCGATCCCATGTCGCGGTTCTTCGATTGTGCCGCGGTGCCCTTTTTGGGCTTTTCAGGCGCTTCCTTATCCGACGTCAACGTAAACCCCCTAAGACATTCCGATCGCCGATATCCGTCGCGTGGCGAGACGGCGCAGCAGGACGTCCCCTGAACGAACGCCCAATCGGACAAGCGTAATGCACGTATGGCCGATGAAACCAAAGCTGGGGTCGTTGGTTCCATGCCGGTGCGACGAATTTCGCCGGTCCGGGGGGTATCATCTGCGGCCTGTCGTCACGTCCACGTCAATCTGGGTATCGGCGGCGTCGGCTGGGTCCGCGTCGCAGGGAGGGTTTTCTACACATGTCGCTCGGACAACAACTCGCGCCGCATCTTCCGTTCCTGCGCCGCTATGGCCGTGCGCTGACGGGCAGCCAGGCGCAGGGCGACCGGTACGTGCGCGCCACGCTGGAGGCGATCGTGGCCGCGCCGGATCAGTTCCCGCGCGAGGTGGACCCGCGGCTGGGGCTGTACCGCACGTTCCAGGCGATCTGGAATTCGGCCAATTTCGACGAAACCGCCGATGAGACGCCAGCGGAAGACCAGGAGGCGGTGGCGCGGGCGCGACTGTCGCGGATGACCCCGCTGTCGCGGCAGGCGCTGCTGCTGACCGCGATGGAAGGGTTCACGCCCGAGGACGCGGCCTATCTGATCGAGGTGGAGCCGGCGGAAGTCGATGCGCTGGTCGCGGAGGCGCTCGCCGAGATCGAGAAGCAGACGCGCGCCCGCGTGTTGATCATCGAGGATGAGCCAATCATCGCGATGGACATCGAATCGATCGTCCGCGATCTCGGGCACGAGGTCACGGGGGTGGCCGTCACGCGCGACGAGGCGGTGGCCCTGGCCATGGAAGATCGCCCCGGCCTCGTGCTCGCCGACATCCAGCTGGCCGACGACAGTTCGGGCATCGATGCGGTGAAGGACATTCTCGCCGAATTCAACGTGCCGGTGATCTTCATCACCGCGTTCCCGGAACGGCTGCTGACCGGGGAGCGGCCCGAGCCGACGTTCCTGATCACCAAGCCGTTCCAGCGCTCCACCGTAAAGGCGGCGATCAGCCAGGCGCTGTTCTTCGACGAAAGCACGGTGCCCGCCTGATCCGCGGCACGCGCACGTGCCATCCTGTTGCGGGTCCGTGTCGATACGGACCCAAAACGTTGTTCGAGGGTTAATTCGCTATGGCAGATGAAAACGAGCGCATTCACCTCGACACCGATGAGGCGCGCGCGGGCAGCACTCCGGGGATGACCCGCTACATCCTGGCGGCATCGCTGCTGTTGGTGATTGCGATCTTCGCCGCGATCCTGTTGTCCTGACGCGACGATGTTGACGCACGGACTGGCCAAGCGGCCGGACGCTACCTATCTTGACAGCTCGGACGCACGCCACGCAGGCGGTGATCCAGCACAACGGAGCGGCATGACCCAATCCCACACGCTCGCGGAAGACGCGTCGGCGGCGCCGGTCGAGCACGTCGCGCTTTCCGATCCTGAGTTCAAGAAGCAGCTCGCGCTGGTCATCCCGCATTTGCGCGCCTTCGGGCGCTCGCTGTCGGGCAATCGCGATCTTGCCGATGATCTGGTGCAGGAGACGCTGTTGAAGGCATGGGCAGCGCGCAAGCGCTTCCAGGCTGGCACCAACATGCGCGCCTGGACCTTTATCATCCTACGCAACCTGTTCCTCAGCCAGATGCGCCGCGCGCGCTTCAAGGGCGAGTGGGATGATCTGGTCGCGGATCGCGTCCTTGCCGCTCCGGCCAGTCAGGACAAGCATGTCGAACTGGCGGACATGCAACGCGCGTTGATGCATCTGCCGCAGCCGCAGCGGGAAGCGCTGATTCTGGTCGGCGCGGGCGGGTTCGCCTACGAAGAGGCGGCCGAAATCTGCGGCGTCGCGGTGGGCACGATCAAGAGCCGCGTGGCGCGTGGACGTGTTGCGCTGGAGGCGCTGATGGCCGGCAGCACGCTGTCGTCGCGTCGTGACCATGAGGTCGATAGCGAGCGGTCGACGCTCGACTCGATCATGAGCGAAGTCGACGAGCTCAGCCGCGACCGCGATAGCTAATTCGTTTAAACGATAACGGCGGGTTCGGTTGGCCGAACCCGCCGTTGTTCTTGAGAATCTCGAAACGATACGTCGCCACGATCATCTCACGGGCGACTGCGCACCTGACGCAGCTTCATCAGAGACGCTTCCATATCGCCGGGCAGCCTCGTTTCCTTCGCGAATGCACGCCGTAGTGGCGCCGTCAGTGCGTCGGCGGCATAAGGTGCCGCGACGACATAGGCGCCGCGTGCGGGTGTGCCGTCAGGGGAGGCGTCTTGAACCATGATGCGGGAACGCGGATCTTGTCTCAAGGTTGCGGGCCGATGACCGATCCGCTGCATGACGCGCGGAGCCGTGCGACACGTTTTGCACCATTTTTGAACAGCTTGATTGCACGCGCGCAGGTCACCGCCGCCGCGCTTGATGAACCTGAGTTGCCGATCGGCAAGCGGCTGCGGCTGGAGCGGCGGCAACTGGCACTGGCCGTCGCCGAGGGCGATCTGGCAGGAGCGCTGGACCTCACGGCAGTCACCGCCGCGCTGACCGACTTCGCGGACTCGGCGCTGGACCGAGCGATCACCGCGGCGATCGTCGAGCGGACGCCGGGCGTCGAGGTACAGGGTTTCGCCGCGATCGCGCTGGGCAAGCAGGGCAGCCGCGAGTTGAACTATTCCTCGGATATCGATCCGATCCTCATCTACGATCCCGCAACCTTGCCGCATCGCGCCCGGGAGGACGTCGCAGACGCGGCGGTTCGGATCGGGCGGCGCGTGCTCGAGTTGCTGCAGACACGGGATGTCGACGGCTATGTGCTGCGCGTCGATCTCCGATTGCGCCCTTCGCCGGAGGCGACGCCGATCGTGATCCCGATCGATGCCGCGATCGCTTATTATGAATCGCAGGCGTTGCCGTGGGAGCGGGCGGCGTTCATTCGTGCGCGTGCGGCGGCTGGCGACCGCATGTTGGGCCAGCGGTTTCTCGACACGATCCGCCCGTTCATCTGGCGGCGCAGTCTCGATTTCGGTGCGGTCGGCGAGATCCTGGACATCACGCGTCGCATCCGGGACCATCATGCGCAGGGGCAGGCGTTCGGCGCGGGCTTCGACCTGAAGCGCGGGCGTGGCGGCATCCGCGAAATCGAATTCTTCGCACAGATCCATCAACTGATCCATGGCGGGCGCGATCCCGCGTTGCGGGCGCCCGCCACGCGCGACGCGCTGACGGCACTGGCCGATGCGGGGCGGATCGACGTCGGCGATGCGCGCGCGCTGGCAGAGGCGTACACGCTGCTGCGGACGATCGAGCACCGCGTGCAGATGATCGACGATCGCCAGACCCATGCGCTGCCCGACGGCGCGGCGCTCGACCGAGTCGCGCACTTGCATGGGCTGGTCGATGGAGCCGCGTTGCTGGATCTGCTGCGCCCGCATGTGACGCGCGTTGCGGCGATCTTCGACAAGCTCGCGCCAGCGCCGACCGCGGCTGTTCCGCACGATGCCGCGCGGCTGGCCGCCTATCTGGAGGGAGCCGGTTTTCGCGAGACCGAGGATGCCGCGCGCCGGATCGTCTCATGGCGGGAGGGGCGTTATCCGGCGCTTCGCAGCGCGGCGGCACAGCGTGCATTGGAAGCGGTGCTGCCCGGGCTGGTCGAAGCACTGACCCAGGCGCCCGTGCCGATGACCGCGTTGAACCGGTTCGATCGTTTGATCGAGAGATTGCCGAGTGCGATCAACATCTTCCGCCTGCTGGAGGCGCGGCCGGCGCTGGCGACGCTGCTGGCCGAGATCCTCAGCCATGCCCCCACGCTGGCGGAGGCACTGGCGCGCCGACCGGACCTGCTCGACGGGCTGATCGATGCCAGCGCCTTCGAACCGGTCGGCTCGATCGACGCGCTGATGGCGCAGATGCGGGCGACCGAAGCGGGCGCCGATTACCAGGCGATCCTCGAACATGTGCGGCGCGTGGTCGGCGATCGGCGCTTCGCGCTGGGTGCGCAGATCGTCGCCGGGCGATCAGATCCGCTGGAGGTCGCGGCGGGCTATGCGCGCGTCGCGGAGGCGGCGGTGGGCGTGCTTGCGGCGGCGACGGTCGCGGCGTTCGAGGCGGCGCACGGACGCGTGCCGGGCGGCGAATTGGTGATCCTGGCGCTTGGGCGATTGGGGGGGGCGGCCTTGACCCATGCCTCCGATCTCGACGTGATCTATCTGTTCACCGGCGATTTCGTGACGGAATCGGATGGTCCGAAGCCATTGGGCGCGACGCTGTATTTCTCGCGGCTGGCGCAGCGCGTGACCGCGGCCCTGTCGGTGCCGACCGCCGCCGGGCCGCTCTACGCGGTCGACACACGGTTGCGTCCGTCCGGGGCGCAGGGACCGCTGGTGGTCAGTCTGGATTCCTTTGCCCGCTATCAACGGGAGGAGGCGTGGACGTGGGAGCATATGGCACTGACCCGCGCGCGCCCGATATTCGGCGGCGCTGCGGCGCGCGAGGCGGTCCAGTCGATCGTCGCCGACGTCCTGGGTGGTGCCCGCCGCGCGCTCGACATTGGCGCGGACGCGACCACGATGCGCGCCGAGATGGCGCAGCACAAGCCGCCCCAGGGGCCGCTCGATGCCAAGTTGCTGCCGGGGGGGCTGGTCGATCTGGAGTTCGCGGTGCATGTCGCGCAACTGACGCGGCGCATCGGCTTCACCCCCGAACTGGGGGGCGCGATCGATCAGTTGATCGCGGCGGGCGTGTGCGCGCCGGACCTGCGCGTCGCCTATGATGTGCTGGCGCGCCTGCTGGTGACGGTGCGACTGGTGGCGCCCGACGCGCAGGAGCCCGCTGCCGCCGCGACACGGGCCCTGATCGCGCGGGCGCTGATGCTGCCGGATTGGGAGACGGTACTTGCCACCTTCGCGGCGGTGCGCGAGAGCGTCGCGGCAAGCTGGCAGGAGAGCATCGCATGGACACCCTCCCGGACGTGAGCGCCACCGGCGCGGATGGCGCGCCGCTGCGGCTGCACGATCTGCCGCGTCCACTGGTCATCTATTTCTATCCGAAGGACGACACGCCCGGATGCACCCGTGAGGCGCAGGAATTTTCGGCGCTGTCCGCCGACTTCGCTGCGGCGGGCGTCAGCGTCGTCGGCATCTCGCGCGATACGGTCGCCAAGCATGTGAAGTTCCGCGACAAGCATGCGTTGTCGGTGATGCTGGCCAGCGACCTGGATGGCAGCGTGACCGAGGCGTTCGGCGTGTGGGGCGAGAAGCAATTGTACCTCAAAACGTACATGGGCATCGAGCGCGCGACCTTCCTGTTCGACCGCGACGCCGCGCTGGGTCAGGCGTGGCGCAAGGTAAAGGTGCCGGGCCATGCAACGGCGGTGCTGGAGGCCGCAAGGGCACGCTACGGAAGCTGATCCACGGCTTTTTACAACGACTCGGCGCACGACTCCGGCGCTTGGACGCGCCCTGCCGCACGGGCTATTGCGCGATTAACCTTTCGCCGCGCACAAACCTTTGCGTTCGCTGCGGCGGTTTGTCGCGGCTGGACACGGAAAAAGGGGAAGGCCGGCGCGCGTCGCACCGGCCGCAGTCTTGATCTGGGGTTCGATGACCGACACCGCTTCTTTGCCGGCCGGGCGGCCGCTTGTTCGCCTGAATGCCGTGATCGCCGGACGCCCGGCGCTGCTGCGCGGGGGCGCTGCTTTGCTGCTGGGCTTCGCCGGATATGGCGCGTTGCAGGCATCGACGCAGGTCGCCTCCGCCGCCGGGCTGACCCCCGCTGCTGCGGCCCAGGCGCAACGGCTGAAGGTGATGGAGCACAAGGTCGAGCGGATGCAGGCGCGCGTCGCGACGATCCGCACCGCCGCCCAGCAGCATGCCGAACGCATCGAGCAGCGGCAGGAACTGCTGACGGCCGCGCTGACGGGGCAGGGCGATGCGAAGCGACTGGCGCTTGCCACGCTGGCGGTCGATCCGCAGGCGACCCGCGTCGCCGCGGACACGATCCGCCCGTTCCTGAAGGTGGAAGGCCGGCAAGCGGCCTTGGCGCAGGTCGCTGAGCGGCAACTTCTGGACCGCTACACCCAGACCGCGCGGCAGCTTCGGCAGCGCGGCATCGCCCCCAGCCGCGTGGTGAAGGGCGCCGCCGCGATGGGCGGTCCGCTGGTCGAGGCGACCAGTGCCGAGGCGCGGGCCGACATGGCCGCCGATCAGCAGTTCCGCTCGCTGTTCATGACCTGGAAGAAGCTCGACCGGCTGGAGCAGGGCGTGATCGCGATCCCGTCGGTACAGCCCGTGCAGAAGCTGCAGTTCACCAGCAATTTCGGCATTCGGTCCGATCCGTTCCGCGGCACCGCCGCGATGCATGCCGGTGTGGATATCCCCGGCCCGACGGGCACGCCGATCTACGCCACCGCCGATGGCATCGTCAGCCACGCCGGTCGGCAGGGCGGCTATGGCAACATGGTCGAGATCAATCATGGCAAGGGGATCGCCACCCGCTATGGCCACCTGTCCAAGATCATCGTCGCCGACAACACCCGCGTGAAGCGTGGGCAGTTGATCGCGCTCATGGGCTCGACCGGGCGCTCGACCGGGCCGCACTTGCACTATGAGGTCCGGATCGACGGCCACGCCGTCAATCCGGTGCCTTTCCTCACCACCGCGGACTATCTGATGGCGGCGCAGGATCGCGCGGTCGGGCAGATCCCGGTGTCGACAAGCGGCCCCGCGCCGCAGGACTGATCCCTCGGGTCGCACCGATTGGATGGGGCCGGTCCGCGATGCGTGGGCCGGCCCTTTCCGTTGGCGGCCGATGCGCCTATCTTGTCGCGCATGGCCAGCCTTGCTCCCGACATCGCCTTGACCCCCGCCGCCGCCGCGCGCGTCGCGGCGATCGCCGCTCGACAGAATAAGCCAGCGATCCTGCGGCTGTCGGTCGAGGGAGGCGGCTGCTCGGGATTCCAGTATCGTTTCGGCTTTGCCGATGCACCCGACGCGGCGGATATTGTGGCGGAAACCGACGGGGTGCGGCTGGTGGTCGACGACATCAGCCTGGACCTCGTGCGCGGTGCTAGTGTCGATTACGTCGAATCGCTGGGGGGCGCGTCGTTCAAGGTGGAAAATCCCAACGCCGCCAGCGGCTGTGGCTGCGGCACCAGCTTTTCCGTGTAGTTAGACAAGCGCGGGCGCCGCGGTTAGACCGGCGCGCGTGAAGATCGTCACCTACAACGTCAACGGGATCAAGGCGCGGCTGCCGCGCCTGCTCGAATATCTCGCCGAGGCGCAACCCGATGTGGTGTGCCTGCAGGAGCTGAAATCCAGCGACGACACGTTCCCCGAAGCCGACATCCGTGCCGCCGGTTACGGGGCGATCTGGCATGGGCAGAAGGGCTTCAACGGCGTGGCGGTGCTCGCCAGGGGCGTGGATCCGGTCGAGCGGCAGCGTGGTCTGGCGGGCGAGGTGGAGGACGAACACAGTCGCTACCTCGAGTGCGAGGTGTTCGGCTTGATCGTTGCGTCGATCTATCTGCCCAACGGCAACCCGGTGCCGGGGCCGAAGTTCGACTATAAACTGCGCTGGATCACACGGTTGCAGGAGCGTGCCCGCGCGCTGTTGGCCGAAGAGGTGCCGGTGATCCTCGCGGGGGATTACAACGTGATCCCGAACGATGACGACACCTTCTCGGTCAGGGCGATGGCCAGCGATGCGTTGATGCAGCCGGAAAGCCGCCACGGCTATCGCGCGTTGCTGGCGCAGGGATGGACCGACGCGCTGCGCACCCGCCACCCCAAAGGTAACATCTGGACGTTCTGGGATTATCAGGCTGGGGCGTGGCAGCGGGATGCGGGATTTCGGATCGATCACCTGTTGCTGAGCCCGGCGGTGGCGGATCGGTTGGCGGAAGCCGGGGTCGACAAGGAGTATCGCGGGCGCGAAAAGGCCAGCGATCATGCGCCGACGTGGGTGCGGCTGCGATGAGGCGACGGTGGTGGGCCGCCGCGTTGCTGACGGTGGCCGCCACGCCGGTGATGGCGCAGGACGCGCCAGTCACACGATTCTGCCCGAACAGACCCTCATTGGGCGCGAGCGGCTGCACGACCTTGCCCGGTCAGGTGCAGTTGGAGCTGGCCGGCGTCGATTGGGAACGCAACGACGACGGCGAGACGCGCGAGGACCTGATCCGCAGCGAAGTGACCGCGCGGATCGGGCTGACCCGCAATAGCGAGGCGCAGATCGGATGGACCCCGCTCGGCACGCTGCGGTCACGCGACAGGGACAGCGGAGAGCGGACCCGGGTGAGCGGCACCGGCGACGTGACGTTGGGCTGGCGGCGATCGGTGAGCCATCCGGACGGCAAGAAACTGTCGGCGGCCATCCAGCCCTATGTGACGCTGCCGACCGGGCGGAGCGGGATCGGCGCCGGCGACTGGTCGACGGGCGTGGTGTTGCCGGTGTTCTGGCGGATCGACAAGACGTGGAGCCTGGACTTCACCGGGCAGGCGGCGGCCGCGGTGGATGAGGATGGTCACGGACGGCATTTCGATGCAACCGGCGTGATCGGCGTCGGCTATGCGCTGACCAGCGATGTGACCGCCAATGCGGAACTGTCCGTCGAACGCGATCAGGATTCCGCAGGACATGTCACCCGCGCACTGGCGGCCGCATCGGTGGCGTGGCGGCTGACCAAGCGTACGCAGTTGGACCTGCTGGCGGTGGCGGGGCTGAACCATGACGCGCCGGATGCGCGCATCGCCTTGGGCGGCGCCTTGCTGTTCTGACCATCACTCGGCAAAACGCGCCGGATGTTGGCGTGTTGTGCCGGTGTAACACACCTGACATACTGTAAAAATGGCGGAAATCCGCCGAAAATGCATTTGGCACGATGGCTGCAAAGTGTCCTGCGTCCCCGATCAACGGGGCAGGGAGACCCGCCATGAAGACCATCGCCGCCGCCGTCATCGCCAGCCTGTTCGCTGTCAGCCCCGCCATCGCCGCGCCGAAGGCGATGCCCAACGCCGAGCCGTCGCCGGCATCGAGCGAGAGCGCCGTGGCGCCGGTACGCAGCGCCGCCACCCGTTACTGCTACAACACCGAGATGACCGGCTCGCGCATCGTCTCGCGCGTCTGCAAGACCCGCGACGCCTGGAAGGAACTGGGCGTCATCGTCCCCGCCAACCGGTGAGGGCGGACGAGGCGGCGGGCCGCCGATATCCCCCCGGCGCCCGCCGCCAGCGTACCACGCCGACTTACAGCGTACGCTCGTAAATCTGATACACCTTGTTGACCTGGCTATCGATCGCGGTGGCGATCGAGTTCATGCCCTGATTGTCATCCAGCACCCAACCGATCTCGCCGCGGGTGGCGCCGTAGTTGGAGACGGACGCCTGACGGATCGCCTCGATCATCATGAACGCCAATTGTCCGGCAAGCCGCGAGCTTTGCAGGTCCTTGCGGACGCCCATCAGCGGCACCCGCATCGTCTGCACGCGCGGCTTGCGCAGCCACAGCAGCAGCCTGGCCCAGCCGAAGGGCAGCAGATTGCCGTTCAGCGGGCGGATCGCCTCGTTGAGGTCGGGCAGCGTGATCATGAACGCCACCGGCTTGCCATCCAGCTCCGCGATGCGGATCAGGTCATTGAAGACGATCGGCTTCAGCTTGACGCCGACGTCCTTGATCTCGGGCGGGGTCAGCGGGATGAAGCCCCAGTTGTCGGACCAAGCGTCGTTGAGGATGTCGAGGATGATCGCCGCCTCCTCCTCGAACCGGCGCTTGTCCACCTCGCGGATGACGATGCTCTTGTTCGCCTCGCCGGAGCGGATGATCCGCTTGACCAGCTTGGGAAATTCCTGGGTGATGTCCAGTTCGTAGGTGATGAGCTGCTTGACCGGCGCGTAGCCGGCGCGTTCGATCCACGCGCGATATTCGGGCTTGTGGTGCCCCATCATCACGGTCGGCGATTGCTGATAGCCCTGGATCAACAACCCCGGCTCTTCCCAGATCGACATGCTGACCGGGCCGAGCGCGCGGGTCATCCCCTGATCGCGCAGCCAATTCTCCGCCCGCGCGAGCAGCGCGGTGAAGATGCCTTCGTCCTCGGCATCCATCAGCCCCCACTGGCCGCAGCCGGGGCCGAAGCCGCGCGCCGCCGGCATCTCCAGCCCGAGCGTGTCGATATGCGCGGAGATGCGCCCGACCACGCGCCCGTCGCGGTGCGCGAGGAACAATTGCGCCTTCGCGTGGCTGAACCAGCCGTTCTTTTCGGGCGTGATCAGCCCGAGCGCCTCACCTTTCAGCGGCGGCACCCAGTAGGGATCGTCCTTGTACAAGCGGAACGGCAGATCGACGAACGCCTTGCGATCGCGCTTGGTCAGGACGGGAGTGATCGAAAGCTCAGCCATATTGCTGGCGTGTAAACGGGTCACTCGATCATAGCGAGTGAACATTTATCCAGAATGGCCACCGCGCCGGTCCTGTTCCGGTCACCGTGTCGCCACTATGTTCGGACAATGGATAGCGTCATGAATACGATCACCCTCGATCGCGCGGGCCCGGCCGCGCGCCCGGCGCGCGCCGCGATCGCCGACGACAAGGCGATGCTGAAAGCCGCCGCCGAGCTGACCCGCGACCTGGTGAAGCCGCGTCCCGGCATCTACTGGGCGGACCTGATCGCGTCGTCGCTGGTCGGCTATGCCGCGCTGGCGGTGGCGATTGTCGCCACGTCGACCGCGCTGGCGATCGTCGCGGGCGTGGTGGCGGTGCTGGCGCTGTATCGCGGCATGAGCATGATCCACGAGCTGACGCATGTGAAGCACGCGTCGCTGCCGGGATTTCGCACCGGGTGGAACGTCCTGATCGGCGTGCCGATGATGATCCCGTCGTTCATGTACGAGGGTGTCCACAACCTGCACCACGCCAAGACGCGCTATGGCACTGCCGAGGATCCGGAATATCTGCCGCTGGCGTTGATGAAGCCGTGGACGCTGCCGGTGTTCATCCTCGTCTCCGCGCTGGCGCCGGTCGGGCTGCTGATCCGCTTTGGCGTGCTGGCGCCGTTGTCGTTGCTGGTGCCCGGGCTGCGCACCGCCGTGGTGGCGCGCTATTCGGCGCTGTCGATCAACCCGCAATTCCGTCGCCGGATGCCGCAGGGCGAGGAAAAGACGCGCTGGGAGCGGCTGGAGGCGGCGACGGCGATCTGGGCGATCGCGCTGATCGCGTCGACCGCCACGGGGTTGCTGCCGCTGAAGGCGTTTCTGGTGTTCCTGGCGGTCGGCTCGGGCGTGGCGCTCATCAACCAGGTCCGCACGCTGGTGGCGCACCTGTGGGAGAATGAGGGCGAGGTGATGACGGTGACCGCGCAGTATCTGGATTCGGTGAACGTGCCGCCGCCGGCGTTGCTGCCGGCGCTGTGGGCGCCGATCGGGTTGCGCTATCACGCGCTGCATCATCTGTTGCCGGGCGTGCCGTACCACGCACTGGGCGAGGCGCACCGCCGGCTGAGCGGCGTGCTGGAGCCGGGATCGCCCTATTACAAGGCGAACTATCGCGGGCTGCCGGGGCTGGTCGGGAAGCTGGCGACCGCGACGATCCGGGGACGGTAAGGCGGTCGCCACGCCATACGACGACGGCGTGGATTAACCCGGACAAACTGTCGTGCGGCGCGGCTGTCCGGTCGCGATCGGTGGCGGATCGGCGCGCGCCGGTGCCGCGACGCGCCCGAAAATACCCGCGTCGGGACGAAAACCGGGCCGATTATTCCTCGGTCCGGAGCAGCACGGCCTCGCCGATCATCAGAAACAGCAGGAACGGCGCCCAGGCGGCGAGGAAGGGCGGGTAGGCACCGAGGTTGCCCATCGCCAGCGCGAAATTGTCGGCGACGAAATAGGCGAAGCCAAGCGCCATGCCGATCACCGCGCGGACGAACAGCGCGCCCGATCGCGCGATGCCGAACGCCGCGACCGCTCCGAGCAGCGGCATCAGCACCGACGACAGCGGCCCGGACAGCTTGTGCCACAACACCCCCTCCAGCGCCTTGGTGGGGCGGCCCGCTTCCTCCAGGTCGCCGATCGCCTCGCGCAGCCCCTTGAACGACAGCGCGTCGCCATCGACGTTCGCCAGCGTGAACTGATCCGGGGTGACGCCGTGCCCGACGACCGTGGCGCCCATGCGGGTCACGGTGCCCGATGCCACGTCGAAGCGGCGCGCGGGCCAGATCCGCCAGCCATCGCCATCGCGCACGCCGTTCGGCGCGTTGATCAGGCCACGAAGTCCGCCATCGGGGTTGCGTTCGTAGACGGTGACGCCGCCGAGCCGCGCGCCCACGCCGCGCCCGCCGATCGCATCGGCCTGGATCAGATCGTCCCCGGCGCGCACCCAGACGTTGGTGCGATTGCCGCGATCGATCGGCATCGTGCCGTAATTCACCTTCTGCCACGCGGTCAGCTCGGCGGTGGCGCGGCTGACGATGCGGTCGTTGAACGCGAAGGTGACCACCGCGATGCCGACGCTGGCGATCACCAGCGGGGCGAGCACCTGATGCGCGGAAAGGCCCGCCGCCTTCAGCGCGACGACCTCGCTGTTGGCGTTCATCGTGATGAGCGTCAGGATCGTGCCGAGCAGCACCGAGAACGGCAGGAAGGTGGAGATCAACTGCGGCGCGCGCAGCGAGACGTAGCGCCATACCTCCGCATCGCCGTTGCCGGTGGTGGCGAGGATCCGCCCGCTCTCGCTGAGCAGATCGAGCGTCTGGAGCACCAGCACCAGCCCGAACAGGATACCGAAGGTGCGCGTCAGGAACAGACGCGCCATGTAGATCGCGACGGTGCGCGACGGGAACAGCGCGCTCATGCGCGGGCCTCCTTGCGGCGCCGTCCCGGCAGGTAGCGTGCGATCATCGCCCACGCCTTGCCGAAGAAGCGCTCCAGCGCGCCGATCGGCTGCCCGCCGGGGACGTTGGCGATCGTGTGATACATCCACAGCACCAGCGCAGCGAACAACACGAACGGCACCCACAGCGCCAGCGCGGGATCGACGGCGCCACGCTCGCCCAGCGAGGCGGCATATTGGTTGATCTTGTGATAGGTGACGACCATCACGATCGACAGGAACACGCCCAGCGCGGAGGTCGAGCGTTTCGGCGGCACGCCCAGCGCCACCGCGAGCAGCGGCAACAGGAACATCGAGGCGACCTCCACCAGGCGGAAGTGGAATTCGGCGCGGCTGCTGTCGCGCTGCTCCTCGCTGCGCGTCGGCGCGTGGCCGAGCTTCGCCAGCTCGGGCAACGTATATTCCAGATCCTTGCCGCCGCGCGTGCGGAAGCTTTCGAAGCGCGGCAGGTTGATCGGCAGATCATGCGCGGTGAAGGTCAGCGTGCGCGGCGTGGTGAAATCCGGGCGGTTGTGGATCAGCGTGCCGTTGGTGAGGCGGAAGATGATGACGTTGGGATCGTCGGTCGCCAGGAACTGTCCCGAGGCGGCGGTGACGCCGACCCAGTCGCCCTTGGGCGTTTCGGCATGGACGAAGATGCCCGACAGCTTGCGGCCCCTGTCCTGGCTGCGTTCGATGCGCAGCGTCATCCGATCGCCCAGATGCGTGAACTCGCCGGTCTTGATCGACGCGCCGAGCGCGCCGGTGCGCAGCTCGAACCGGAGCTGTTCGTAGGCGTAGCGCGCCTTGGGCTGGACATAGCCGACGATCGCGATGTTCAGCGCCGCCAGCACGATCGCGTAATAATAAGGCACGCGCAGCAGGCGGCCATAGCTCATCCCCACCGCGCGCATCACGTCCAGCTCGCTCGACGTCGCGATGCGGCGGAAGGCGAGCAGCACGCCCAGCATCAGCCCGATCGGAATGCCCAGGCCCAGATATTCGGGCAGGAGGTTGGCCAGCATCTTCCACACGACGCTGACCGGCCCGCCCTGCGTCGCGACGAAATCGAACAGGCGGCGGATCCGGTCGAGGATCAGCAGCATCGCCGCGATCAGCAGCGTGGAAAACAGCGGCAGCGCGATCAGCCGGGCCATGTAGCGGTCGATCGAGGTCATGGGCGGGGCGACGCTGCCTTTTCGCGGTGGACGGGACGACCGGCTATACGGCGCGCGGCGGGGCGCGTCAGCAGGCGATTTGGCTATTCGGCGGCCAGCGGCGCGGGATCGGCGGCGCGCGCGGCGGCGGTGACCGCGCGATCGAGCGCGGCGAGGGTGAACGGCTTGCGCAGCACCGGGCGGTCGCCGAGATCGATCCCCTCCTGCGCGCCGCCCGCGAAGCCGGTGACGAACAGCACCGGCACGTGCGCGAAGGCCGAGGGCAGCGCCGCGATCATCTCCGGCCCGGTCAGCGTCGGCATCAGCACGTCGGACAGGATCAGATCGACCTCCGCCATCGCGGCGAGCGCCGCGCCGACCCGCGTGGCATCGTCGCACGCGACGGGGCGATGACCCAGTTCCGCCAGCACCTCCATCGTGGCGGCCATCACGCGGGCGTCATCCTCGACCACCAGGATCGCCAGCCCATGACGCGGCGGCGCGGCGGGGGAGGGGGCAGTCCGAACGACGGGCGCGGCGGTGGCGGCGGCGAGATCGCGCGGGAGCAGCAGCGTGACGGTGGTGCCATGCCCGACGCGCGATTCGATGCGCACGTCGCCGCCGACCTGGCGCGCGAACGAGAAGGTCTGGCTGAGCCCCAGCCCGGTGCCCTTGCCCAGCGGCTTGGTGGTGAAGAACGGCTCGAACACCCGCTCCAGCACGTCGGGCGCGATGCCGCAGCCGGTGTCGGCCACCGCCAGCGACAGGAACGCGCCCTCCGCGAGCGTCACCGCCGTCGCGCGGATCGTGAGCGTGCCGCGTCCCTCCATCGCGTCGCGCGCGTTCACCGCGAGGTTGACGAGCGTGTTCTCCAACTGGACCCGGTCGACGCGCGTGTGCCAGCCGTGGCTGTCGTCGACGACGTCGAGCGTGATGCCGTCGCCGAGCGAGCGGGCGATGAGATCCTGCAACCCCGCGAACAGCGCGGCGGCGCTGATCGCCTCGGGGTTGATCGCGGTTTCGCGTGCGAAGGCGAGCAGCCGCCCGGTCAGCGCCGCCGCGCGGTCCGCGCCCTCGCGCGCGCCGTCCAGATGGCGCGCGGTCTCCGTGGCGCCGGGCGGCAGGTGGCGCGCGGCCAGCTCGATCCCGCTCAGCACCACCGCGAGCATGTTGTTGAAGTCGTGGGCGATGCCGCCGGTCAATTGCCCGACGGCCTCCATCTTCTGTACCTGGCGCAGGCGCGCTTCCTGCGCCCGCAGCTCCTCGGTGGCGCGGTCGACCGCCGCCGCCAGCTCGTCGGCGCGCAGCCGCTCGCTCTCCGCCTCGGCGCGCGCGATCGCGCGGTCCGCCAGCGCCTCGACCATCACCCAGCCCATCGCGATCCCGCCGCCGACCAGCAGCACACCGAACACCGCCAGCACCTTGGCGATCGTCGTCGAGCGCCGCACCGACGCGCGCGCCTGCGCGGTGCGCATCTCCAGCAGCAGGCGTTCGTCGGTGATGATCCCGTCGAGCGCATCGTTGATCCGGGTGAGCGCGTCGCTCTGCCGCACCTGGTAGAAGCGCGACAACGCCTGGTTGTTCTGCCCGTAATTGGTGCTGAGCGCGGTGCGGGCGAGCTCGTCGCCACGGGCCTGGAAGGCCGATTGCAGGACGGCGAGATGCGCGCGCTGCACGTCATTGTCGTGCGTCAGGGTGCCGAGGCGCCCGATCGCCTGCCGCGCGCGCCGCCAATCGTCGTAATAGACCTGGCCGAGTTGCTGATCGCCCGAAATGACGTAGCGGCCCAGCGACGCCTCCGCATGCGCGACCGTGCCCTGAACGGTGCGCGCCAGGATCATCACGTCGTAGCTGTGCCGCTGCGACGCGAGCGCGCGGTCGCGCTGGCCGTTGACCTCGGCCAGCGTCACCACCAGCATCGCCAGCACGATCGCGCCCGCGATCGCCATCACGCCCAGCGTGACGCTGCGCCAGGCGCTGCCGAGCCGCTGGGGAAGATCGTCACCGTCGCTCACGGGCGCGACGTTAGGTTAACAATCGTTAAGAGGATGCAAACGCCGCGTCAGCCGGTCGCACCGGCGAGGCGCCCTGCCGCCGCGAACATCTCGATCACGCGCGCGATCTGCTCCGGCGTGTGCTCGGCGCAGATCGAACAGCGCAGCAGGAACGTGCCCGACGGCGTGGCGGGCGGGCGCGCGACGTTGACGTACAGCCCCGCCTCCAGCAGCGCCTGCCACATGACCACCGCCTGCGCCTGATCCTGCAGAATCACCGCGACGATCGCCGAGTCGCACGTGTCGGTGCCCAGCGCGAAGCCCAGCCCCTTCAGCCCGGCGTGCAATTGCCGCGCATTGCTCCACAGCCGCGCGCGCTTGTCATGCGCGGTCATCAGCTTGCGCACCGAAGTGGCGGCGGTCGCCACCACCGACGGCGGCAGCGAGGCGGTGAAGATGTACGGACGGCACGAGAAGCGCAGCCCCTCGAACTTCGGATGGTTCGAAATGCAGAAGCCGCCGACCGTGCCGACCGATTTCGAGAAGGTGCCGATCACCAGATCGACGTCCTCGCCCAGCACCAGCCCCTGCGCCTCGTACACGCCGCGCCCGTGCTCGCCGAAGAAGCCCATCGAATGCGCCTCGTCGACCAGCACCATGCAGCCGTGCTTCTTCGACACCTGCACCATCTCGCGCAGCGGCGCGATGTCGCCGAGCATCGAATAGACGCCCTCCAGCACCACCAGCTTGCCCGGCTCCCTGGGCAGGCGACCGAGGCGCTTGTCGAGATCCTCGACCGAATTGTGGCGGAAGCGGACGATCTCCGCATCGCCCATCTTGCAGCCATCGTAGATCGAGGCGTGGCTGTCGGCGTCGAGGATGACGTACTCGCCGCGCCCCGCCATCGTCGAGATCGTGCCGAGATTGGCCTGATAGCCGGTCGAGAAGACGATCGCGCCGGTGGCGCCGTAGAATTCCTTCAGCGCGTCCTCGGCCTCGACGTGATCGCGAAACGTGCCGTTGAGCATCCGGCTGCCGTTGGTGCCGCTGCCGAACTGTTCCAGCGCGCGGGTGCCCGCGGCGATCACGTCGGCGTCGAACGTCATCCCCATGTAATTGTAGGTGCCGAGCAGGATCGTCTCCTTGCCGCGGATCACCGCCGTCGTGGGCGAGAGCACCTGCTCCATGACGATCCCGAACGGATCGCGCACGCCCGACGCCATCAGCGCATCGCGCTCCGCCAGCAGCGGATCGAACTTCGCGAACAGGTCGCGCGCCGCCGGTGCGGTGGTCGGCTGGGCGGCCGGCTCGGCGGGCAGCTTCTCGCTCTGGAGGCCGGTCTCGGTCATGCCGTTCAGCCCTTCAGCTTTTCGACGGCATCGGCGAGCTGGCCGACGTTCTCGATCTCGGCCTGCATGTTCATCGTGATGATGATCTCGAACTCGTCCTCGATCGCGGCGACGAAATCCATCACGGTCAGCGAATCCCATTCCAGATCGCCCTGGAAGGTGGTCGCTTCGGTGATCGCGACGCCCTTCTTGTTGAAGGGTTCGATCTGCGTGCGCAGCGTGTCGAGGATGGCGTTACGGTCGGTCATGCGCGTGCTGTGGCCCTGAAATGCGGCGGTTGTCTGACCGCGCTATAGCAAGCCGTGGGCGCGATACCATCGTGCCGTGTCGGAAAGCCCGGTCGCCGCGTCGATGCGCGGCTGCCACAGCGCCGGCGGGGGCGCCTTGGCGGGGTCGGCGGTCCAGTCCGGATGGATCATATAGGCGACGCGATCCGCGGTCAGCTTCGCACGATCGCCGCGCAGCAGCCGGTCGGCCCGCGCGGCGGTGCGCAAGAGGGCGGCGGGGAGCGACAGCGGCAGGATGCGCCGCCCGACCGCGACCCCGATGGCGCGCGCGAACCCGGCATAGCTCAGCGCCGCGCCATCGCTGGGTTCGTAGATGGCAGGGCTGGCGGGGTGTTCGACCAGCACGAGCAGCAATCGCGCGAGATCGGCGACGTGGATGATCGACAGCCGTCCGCGCGGCGGGACCGGCACCACGCCGGTGCGGCGCGCGGCGCGGAACAGGTCGCGCTGCTCCATGTCGCCCGGACCATAGACGCCGGGCGGGCGGACGATCGTCCAGTCGAGCGCGCTGTCGATCACGATCTGCTCTGCCCCCGCCTTCGACCAGCCATAGTTCGACAGATCGGGTTCGCGCGCGGCAAGCGAGGATATGTGGACGAAGCGGCGGACGTTCCAAGTCCGCGCCGCTTCAACGACGGTGCGGGTGCCATCGATATTGGCGGCGGCGAAGGCGGCGCGATCGGTCGCGTTGACCGCGCCCGCGACGTGCAGCACCGCGTCGGCGGTCGACACCAGCGCGGAGATCGCCGCCGCATCGTCCAGCGCGCCGGCGATCCAGGTGACGCCGTCGCGCGGCGGCTGCGGACGGCGGGCGAGGGCGCGGACGCGGTGCCCGGCGGCGAGCGCCTGTTCGATCACCGCGCCACCGACGAACCCGGTGCCGCCGGTGAGGGCAAGGATCACAGCAGCGCCATATGGTTACGGTGGACCAGGGCGGCGCGCGGCGCATAGCCGAGCAGCGCGGCGTGATCCTCGCTGCGGCGCCCCAGCAGCCGCGCGGCATCGGCGGCGTCATATTCGGCCAGCCCGCGCGCGACCGCGCCCGCCGGGCCGTGGATGGCGACCAGATCGCCGCGCGCGAACTGCCCCTCGATGCGCGTCGCGCCGGCGGCGAGCAGGCTGCGCCCGTCGGCCAGGGCGCGGGCGGCACCGGCATCGACATGGATCGTGCCGGCGGCGGTCAGCCCGCCGGCCAGCCACGCCTTGCGCGCCGGGGCCGCGCGTTCGGCGACGAACAGCGTGTGGCGCGCGTCGTCGGACAGCGGGCGTTCGGCATGGCCGGAGGCGATGGCGAGCCCCGCGCCCGCCGCATTGGCGATGCGCGCGGCGGCGATCTTCGACACCATGCCGCCCGAGCCCATGCCCGAGGCGGAGCCGCGATCGGCCATCCCCTCGACCCCGGCGTCGATCCGCTCGACGCGCGGGATATGCGTCGCGCCGGGCAGCGCGGGATTGCGATCGTAGAGCCCGTCGATGTCGGACAGCAGCACGACGCCCTGTGCCCCCGCCGCCTGCGCGATGCGCGCGGCGAGCCGATCGTTGTCGCCGAAGCGGATCTCCTCGGTGGCGACCGAATCGTTTTCGTTGATGACCGGCACGGTGCCGAGCTGGAGCAGGCGACCCAGGGTGGCGGCGGCATTGAGGTAGCGGCGACGCTCCTCCAGATCGCCGAGCGTCACCAGCATCTGCGCGGCGGTCAGCCCCTGTGCGGCGAGCACGTCGGCCCAGACGCCCGCCAGCGCGATCTGCCCGGTGGCGGCGGCGGCCTGCGCGTCCTCCAGGCTGGCACGCCCGCCCTTCGCGAGGCCGAGCCGGCGCGCGCCGAGCGCGATCGCGCCCGAGGACACGACCGCGACCTGCTGACCGGCGGCGGTCCGCTCGGCGATGTCGCGCGCGATCCCTTCCAGAAAGGCGCGCCGCACCCCGCCATCGGGATCGACGAGCAGCGCCGAGCCGATCTTGACGATCAAGCGCGGGCAGGCGGCGGGCGGGAAGAGCGACATGACGGCGGCAGCGTTAGCGCGGGGCGCGGCGCCGCTCAATCGCGCGCGAAGATCTCCGCATGGGGCAGCGTGAGCGACAGCGCGGGAAGCGGCACGTCGAACGGCGCGTCATGCGCGACGTCGCTCCAGCCGTGCGGGCCGGTGCGCTGGAACACGCGCAGCCGCTCGCTGGCGATGTCGACGAACACGATCGTGTCGACGCTGTCGAGCGCTTTGTATTCGTCGAGCTTCGTGCGGAGGTCCGTGCGCGCGGTGCTGCCGGAGAGCACCTCGAACAGCACGCGGGGATCGTCGAACGACTTGGCGATATCGTACGCGGGATCGTTCTTGCCGCAGAACGCCGACACGTCGGGGTAGCGTACCGACAGGTCGTGGGTGCGGGTCGCCATGTCCGACGTATAGGGCTTGCACCCGCTGCCGCGGAGACGGGTCGCCAGCGCCAGGAATATGTTGCCCGTCACCTCCGCGTGGCGGGCGGAGCCGCCCGCCATCATGCGGATGACGCCATTGTCCAGCTCCGCCTTGCGGTCGCCGAAATCGAGTTCGAGAAACTCGGCGGCGGTCAGCAGCGGATAGTCCGGGGCGATCTGCGTGGCCATGGAGCCAACATAGTCATCCGCGACGATGTTGGCTACGCCTCACACCGGCGACCATTCGACTTCCTGTTCCTCGCCATCGTCGTCGACCGGGCGCTCGGCGGTGGGGATCGCCTCGAGCAACCGATCGAGCGCCCAGTCGACGCCGACGCCGCTGGCGCCCGAGATCGGGATGACCTCGGCGCCGCTGGCTTCCTCCAGCTCCGCCGAGAGCGCGGCGATCAACTCGTCGTCGAGCGTGTCGATCTTGTTGAGCGCGACGACCACCGGCTTTTCGTCCAGCCCGCCGCCATAGGCGGCCAGCTCGTCGCGGACGATGCGATAGCTTTCCGCCACATCGGCGTCATTGGCGTCGATCAGGTGGAGCAGCACGCGGCACCGCTCGATATGCCCCAGGAAGCGATCGCCGATGCCGGCGCCGTCCGCCGCGCCCTCGATCAGGCCCGGGATATCGGCGACGACGAACTCGCGTTGCTTGTGGCGCACGACGCCGAGCTGCGGGCGGGTGGTGGTGAAGGCGTAGGCGCCGACCTTGGCCTGGGCGTTCGTCACCTGATTGATGAAGGTCGACTTGCCGGCGTTGGGGAGGCCGACCAGCCCGGCATCGGCGAGCAGCTTCAGCCGCAGCCACACCCACGCCTCCTCATACGGCCAGCCGGTGCCGTGCTGGCGCGGTGTACGGTTGGTGGAGGTCTTGTAGCTGGCATTGCCGCGCCCGCCGTCGCCGCCGCGCAGGAAGGTGAGTCGCTCGCCGACGCGGGTCATGTCGGCCAGCAGCGTGCGCTCCTCGTCGTCGGCCAGGATCTGCGTGCCGACCGGCACCTTGATGACCAGATCGTCGCCGCCGCCGCCGGTGCGGTTGCTCCCCGAGCCGCCCATCCCGCGCGGGGCGCGGAAATGCTGGGTGTAACGGAAATCGATGAGCGTGTTGAGGCCGGCGACCGCCTCGAACACGATGTCGCCGCCCTTGCCGCCGTTGCCGCCGTCTGGGCCGCCATATTCAATGTATTTTTCGCGCCGGAAGCTGACCGCGCCGGGACCGCCCGCGCCGGAGCGGACGAAGATTTTCGCTTGATCGAGAAAGTGCATGGCGCGCGGCTTAGCGCTTTAGCGCCGTTAAAGCACTATGCCGCGCGCCCGGCCGGCGCGGGCCTAGCCCGCGACCGACGACGCGGCGTCGTGGTGGCGGGATTCTCCGTGGAAGAGAGGGGAGGTGAGGCTAATTCTGGTGGCAAGCGGACGTTCGTTTTAGCCGTCGACAGCGGCGCGCGGTTTCAGCAGAAATGGGGCTTCTGGTATTGACGTCGATATGGCGACCCACCCTCGCCGAGAAGGGCTATGCACTCCGGCGTGTCTGCATAAAACACGTCACCCTTGATAACCCCCATATATTGCCAGCGGCCGGAATCTGTATCGCGCCTTACCGCCTCGCGACCTGTCAAGTACTCAGGCCTCGCATCTTTCGGTAAAGAAAAGAAGACGTCGTCACCGCCCTGCTCAATCACCACAAGCTGACTACGTGGTGTAAGGTATATGTTGCTCCTTATGTGGTCATTGACCAAAGGGATCGCACCTGAGGTCTTCCCGTGGCGGTTGCGCACTGTCACGAACAACTCGGTCCCGCTAAAATTCGGGCTTACGCTGACAGTAACCTGCCCACCTACCAAGGAGACGATCGGTCCACTGGAACAGCTTCCAGCGGCGAGGCCAGCTATAGCAAACCGGCAGGCGGCCATTGCGCTAAAACATCTCCGCATGTTGAGAGCGTGAGGGAGTAAAATGCAAAACGCAACCTGGCCTCATTCCGACCGTCCGGTTGTGGGCGCAAGCGGTCAATCCGCCGCATGCTCAATCACACCCGATCCCTGAGCAACATCTCCCGCGCGATCCCCCGCGCGCGATCCCTCGGCAGCCCCAGCGCGCGCGCCATCGGGGCGCCCAGCAGCGCGTCGCCCAGCGCGGCCAGCACGAGTTGCAGCGTTTCGTCCTTGATCGGGGCGTCGGGGCGGTGTTCATCGCGGGACAGTTCCTCGACCAGATCGTGGACGGCGGTCAG
>CAJYSA010000116.1 GCA_913777325.1 uncultured Sphingomonas sp. | reverse complement strand
GCCACGGCGCGAACGCGGGCAGCAGCACGACCGGATCGAGCGGCACCGGGCTGATCGACGGCGTCACCCGCCGGCACGTTCGATCAGATAGTTCATCCGCGCGGTGGCGATCGGGCGCGCGCCATCGTCTTGCCAGGCGGTGGTGGCAACGGTCGCGACGCGCGCGCCCAGCCGCACGATCTCGCCCCCCGCGCGCGTCACATGGTCGCGTCCGCCCCGCATGAACTCGACGGTGCCGTTGATCTGCTTGATCCCCGCCCCCTCGCCGGCCAGCGCATGGCGCAGCGCCGCGACCGCCGCGACCTCCAGCAGCCCGGCGATCGCCCCACCCTGCAGGAACCCGGGGCGCCCGACGACATGCTGCCCGAACGGCATCACGATCTCGGGCATGCCGTCGACCAGCTCGAGCGTGACGCCCAGCAGGCGCGCATAGGGCGGCAGCGTCATCGCGCCCCCTTCGGATAATGGCCGCCGGTCGACATGAAGGTCGCCGCGACATGCGCCACCGGATCGTCGGGATCGCCATCGTGCGCGATCCCGCGCGTGAACGCGATCGAGCGCGTGATACGCAGGCATTCCCCCCGCCCGACCACCGTGCATCGCGGTCGTGCCGGGCGCAGATAGTCGATCCGCAGATCGAGCGTGGCATGTGCCGCGAAAGCACGCAGCCGGTGCCACACCGCCAGGCTGGTCGCCACGTCCATCAGCGCGATGATCGGCCCGGACGCGATCACGCCTCGCGCCTCGTCGCCGATCAGTTCCTCGTTCCATGGCTGCGCAACCTCGATCCAGTCGTCGCCATGCGCGTGATAACGCTGCCCGAGGCGTCCGCCGTGGCCGGCAAGCGCAGGGGTTTCCAGCATGTAGCGCGTCGTCGCGCGCGGATCCCATTCCATGTCCGCCCTCTACACGCCCGCCATCCGTGCGCAACGTTGCATGCTTTTAACTAACGCCGCACCCCCACCCCGGTCGAAGACAAGCGGCAGTGATGCAAGGGGACGCCGCATGCCGATCGACATCGACGAGATCGCCGACCTGGAAACGCCGGTCGCCAATACCGGCGCGATCCGCGCGCTGGAGCAGGTGGCGGACCATACGTGCGAATACATCACCGCGATCGTCATCATGACCAAGCAGAAATGACCCTGCCCTCGGCGGCGGAATGGGATGCCGCCGAGCGGCGCGCGCGCGTGACGACCCGCGCATGGCAGGAGGGCGCGGCGATCGCGCGCATCCGCGATACCTTCGCCGGCCTCAACCCCGCCGACGTCGATGCGATCGGCGACGCGGCGGCGGGGTTGCTGGGTGACGCGACGTGGATCGCGGCGCTGCTCGCCCCGCTGATGCGCGCACTGGCCGACGATCCGTGGTTCGATCCGCCGCTCCGCGTCACGCGCGACGCGCTGCGTACGACGGTGCAGTTGCTCGACCTTCCCGCCGGGACGCTGGGCGCGACCGTCTATGACGGCGCCGCGCTTGCCGCCGCGCCCGCGCACGCGACGCTGGTCGCCTCGGGCCGGTTGCTGGTCGCACGCTATCATGTCGCGCACGGCGCGCGGCTTCGGCGCTGGCAGGCCGATCCGCGACCGTCCGACACCGCGCCGCTCCGCCCCTTACCCGCACAGGCGCTGCAGGACGGCGATGTGGTCCGGCTCGACGGGCGACGTCACGCTCACTTGCTGGAGGGGAGCGGCGGCGAGGTCGTCGCGGTCACCTTCGCCACCCACGCCACGGCCATGGTGCGCGAATACGACCGCGCGACCGGCGCATTGTTGCGCACCGCCACCGCCGACCAGGATGAATCGCGCACGCGCCTGCTGCTCACGCTGCTGCGGACCGAGCGGCGTCGCGATGCCGGCGCGTGCTTCGCCGCCGCCACCCGCGCGCCGGCCTACCACCTGCGCTGGACCGCGATGCGCGAGTGGCTGGCGCTCGACGCACCCGCCACGCTGCCCCGCCTGCGGGAGTTGGCGCGTGACGATCCACATGCCGAGGTGCGCGCGCTGGCGCAGGCCACGCTGCCGATGGTGGAGGATCGCCTGTGCCGCGCGTGATCGAACCCGGCCACGGCGCGGCGATCACGCTCGACGAACTGATCGAGGCGCTGGAGCATGAGAAGTGGGACGCCCGCGACGAGGATGCGTTCGCGGCCATTGGACCCTGGCTCGCGCGGCTCGGGCGCAATCGCCGCTTCCTCGCCGATCTCGCCATCGCCGAGCTGGAACAGCGCTTCTCCGGTCAGCGTGACAGCGGCTATGGCGCGCAGGTCATGATGCTCGGCCCCCCGTCGCGCCGGTACGCCGTACGGGCGGCGTTCTGGCCCGCACGTCACGATGCGGTCGTGAAGGCGGGGGGCACCGCGCCTTTCTTCTACGACCTGCCGCACGATCATAACTTCTCGTTCCTGACGGTCGGCTATACCGGGCCGGGCTATTGGAGCGACTATTATCTGTTCGACGGCGCGCAGGATGCGCAGCCCGGCGATCCGGCGCGGCTGGTGTTCGATCGACGCGCGCGGCTCGAACCCGGTCGGTTGATGCTGTACCGCGCGCACCGCGACGTGCATGTGCAATTGCCGCCCGATCGCTTTTCGGTGTCGCTCAACATCCTGGGCGCGACCCCGGCGCAGGCATGGCGAACGCAATATCGCTTCGACACCGCGCGCGACATCGTGGCACAGGCGATGACCACCACCGGATCGGAGGCATTGGTGACGCTGGCGACGCGGCTGGGCGGCGACGCAGGCCGTGCGCTCGCCGCCGATCTCGCGATCCGCCATCCGCACCCCCGGATGCGCGCTACGGCATTGACCGCACTGGCGGGCGGCGCGCTGCCGTTCGACGCGATGCACCCGCTTGCCGAGCGGGCGCTGGACGACGCCAGTCCGCTGGTCAGGCACGTCGCGCGTCATGCGCTGGCCGCAGTAGCCGCAAGCGGCGCCATTTCGGACGCGCCGATCGTTTCGGGCTGCTGAGCCGGTCAGCATCCGCGCTGCGATGGCGGTGCGCGTCCTCATCGATCGACCGGGTTTGCGCGCGGCGCTTCGCGCGCTGGGCTTGCCACTGAGCGAGGATGCGCACGCGGGGGTGGTGATCGTGTCGGCGCTGGCGCTGGCCGACGCGCGCTGCTGCCCGGCGGCGCGTGTGCTGGCGGTGGCGCGCGACGCGGCGGAGGAATATGCCGCGCTGCTCGCGGGCGCGGACGATGCGGCGTGCGGATCCGATGCCCTGGTGTCGCTGCGCGCGCGGCGGTTGCTGGCGCCTCCGGCGATGCTGACGGTGGGATCGCTGCGCATCGATCGGCTCACGCGCACCGCGACGCGCGCCGGTCGTGCGCTCGACCTGCTGCCGCGCGAATATGCGTTGCTCGAACTGCTGGCCCGCCACGCGGGGCGCACGGTCCGCCACGTCGACCTGTGTCGCGAGTTGCTGGGCCTGCCGTTTCTCCCGGGCACCAACGTGCTGGCCGTGCACGTCTCGCGGCTGCGCGGCGCGCTTCACCACGGCGATTCCAGGGCCATTTTGCTCACGGATCGAGGACGTGGCTACCGGCTGATCGACGACGGCGGCGATGCTGTCCCATGATGAACGCGACGTTGTTACAGGTTCATGCAACTGCACTAAAAGGAAGACGTTACGATCGCATCACGATTGTACGAACGGGAGAATGTTTCATGCGTAAGCTCATGCTTGCTTTCGGCGCGATGGCGATGGTTGCGCCGACGCTGGTCGCCACCACGGTCGATGCCGATGCGCAGCGCCGCCACAAGTATCGCGAATGGCGCGGCAATGACGGCCGCCTGCGCTGCCGCAAGCCTGATGGCACCACCGGCCTGGTGGTCGGCGCGGTGGCCGGCGGCCTGCTGGGCCGCACGATCGACACGCGCGGCGACCGGACGCTGGGCACCGTGCTGGGCGGTGTCGGCGGCGCGCTGGCCGGTCGCGAGATCGAGCGCAGCGGCAAGCGTCAGTGCCGTTGATCCGGCAAATGTGATGCGCGGTTGAGCCTTTCGGCTTGATCGACGTTGGGAAAGGCGCGGTTCGTGGCGACATGGGCCGCGCTTTTTCGTGACCAGAAGGAGAGCAGGACATGCCTACCCGCAGTGGATCGGCGCGCTACGAAGGCCTCGGCAAGGATGGCCATGGCTGGACCTCCACCCAGTCGGGCGTGCTGAAGGACCAGCGTTATGGCTTCGGCTCGCGTTTCGAGGACGGCCCCGGCACCAATCCCGAGGAATTGATCGCCGCCGCGCACGCCAGTTGCTTCACGATGGCGCTCAGCTTCGCGCTGGCCGGGGCGGGCTACACCGACGGCACGCTGGAGACGAACGCGCGCGTCACCGTCGACAAGGATGGCGACGGCTTTACGATCACTTCTTCCAAGCTGGACCTGAAGGCCAAGGTGCCGGGGATCGAGGCGGAAGAGTTCGCGCGGATCGCCGAAGATGCCAAGGCGAATTGCCCGGTGTCGAAGCTGTTGAAGGCAGAGGTCAGCCTGACGCACGAACTCGAGGCGTGATGTCCCGGAAGTGAACAGCAGGTAGTTTGCGGTTCACGCAACCAGGATTGTGGCCTCGTCGTTGAGTTTTCATCGAATCTTCAACGAAGGAGACATGTGATGCGTATCCTGATGGCGACCATGATCGCCGCGACTGCCTTTACGTCGATGTCGGCGACACCCGCCGCCGCGCAGCGCCCGCGCGAGGCCAATCGGGAATATCGCGAGGACGTGCGCGATGCGCGCCGCGAATATCGCGAGGATCTTCGCGACGCCGATTCCCGCCGTGACGTCCGGAATGCCCGTCGCGAATATAACGACAACATCCGCGATGCCCGGCGCGACCGCAACGATCGCGTGCGCGATTGGCGCCAGTCGCGTCGGTGGGACTATAATCGGCTGGAGCCCGGCCAGCGCCGCTACTACGCCGACCAATATTATCGCGACGGACGCTATTATCGTCAGCGCGCACTGACGCGTAACGACCGGGTCTATCGCGGTAACGACGGGCGCTACTACTGCCGCCGCAACGACGGCACGACCGGGTTGATCGTCGGCGGCCTGGCTGGCGGCGCGCTGGGCAACGTCATCGCGGGCGGCGGCTCGCGGCTGCTCGGCACGCTGATCGGCGCCGGCGGTGGCGCCCTACTCGGCCAGCGGATCGATCGCGGTCAGGTCGTCTGCCGCTGATCCAACGAAACGCCCGGTCGAAAGGCCGGGCGTTTCCCTTTTCAGATCAATCCGCCACCGAGCATCAGCCGCAATCCGAAGATCAGGATGAGAATCAGGTTGAGGTTGCGCCCGCCGTTGCTGGACGAGAGCGCGCCGATCGCCGCCCCCACGACTGCGATCGGGATGACGAACCAATAGCCCCATGCGAGGAACGGCAGGAACGGCACGATCCCCAGCATCAGGGCGATCAGGCCGATGACGATCGATATCAGGTTCAGCATGGCATCAACATGGCGCCTCGCGCGGTGTATTGCAAGCGCAAGACACATCGCAACACACTCGCCTTCGCCAGCCGTTTCGGGAACAGCGGCGCATGGCCTACCTTCTGCTGCTCGTCGCGATCCTTGCCGAGGTTGCCGCGACCTCCGCGTTGAAACAGTCGGATGGGTTCAACCGCGCGGGGCCGACGCTGTTGTCGCTGGCCGGCTATGGCGTCGCCTTTTACCTGCTGTCGTTGGCGTTGCGCACGCTGCCTACCGGAATAGCCTATGCGATCTGGTCCGGGGTCGGGATCGTGCTGGTGACGGCGGTGGCCTGGATCTGGCATGGCCAGCGGCTGGGCGCCGGCGTCCTCGCGGGCATGGCTCTGATCGTCGCCGGCGTGCTGGTCATCAATCTGTTCTCGGCGCCGACGCATGGCTGATTTCCCTTGCGCGTCGAAACGCGATAGGGCGCGGCGATGAACTCCCTGTTTCTTGTCATGGCGGGCGGCGCGGTCGGCGCCGGCGCACGTCATCTCACCGGGCGCGCGATGACGCACGCGCTCGGCCCCGATTGGCCATGGGGTACGCTGACGGTCAATCTGGTCGGCGGACTGCTGATGGGCCTGCTGGTCGGCATCCTCGCACGGCATGCCAGCGCGAGTGGCGAGACGTGGCGTCTGCTGCTGGGCGTGGGCGTGCTCGGCGGCTACACGACCTTCTCGTCCTTCGCGCTCGACGCGGTGGGGATGATCGAGCGGGGCGCGCTCGGCGCCGCGCTGGGCTATATGCTGGTGTCGGTGGCCGGATCGGTGATCGCGCTGTTCGCCGGGCTGGCGCTCGCACGGGTGCCGGCATGAGCGACGCCGTCCGCCAGTTCACCGTCGGCTATGACGACGACGGGATCCGTGTCGATCGCTGGTTCAGGCGGCACCTGCCCGACACCAGCTTCACCACCGTCGCCAAATGGGCGCGCACCGGACAGTTGCGCGTCGATGGCGCGCGCGTCGGCCCCGGCGACCGTATCCAGGCCGGACAGGTGCTGCGCGTTCCCCCCGCCGAGCCGGAGCGGGTCGAAGAGCGCGGAAAGCGCGAGCGCCCGCCGCTCAGCGAGGACGAGGCGACGTTCGCGCGCGAGATGGTGATCCACAAGGACAAGGCCGCGCTCGTCCTCAACAAGCCGCCCGGCCTCGCCACGCAGGGCGGCACCAAGACGGTGCAGCATGTCGACGGCCTGCTCGACGCGCTGCAATATGAGGCGGAGGGGCGGCCGAAGCTGGTCCACCGCCTCGACAAGGACACGTCGGGCGCGCTGCTGGTCGCACGCAATGCGCGCGCCGCGGCGGCGTTCGCGAAAAGCTTCTCCAGTCGGACCGCCAAGAAGGTCTATTGGGCGCTGGTGGTCGATGTGCCGTCGATCGACGACGGCATGATCGAGCTGCCGATCGCCAAGCAACCCGGCACCGGCGGCGAGAAGATGCACGTCGACGAAGAGAACGGCCAGCCCGCGCGCACCCGTTACCGGGTGATCGAGCGCGCCGGCAATCGGGCGTGCTGGGTCGAGCTACAGCCGTTCACCGGACGCACGCACCAGTTGCGCGTCCACATGGCCGCGATCGGTCACCCGATCGTCGGCGACGGCAAATATGGTGGCCCCGCGGCGTTTCTTACCGGTAATATCAGCCGCAAGATGCACCTCCATGCGCGCCGCATCCGCGTCGATCATCCCGATGGCGGCGAGATCGACGTCACCGCCGAGCTTCCGACGCATTTCGCGGAGAGCCTGAACAGCCTCGGCTTCGAGCTGATGGCCGGCGACATGATGCCGCTCGACATGAAGTTGCCGCCGACGCGCGAGGAGAAGAAGGCGAAAGCGCGCGCTCACGCCAAGTCGGTGCGCAAGGAACGGCGCGGCGAACGACGGGGACGCGGTTCGGCGAAGTGACGCGGACGGGGTAGCGGACAACAGGCTCGTCCCTTCCCCGTTCGTCCCAAGCGTGCCGAAGGACGCGTCCCGCGCGCGACACTCGCGATGGGCACGCGATCTGCCCGCGCTTCGACACGCTCAGCACGAACGGTGGGAGGACTTAAGGCCGCGCCTACCCCAGCACCGCGTCGACCCACGCCGGCACCAGCACCCCCGCCGGGCCCAGCCGCGTCTCCTCGAACCACGCGCTCCCCTCGGAGCGTTCCAGGTTCAACTCCAGCGTCGCCGCGCCATAATGCGATGCCAGCCGCACGAACCCCGCCGCCGGATACACCGCGCCCGAGGTTCCGATCGACACGAACAGATCGGCCTGCGCCAGCGCCGCCTCGATCCGCTCCATCTGGTACGGCATCTCACCGAAGAACACGATATCGGGCCGCAACGCCGCCGCCCCGCACGCCGGACACGCGCTGCCCGGCGGCAAGGTGCCCGCCCATGATCGTCGCTCCCCACAATTTGCGCACAAGGCCGAGCGCAGCTCACCATGCATGTGCAGCATCCGCCGTGCCCCGGCGCGCTCATGCAGGTCGTCGACATTCTGCGTGACGATCAACAGCTCTCCCGCCCATTCGCGGTCGAGCCGCGCCAGCGCCTGATGGGCCGCATTGGGCACCACCGTCTCCAGCGCCGCGCGCCGCAGGTCGTAGAAGCGGTGCACCAGCACAGGATCGCGCGCCAGCGCCTCGGGCGTGCACACGTCCTCGACGCGGTGGCCTTCCCACAATCCGCCCGGCCCCCGGAACGTCGCGATGCCGCTCTCCGCCGAGATGCCGGCGCCGGTCAGGATGACGATGTTGTGCATATCCAGGATGTAGATCGCTGGCAGCGCGAACGAAAGCGGCATAGGTCGCGACCATGCACCTCGCGCCCGATATCCTCGCCCTGCTCATCCTGGTCGCGTTCGTCGCCGGCGCGATCGACGCGCTGGCGGGTGGCGGCGGGTTGCTGACGATCCCCGCGTTGCTGGCCGCGGGCATCCCCCCGGTCGCCGCGCTGGCCACCAACAAGCTCCAAAGCGCGATCGGCACCGGTTCCGCGTTCCTCACCTTCTGGCGCGCGGGCCATGTCGATCTGCGCCGCTTCGCGCTGCCGGCGGCGGGCGCATTCGTCGGGGCGATTGCCGGCGCGGCGGCGGTCCAGCATGTCGATCCGCGCTTTCTGGCGGCGTTCGTCCCGATCCTGCTGATCGCGATGGCCTTCTATTTCCTGCTCGCGCCACCGATGAGCGAGATCGATCGCCACGCGCGGGTCGGGCGTATCGGGTTGACCGCCGTCGTCACCGTGCTCGGCTTCTACGATGGCTTTTTCGGCCCCGGCACCGGATCGTTCCTGACCACCGCTCTGGTCGCGCTTGGCGGACTGGGACTTGTCCGCGCGATCGCGAATACCAAGTTCCTCAATCTGGCCACCAATGTCGCCGCGCTGATCGCAATGATCGCGGGCGGAAAGGTGCTATGGATGCTGGGCGGCGCGATGGCGGCGGCGAACGTGCTGGGCAATCAGGCCGGCGCGTGGATCGCATTGCGCTTTGGCGGCAAGGGCGTTCGCCCGCTCCTCGTCGCGATGTCGGCGATCCTCACCGTCAAGCTGCTGGCGGACCCCGCCAATCCGCTATGGGCCTGGCTGCGGGCGTGACGGATCAGCGTGCCGCATAATCGTTGGCACGCGCGGTCCGCTCCGCATCGCCGTCGGGCATGAACGCGCCCGCGACATAGGCTTCGTCGGTCACCTCGACCGTGGCGCCCAGTTGCGTCGCGTCGAACAGCTTCTTGGCGAAGGCGGTGGGCAGCCGAATACAGCCATGCGACGCCGGAAAGCCTGGGTTCCGCCCCGCATGCAAGGCGACCCCGTCCCATGTCAGCCGCTGCATATATGGCATCGGCGCATCGTCGTAGAGGTTGGAGCGATGCTGCGCCTTCTTCTGAAGGATCGTGAAGGTGCCCGTGGGGGTCGGGCGATCGTCCGACCCCGTCGACACCGACGAGGCGGCGACCAGCCGCTGGCCGCGAAAGACATAGGCCCGCTGATCGGGAATCGAGATCAGCACGCTCACCCGCCCCGGCGCGTCGGCCTCCGACGTCCAGACGAAGCGGTTGGGCGGCAACGTCGCAGCCGCCTCAGTGATGGCCAATGCGTCCATCCCGCCCGCCGCCGCCGGCGCCGCGACCACGGTCGACAGGAGGGCGGCCAGCAGGAAAGGAGTGATTCGGCGCATTGGGATGGCTTTCCGGCTCTCATCGTCGTACCCGGCCCATCCGGGTCTCTTCGATCAGTCAACGCGCCGCAACCGTTTCGGTGCCGGGCGACGAAGCGTTCGACATCTGCGGCAAATGCGCCGGGGGACGGGGCAAACAGTGGTAAACGTTGACGATAATTAACCCGTTCCATGCTACATCATCGGCCATTGGAGCGGGGATTAGCGTTACTCATGATGAAGTCGCAGGATACGGCGCCGTCGCGCCGTGCTTTGCTGAAGACCGGTGGATTGTTCGCCGGCGCCTTGATGATCCCGGGAGCGGTGTCGGCGAGCATGCGCGATCGCGCACGGCTCGGCGCGCCGGAATCGTTGATCCCGGATGATTTCTACCATCCATCGCACCTGCCGGTGGCACAACCCGCGGTGGCCAGCGCGACCGCGCAGCCGCCGATCGTCGCGCCCGGCGTCAATCCGCAATTGCTGAAGCGCGCGCTGGCCGCGCTGGAGCGGCATGGCAGCCGCATCGCCAAGCGTGACCGGATCGCCGTGGCGGACTTTTCGACCGGATCGAACCTGCCGCGCTTCCACCTCATCAATCTGGAGGATGGGCGCACGACGTCGAAGCTGGTCGCGCACGGTAGCGGATCGGACCCGGCGCACACCGGCTATCTGCAGCGTTTCTCGAACCAGAATGGCTCCAACGCATCGTGCGAGGGCGCGTTTGCCACGGCTGATTATTATGTCGGCAAGCATGGCCGGTCGCAGAAGCTGATCGGGCTGGATGCCACCAACAACAACGCGCTGGACCGCGCGATCGTCGTCCATGCCGCCTGGTACGCCAATCCCGACATGATCCGCGAGCGCGGGATGCTGGGGCGCAGCCAGGGTTGCTTCGCGGTCGGCGAAAATGAACTGACCGAGGTGTTCAACCGCCTCGGGCCGGGCCGGATGATCTACGCCGCCAAGGTGTGAGGCTACTCGTCATTGCTACTGCAGCGAAGCAGTCAACTGCGCCCTGATCCAGCCTTTGATTGCTTCGCTGCGCTCGCACTGACGAACGACAGTTCTCCATCGATGGCCCGACCTTGCCCTTGCCGTGCCGAACTTGTCGAGCACGTGCGGCTTGCGAGGATTGCACTCTACCGCGCGTCGAATGCCGCCAGTTCGTAATCGATCGACGCCTCGACGAGCGTCTCCCACATCGCCGCGATCGTCACGCCCGGCAGCCCCAGCCGTTCGGCCGCGTCGCGTGCCTGCGCGATCACCCGCGCCTTGCGGGCTTCGTCGCGGACGGCACTACGCGCCGGCTTGATGCGCGCTGCCGCATCCATATAGTCGAACCGGCGGCGCAGCAGCGCCACCAGTTCGCGGTCCAGCGCGTCGACTCCGGCGCGAACCTCCGCCATCGTGGTGCAGCGTTCGCCGGGCAGGATCTCGTTCATGCCGCGCTGCTTGGCGGCCTTCGGGGCATCTGTCCAGCTTGACTTGGACGCGCCGCCCGGCTAGGCGCGCCGCTTCGCAATCGCCCCCGCATCCCGGTGAAGCGGCGGGCCTGCACCTCATCGGAGTTGTGGCGCGAGACCGGGAACAACGTCGTTCGCATTTTGCCAAAGGTTATCACATGTCGAAGCGCCATAGCGCCAAGTACAAGCTCGACCGTCGTCTCGGCGAGAACATCTGGGGCCGCCCGAAGAGCCCGGTCAACAAGCGCGAGTACGGCCCCGGGCAGCACGGCCAGCGCCGCAAGGGCAAGGTGTCGGACTTCGGCATCCAGCTGCGCGCCAAGCAGAAGCTGAAGGGCTATTACGGCGACGTGACCGAGAAGCAGTTCCGTCACGCCTATGACGAAGCGTCGCGTATGAAGGGCGACACCTCGCAGAACCTGATCGGCCTGCTGGAGCGCCGCCTCGACGCGATCGTCTATCGCGCGAAGTACGCCCCGACGATCTGGGCCGCGCGCCAGCTCGTCAGCCATGGCCACATCCGCGTCAACGGCGTGAAGTGCAACGTCGCGTCGCGCCGCTGCTCGGTCGGTGACGAAATCTCGCTGGGTTCGAAGGCGCAGGAAATGGCGCTGGTCATGGAAGCGCAGAACCTGGCCGAGCGCGAAGTGCCCGACTATGTCGCGCAGGACGGCAACACCAAAGTGACGCTGGTCCGCGTGCCGACGCTGGACGAAGTGCCCTATCCGGTGAAGATGGAGCCGAATCTGGTCGTCGAGTTCTACTCGCGCTGATCGAGTTTCCATTCGGAAATGCGAAAGGGCGGTCCCGGACGGGGCCGCCCTTTTTCGTGGCCGAGACGCGTTCTACAGACGGACCACCACCGTCCCCGAATATCCTCGAGCGGCCGAACTGGGGATGTCGGCACCAAGGCCGGTCGCCCATGGCGCGCGCGGGTCAGCCGAGCGCCGGCAGCGTCAATTGTTCGTCCCGCGCCGCCAGCACCGCACGCGCCCGAAGCGCCGCATCCACCGATTGGCGATAATGCACCGTCCGGTATCGTTCGGCCTCATCGAAGCCGACGGGAGACCAATCGTCACCGGGATAGCAGGCATCGTAGATGGCGCGCGCCGCGGCGCGCAGCAGGCGATCATGCTCCATGCCTCATGTCCCTCTAACTGGAAGCGCCGTCATTGGCGTTAGCAACATGGTACGCCCGCGACCGTTTGATTCGCAAGAACATTTAGGGAACATGCCCTGCGATCCAGAGATGGCGTGCACCGCGCATCACTCCGTCGCGCCTCAACCACGAGATCACGTTCCTCAAAATGGCGATCCGGGCGCTTGACCCGTCGCAGGATCTCGACCGTCTAAGACACTGGAATTCTGCCCTTTCGGCATATCCACGGCCATGCGTACGGTGGACGTGTCCCGGAACGGGAAGAAGAAGGACAGCGGAGACACCACCCGTATCTGTAAGTGCCCCACTCAAGGGGTGACCATCATGAGCATATTTCTTCTTGCCGCGTCGCTCGCGGCAACAGCATCGCCGTATTCGCCGTCGATCACGCCGTCGCAACCTGTGGCCAAGTCATCGGGCAAGTACGCGATCGTCCTGAAGACACTTGTCGATCAGGATGGGCGGCGCTTCGACGCCGCGCGTCTTGCCGGCAAGCTCGTTCTCGTGAATTTCATCTTCACGAGCTGCGGCTCGACGTGCCCGACACAAACGATGTCGCTGGCCAACTTCGACAAGACACTTCCGGAGAACATCCGGCAGCGGCTCATGATCGTCTCGATCAGCGTCGATCCCAGCCACGACACGCCACGCATCCTCAAGGCCTATGCCCGGCGCTTCGGCGCGGATCAGGCGCGGTGGAAATTCCTGTCCGGCCAGCCCGCTGACGTCGCCAACGTCACGCGCAATTTTGCCGCGTTGCGTCCCGGCACGACGGACACCTCCTTCCACACGAGCGAATTGCGCCTGTTCGACGGGCGCGGGCGCATGATCCAGCGCTACGCCGGTGCGCCGCTTCCCGAAAAGCAGTTGCGGCGGGATCTGCTCGCGCTCTTCGCCGCGGCCTGAGCCCGGCTTTTTCAACCCATCGATCGCGGAGTTTCTCTCATGTCTCGGTCCGTCACGGCCTCCCTCGGCCTGATTCTCGCCAGCAGTGCGCTTGCCCCTGTCGCTGCCACGGCGCAGCAACCGATCTATCCCGTCGTCGTCGAACAGAACGACGATCCTTTGCTCGCCAATCTGAACATCCCCAACAACGCCGCCGACGTCGGGATGTGGTCGGGCGTGGTCGACTGGCCGATCGTCGCCATCCATTCCACGCTGCTACCCGACGGCCGAATTCTTACCTTCGGCGCGCCTCCGGGAGCGGCCGTGCAGGACGGGCGGACGCTGGTATTCTGGGATCCGCGCAAAGGGTTGAACAAGGACGCGTTCCTGACCCTGCCGAACGCCCAGAACGTCGACAGCTTCTGCGCCAGCGCGACACTGTTGTCCGACGGTCGCCTGCTGACGTCCGGCGGCGCCACCTTCGCCTCGGGCTATCCCAGCCATGAGAGCATGCTGATGGACTGGCGCACGTCCAGCGCGGTGCGCGATGCCGATCTGACCGCGCCGCGCTGGTACGCCACGATGACGAAGCTGGCCGATGGCCGTGCCGTCATCACCGGCGGCGGCGTGCCTTACGCGAATGGCGATCCGAACCGCGACGAAGCCGGCAACGACATCTCCTCGACACCGGAGATCTACACCCCCGGCGAAGGGTGGCGGAGCCTGGTCGGCGCCTATAGCACCGATGCGTTCGGCGCGAAGAACACGCGCTGGTGGTATCCCCGCCAGTGGGTGTCGCCGACGGGCTCGCTCTTTGGCATCTCCACCGAAAAGGTGTGGGAGATGCACACGGAGGGCGACGGCTCAATCCGCACGCTCGGCACCTTCAAGACCCCTGCCGACAAAACGACGCGTCCCAACGTCGGCCCCACTTCCACTGCCGTGATGTACGATACGAGCAAGATCATCCAGGTCGGCGGCAACGGCTATTACAATGGCTACGACTCGCCATCCAGCGCCGCGGCAAGCGTGTTCGACATCAGCGGGATCGCGAGCGGCCGCATCAACGTGCGCAACACCGCCTCGATGAAGAACGCGCGCCAGTGGGCGAACGCCACCGTCCTGCCGACGGGCAAGGTGCTGGTCACCGGCGGTTCGCGCTACGCCGATCAGGCTGGCAACAACGCAGTGCTGGAACCGGAAGCATGGGATCCGGCGACCGGCGCTTGGACGACCTACGCGCCCGCGACCAACTATCGTGGCTATCACTCGACCGCGACGTTGCTGCAAAACGGCGCGGTGCTGACCGCCGGTGGCGGTGTGCCCGGTCCGGTCGACAATCTGAACGCACAGGTATTCTACCCACCCTATCTGTTCCGCCGCGCCACCCGGTGGTCGGCATCGACGCTGGCGCCCCGCCCGCGCATCGTCAGCCTGTCGAGCAACGCCTCCGGCTACAACACGTTCGTCGACGTGCAGCTTGCGACCGGTGACACCGTCAGCGAGGTGTCGCTGATCGCGGCGGCATCGGTGACGCACAGCTTCGACTCGAACCAGCGGCGCATGAAGCTCTCCTTCACGCGCAACAACAACGGGATCACGATCACGACACCGGCGTCGGCCAACCTGGCCCCGCCCGGATATTACCAACTCTCCGTCGTCAACACCGCCGGCGTGCCGTCGGTATCGACGCTGATCTCGCTGGGGGCCGCCGCGCCCGGGAAGCCAACCGGCGTGATCGCACAGCAGCCGCGCCAATTGGTTGCGAACAGCTCGATCAAGTTCGAGGCGTCGACCTGGCCCGGTTATCTCATGCGGCACCAGAACTTCCAGGGCTTCATCGCGAAGATCGACGTCAACAACAGCGCGGCCGACAAACGCAGCGCATCGTTCATCGTCCGCCAGGGGCGTGGAAACGCGGCCTGTTATTCATTCGAGTCACCGGACTGGCCGGGCTATTATCTCGAACACGAGAATTTCCGGCTCAAGCTGAAGAACGGCAACAGCGACGCCGATGCGCGTGCGGCGACGTTCTGCGCGCGTGCGCCGCTAAACGGGAGCAACGACGCCGACGACCTGTCGCTGGAGGCGATGGACTGGCCGGGCTACTACCTGCGCCACCGCAACTTCGAGATGTGGCTATTGCAACATGACGGCAGCGCGGCGGCGGCAGGCGACGCGACGTTCCATGCCGGATCGGCGGGACTGGTGCCCTCGACCGAGGTGTCGCTCGTGCCGGCGACCTGGCCAGCCTATCGGGTTCGCCACCAGAACTTCAAGGCGCTGTTGTTGCAGACCAACCAGAACAGCCCGGCCAACGAACGCGCCGACGCGACGTGGTTCGTTCGACCCGGCCTGAACGATACCAATTGCGTGTCGCTCGAAGCCAAAAGCTGGCCCGGCTATTTCCTCCGCCACCAGAACTTCCAGTTGAACCTGGTGAAGGACGACGGCAGCGCGATCGGTGCACGGGACGCCACCTTCTGCCCGCGTCCCGCGAAGAATGGCTCGCCGGACATGGGCGTGGTGACGCTGGAGGCGCAATCCTGGCCGGGTTATTTCGTCCGCCACCGCAACTTCGAGCTGGCCCTCCTGAAGGACGATGCGACCGAGCAGGCCAAGGCCGACACCAGCTTTATCGTGAAGCCAGGAATGTAATCGTCGGCAAAGGATGAAGGCGCAATCGCCACCGCAGCAAGGGCCCCCCACAACCCTTGTTGCGGTGGCGCGTCCGTGTCGACCTGACGGCCGGAGCCGCCACTGGCGATCGACATACGACGGGATGCCGCGCGCTGCGCGACGACCAGTACTATTATGCGGGGCGGGGCGCTGGGCGCTGATGGGCTGCAGGCGATCCACACGCCGCGCAACCTCGGCCTCTTCGGTCGGTCAAGCGCCGCATGTTCGGCTCGGATCGGCTATGGCGTGCTGATAGAGGCGATGGTCACGCGTGGCGACCGGCACCACCATCAATCGACAGGTCCGTGCCCCTGTCACGTCTGTGACAGATGATCGTAAGCCATTGCTTTGCGAAGTTGAAGCGCCACACTAAGGCACTTAAGACGGAAATGGTGGAGCCGAGGGGGATCGAACCCCTGACCTTCGCAATGCCATTGCGACGCTCTCCCAGCTGAGCTACGGCCCCATTCCGTCCGGGAGGCAGCCCACTAGCCGGGGGCCGCCAGCTTGGCAAGCGGCAATTTCGCCACTCGCCAAGCTTTTTGGAAGGTCAGTTGTTTTCGTCGTCTTCGTTGCTGGTTTCGACGCCGAGATCGTCGTCGCCACCCAGATCGACCTCATCGTCCGCCGAGGGCTCTTCGTCCTCGCCGGTGTCCAGATCCTCGTCGTCACCGGCCAGATCGGCGTCGACCTTTTCCTTGTCGGGCTTGGCGGCCTCGAACGGCAGCGGCTGCTTGGACTTCAGGATCGGCTCCGGCTCCCACGCATAACCGCAGTTGATGCAGGTGACGGGCTCGTCCTTCTGAAGGTCATAGAAACGCGTCGCGCATTTCGGGCACGTACGCTTCGTGCCCCATTCCGGCTGGATCATGCCGTGAAAAGCCTTTCGGATGGGTGGATCAACGGGTCACCCCGTGAAGTGGCGCGTGCCTTGCCATAGCGCAAGGCGGCTGGCAAGGCGCGGCGCGCATGGCGCATTCCTCTTCCCCCGCTTCGTTCGTCGTCCCCTACCCTTCGCGGCTGGCGGGACGGATCCGCGTTCCCGGCGACAAATCGATCAGCCACCGCTCGCTGATGCTGTCCGCGCTGGCGGTCGGCGAGAGTCGCGTGGAAGGATTGCTGGAGGGCGAGGATGTATTGGCCACCGCCGCCGCGATGCGCGCGATGGGCGCCACGATCGAGCGCGGCGAGGATGGCATCTGGCGCATCAACGGCGTCGGCGTCGGCGGGCTGCTCCAGCCCACCCGCGCGCTCGACATGGGCAATTCGGGCACGTCGACGCGGCTGCTGATGGGGCTGGTCGCGAGCCATCCGATCGCGGCGACCTTTACCGGCGACGCATCGCTGTCGGCGCGCCCGATGGCGCGCGTCACGGTGCCGCTGGAACGCATGGGGGCGTCGATCGAGGCGTCGCCTGGAACCAGATTGCCGCTGATGGTGCGCGGGGCGTGCCCGGCGGTGCCGATCGAATATGAGCTGCCGGTCGCCTCCGCGCAGGTGAAGTCGGCGGTGCTGCTCGCGGCGCTCAACACGCCTGGCATCACGCGCGTGATCGAGCCGGTGCCAACCCGCGATCACAGCGAGCGGATGCTGGCCGGGTTCGGCGCGCACCTGACCGTCGAGCAAGGGCCGCGGGGGCGTGTGATCTCGCTAACCGGCGAGGCGGAGTTGAAGCCGCAATCGATCGTCGTGCCGGGCGATCCGTCGTCGGCCGCGTTCTGGATGGTCGCCGCCTCGATCGTGCCGGGCAGCGACGTGGTGATCGAGAATGTCGGGCTGAACCCGACCCGCGCCGGGCTGCTGACCGCGCTGCGCATGATGGGGGCCGACATCACCGAGGTCGACCCGCGCGTCGTCGGCGGCGAGCCGGTCGCCGATCTGCGGGTTCGTCATGCGGCACTGGCCGGGATCGTCGTGCCGCATGATCTGGCGCCGGCGATGATCGATGAATATCCGGCGCTGTTCGTCGCCGCCGCCTTCGCCGAGGGCAAGACGGTGGCGCGTGGCGCCGAAGAACTGCGCGTGAAGGAAAGCGACCGCATCGCCGCCATGCGCGCCGCGCTGGAGGCCAATGGCATGACCACCGAGGAGCATGAGGACGGGCTGACCGTCCACGGCTCGGGCGGCGAGCCGATCGCGGGCGGCGGCACCGTCGCGACCAAGCTGGACCACCGGATCGCGATGAGCATGACCGTCGCGGGGCTGCATGCCCGGCACCCGGTGACGATCGACGATATCGCGCCTGTGGCGACCAGCTATCCCGCCTTCTACCAGCAACTGGCGACGTTGTCCGGAGACGCCGCGTGATCATCGCGGTCGATGGCCCCGCGGCCTCCGGCAAGGGAACGATCGCCCGCGCGCTCGCGACGCATTATCGCGTACCGCATCTCGATACCGGGTTATTGTACCGCGCGGTCGCGACGCAAGTGCTGCGACTCGACCTCGACCCGGCGATCGAGGCCGACGCGGTCGCGGCCTGCGACTTCGAGGATCGCTTGCTTACCGATCCGGTGTTGCGCAACGATGCGACCGGGCAGGTCGCCTCGATCGTGTCGGCGCATCCGCTGGTCCGCGCGGCGCTGATGCAGCGACAGCGGAAATTCGCGCACCAACCCGGTGGCGCGGTGCTCGACGGGCGGGATATAGGGACGGTGATCGCGCCCGACGCCAACGCGAAGCTGTTCGTGCGCGCCACCCCGATGATCCGCGCGCGGCGGCGTCACGACGAACTGCACAAGCGTGGAGCCGACGTCAGCTACGATCAGGTACTTGCCGACATCCGTACCCGTGACGATCGTGACAGCTCTCGATCCACCGCGCCATTGATCGCGGCCACAGACGCGATGGAGTTGGACACCAGCTTCCTGTCGATCGACGCCGCCGTCTCGCGCGCGATCGCGCTGGTAGACGCGCGGATCGCAGGCTAGTCGTCGATCAGTTCCGGCCCGGCGAGCAGAGGAATGGTAAAAAGCAGTCCTTGCCGACCCGCCCGGCGAGAACAAGCAGTCGCTGAGCATCCCCATTGTTCGGGAAGCAGGCTGCCCCACGCCGACACGCGATGCCGGAAGGCACGTTGTTCGTTGCGGCGTCCGCAGCGGCTCTCTTCCTGGCACCGTCCGCCAACCTTGCTTCTTCGCCGCTTTTCGGCTAGGGCGCGGCGGTCCGGCGGGCTGGGGTTCGCGGAGGCGCGGCGTGACGACTTCTTCGTCGCGCCCTTTTCGCACATCCGCGAAGAGCCCCCGTCGCTCCCCATATCGATGGATGTCGCGCACGGCACGGGGCCGGCGCGGCGGTGATGGCCAAGACCGGCGGATCCAACCGCCTGGCCGGAAAACGACATAGGACAGTTTCTTTTATGGCCTCTGTGGCAACTCCCTCGCGTGACGAATTCGCGGCGATGCTCGATGACATGTTCGGCGGCGCCGACAGCTTCGAGGGCCGCGTGGTGCTGGGCACCATCACCGCCATCGAAAACGACCTGGTCGTCATCGACGTCGGCCTGAAGAGCGAAGGCCGCGTGCCGCTGCGCGAATTCGCGCCCGCGCCGGGCCAGAAGGCCGATCTGAAGGTCGGTGACGAAGTCGAAGTGTACGTCGACCGCGTCGAGAACATGCACGGCGAAGCGATGCTGTCGCGCGACCGCGCACGCCGTGAAGCCGCCTGGGACAAGCTGGAGCTGGAATTCGCCAAGACCGCGCGCGTCGAGGGCGTGATCTTCGGCCGCGTGAAGGGCGGCTTCACTGTCGACCTGAACGGCGCCGTGGCGTTCCTGCCGGGTTCGCAGGTCGACATCCGCCCGGTGCGCGACGTCACCCCGCTGATGGACATCCCGCAGCCGTTCCAGATCCTGAAGATGGACCGCAAGCGCGGCAACATCGTCGTCAGCCGCCGCGCGGTGCTGGAAGAGACCCGCGCCGAGCAGCGTTCGGGCCTGATCCAGTCGCTGCATGAAGGCCAGATCATCGACGGCGTCGTCAAGAACATCACCGATTACGGTGCGTTCGTCGACCTGGGCGG
Organism: uncultured Sphingomonas sp.; assembly: GCA_913777325.1. GTDB lineage: Bacteria > Pseudomonadota > Alphaproteobacteria > Sphingomonadales > Sphingomonadaceae > Sphingomonas. The sequence goes on along the minus strand of CAJYSA010000116.1, from coordinate 12,616 downwards.
CATCGATGGCCTGCTGCACGTCACCGACCTCAGCTACAAGCGCGTCGGCCATCCGAGCGAGATGATCAACATCGGCGACACCGTGAAGGTGCAGATCATCCGCATCAACAAGGACACGCAGCGCATCTCGCTGGGCATGAAGCAGCTCGAGAGCGATCCGTGGGATGGCGCCGCCGCGAAGTATCCGGTCGGTGCGAAGCTGTCGGGCCGCGTCACGAACATCACCGAATATGGTGCGTTCGTCGAGCTGGAAGCCGGCATCGAGGGCCTGGTCCACGTCAGCGAAATGTCCTGGACCAAGAAGAACGTCCATCCGGGCAAGATCGTCTCGACCTCGCAGGAAGTCGAAGTCGTCGTGCTCGAGGTCGACGAGGACAAGCGTCGCATCTCGCTGGGCCTGAAGCAGGCGCAGAACAACCCGTGGGAGGCGTTCGCCGCCGCGCATCCGATCGGCTCGACCGTCGAGGGCGAAGTCAAGAACGCCACCGAGTTCGGCCTGTTCATCGGTCTGGACAACGACGTCGACGGCATGGTCCACATGTCCGACATCGCCTGGGGTGTCTCGGGTGAGGACGCGCTGAACCTGCACCGCAAGGGTGAGACCGTTCAGGCGGTCGTGCTTGACATCGATCCGGAGAAGGAGCGCATCTCGCTCGGCATGAAGCAGCTCGAGCGCGGCGGTCCCGTCGCGGCGGGCGCGGGCGATCGCCTGGGCAAGAACCAGGTCGTCACCGTCACCGTCCTCGAAGTCCGCGACGCGGGCCTCGAAGTGCAGGCGGGCGACGATGGCGCGACCGGCTTCATCAAGCGCACCGACCTCGGCCGCGACCGCGACGAGCAGCGCCCGGAGCGTTTCCAGGTCGGTCAGAAGTTCGACGCGATGGTGACCGGCTTCGATCGTTCCAAGAAGCCGACCTTCTCGGTCAAGGCGATGCAGATCGCCGAGGAGAAGCAGGCCGTGGCGCAGTACGGTTCGTCGGACTCGGGTGCGTCGCTGGGCGACATCCTGGGCGAGGCGCTCAAGGCACGCGACACCAAGAAGTAAAACGGTTGTTCCGACAGTCGGATAAAGAGGGGATCGGCCGCCGGCCGGTCCCCTTTTTGCTGACCGCTAAGGCACTTAGTGACCCAATTTGCGTAATCGTTGTCAATCCGGTGCTACCGCCCGGCGAAACTTACCTGTATTAGGTCGCCCTGAAGCTAAAGCGAACGTCAAGGAGCCCTGGACAATGATACGGTCGGAATTGGTGCAAGCCCTTTTGAAGGACAATCCCGGCCTGTCCCAGCGCGATGTAGAGGCGATCGTAACCACGTTCTTCGACGACATCGTCAGCCGCCTGGCCGATGACGGGCGTGTCGAACTGCGCGGTTTCGGAGCTTTCTCCACCCGCGCGCGCGATGCGCGCGTCGGCCGCAACCCGCGCACCGGCGAGACGGTGGAGGTCGATGCCAAGCGCGTGCCGTTCTTCAAGCCCGGCAAGGAAATGCGCCTCCGTCTCAACGTCGCCTGACCCGCGCGAAGCCGCAACGGGTTGACGCGGGCGGCGGTAACCGCTTCGTGACGCGAGATGCGCGGGCGTGGCGGAATCGGTAGACGCTGGGGACTTAAAATCCTCTGCCATTGGCGTGCGGGTTCGAGTCCCGCCGCCCGCACCAGCATCCGCCGTCGGTCCGGCATCATGATCCTGGCGCTGCTTGCCGCAGGGTGCGGGCGGCGCGCCGACGTGGGTCCGGTCGATGTCAGCGTCATCGGTCCCACCCCGCGCCTGATGTCGGGTGCCCGGGTGCCGCCCCTGACCGGCAACCGGATCCTGACCGATGCCGTGGCCGAAGGCCTGGTACGTTTCGATGCGGTGGGCCAGATCGAAGCTGGCATCGCCGAGCGCTGGATCGTGATCGACGACGGGCGCAGCTACATCTTTCGCTTGCGCAACGCGCAATGGTCGGACGGGAGCGCGGTGCGCGCCGCCGATATCGTCCCGCTACTCCGCCGCAAGCTGGCGCAGGGCGGCACCAATTCCGTCGCGCCCTATCTCACCGCCGTCGAATCGATCGTCGAGATGACGCCGGAGGTGATCGAGATCGAGCTGGCACGGCCCCGGCCCGACCTGCTCAAGCTGTTCGCCCAGCCTGACATGGGACTGGTCCGCCCGGATCGGAACGCCGGAGAGGGTGCGGGCCCGTTCCGGCGTCGCGACACCAAGGAGCGTGGAAGCCTGCTGCTGGTGCCGGCGCTCGATCCCGATCGTGACCCCGACGACGATGGACCGACGCCCGAGCAGAACGTGCGATTGCGAGGGGAGCGTGCCGCGCTTGCGATCCTGCGCTTTGTCGAGCGTCGATCCGATCTGGTCAGCGGCGGAACGATCGCCGATTGGCCGATCCTGCAAACCGCCAATCCCGCGCCCGCCAACGTGCGCATCGATCCCGCCGCCGGTCTGTTCGGCCTGGCGGTGGTATCGCGCCAGGGTTTTCTCGCGGAGGCCGCCAACCGTGCCGCGATCGCGCAGGCATTCGACCGGGCGGACCTGACCACCGCGATCTCGCCCGACTGGGCCGCTCGCGAAACGGTGCTGCCCGAGCAGCTCGACTCCGCGGCGCCACCGATGGTCCCGGCCTGGGCCACGCTGCCGCCCGAGCAGCGGCCCGCGGCGGCGCGCACCCGCGTGGCGGCCTGGCGCGCGGTCCACGGTGTGCCGGTGGTACGCATCGCTTTGCCGGGCGGTCCCGGAGGGACGATGCTATGGGCGCGGCTGGCACGCGATCTGTACGCGATCGGGGTGCGTCCGATTCGGACGGCGCTGGACGATGCTGCCGCCGACCTCCGGCTGGTGGATGCCGTGGCCCCCTATGACAATGCACGCTGGTATCTGGCGGAGGCGTGCGTGACCTGCGCGGCGGAGGCCCAGGCGGCGATCGAAGCGGCGCGGCTGGCCGACACGCTGCCGCAACGCGCGACCGCGACCGCGCTGGCCGATCGGCTGCTGACCGAGGATGTCGCGTTCATTCCCCTGGCCCGCCCGTTCCGGTGGTCGCTGGTCGCGCTGCGGTTGCGGCAATGGCAGCCGAACGCACGCGCGTGGCACCCGTTGAACCGGCTACGCGCCGACCCCAATTGACCTTCATGGTTGCTCGCCCCACCCCCATGTCGCCCGCCTTCTTCGACACGCTGCCGGTCGGGCGCGATCCCGCCGCGGTGCGCCGTCGCGTCGAGGCGGTGGAGCGGCTGCTGGAGGGACTGTACGTGATCCCCGGCATCAACCGCCGCGTCGGGCTGGACGCGATCGTGGGGCTGGTCCCGGTCGTCGGCGATTTGCTGGCGGGCGCGATGGGCATGTGGCTGGTCTGGGAAGCGCGCAACCTAGGCATGAGCCGACTGGCCTTGTTCGGCATGACCGCGCGCGTCGGCTTCGACACCGTGTTGGGCATGGTGCCGTTCGTCGGGGATGCCGCGGACTTCTTCTACCGATCGAACACGCGCAACCTGAAGCGGATCAAGAAGCATCTCGATCGTCATCACCCCGCAACGGTGACGCTCAGCCGGTGATCCCGGCTGCTACCCCGCGGCGCTCGGTACGAACACCGTCCCGCCCGGCATCGCACGCGGCGCGCCCGTTGTGCCCGGAAAGCTGATCGGCAGCCCTTCGAGTGTGCGAACCGCCATATAGGCGAAGCCTTCCGCCTCCATTGCATCGCCATCCCAGCCGAGTGCGTCGACCGGTTCGGGTTGCAGCCCGGTGCGCTCGGCGATCATCCGCAGCAACGTGGGATTGTGCCGCCCGCCGCCGGCGACCAACAACCGGCGCGGGTGCGCGGGCAGCAGCCTCAGCCCCTCGGCCACGCTGGCGGCGGTGAAGGCGGTCAGCGTCGCCGCGCCATCGGCCGCCGACAGGCCACGAGCGGGCTGGACCGTGAAATCGTTGCGATCGAGCGACTTGGGAAACGGCGCGTCGAAGAACGGATGATCAAGCATCGCGGTGAGGATCGTCTCGTCGACGCGGCCCGCCGCCGCCAGCGCACCATCCTTGTCGAAGCGCGCACCGCTTTCCTGCTCCACCCAGCTATCGACCAGCCCGTTGGCGGGGCCGGTATCGAAGGCCGCCACCGCCGCGCCGCCGTCGATCAACGTGACGTTCGCCACGCCGCCGAGGTTCAGGATCGCCACCGGCCCTTCCAGCCCGGCAGCCAATGCGGCGTGATAGACCGGGATCAGCGGCGCCCCCTGCCCGCCCGCCGCGACATCGGCGCTGCGGAAGTCGGCGACGGTGCGGATGCCGGTCGCGTCGGCCAGCACCTGCCCATCGCCGATCTGCCACGTCCAGCGTCGATCCGGGCGGTGTGCGACCGTCTGTCCGTGGAAGCCGATCACCCCGACCCCCGCCGCCGCCACGCCCGCATCGCGCAGCAGCTTCTGCACCGCCAGCGTGTGCGTGCGCGTGATGAGTGCCCCTGCCGCCACCAGCTCCGGGCTGGCGCGCGGGCGCGTATAGGTGAGCGCCAGCGCGGTCGCCTCCGCCAGTTGCGCGCGCGCCGCATCCGAATACGGCTCGCCCCGAAAGGCGATCGCGCGCACCGCCTGCCGCCCGTCGGTGTCGATCAGCGCGGCATCGATTCCGTCCAGCGACGTGCCCGACATCAATCCGATCGCCAGCATCCGCGCGCCCTTCCCGTCGTGAACCAAGCGGTCGCTATCGCGCGTGCCGCCGCCACTGGCAAATCGCGCCATCCCGCATTATGTGCGGACGATCCCATGGCAACGCAAATTTCCTCACCGCCCCGCGTGGGCATGGTCTCGCTCGGCTGTCCCAAGAACCTGGTCGACAGCGAACGGATTCTGACCCAGCTCCGCGCCGACGGCTATCAGATGTCCGCCGACTATGCCGGCGCGGATGTGGTGCTGGTCAATACCTGCGGCTTCCTTGATTCGGCCAAGGAAGAATCGCTGGAGGCGATCGGCGAGGCGATCGCGGAGAACGGGCGCGTCATCGTCACCGGCTGCATGGGCAAGGAAGCCGATGCGATCCGTGCGCGCTTCCCGGACGTGCTGGCGATCACCGGCGCGCATGAATACGAACAGGTGGTGGAGGCGGTCCACGCCGCCGCGCCGGCCGCACTCAGTCCCTTCGTCGACCTGATCCCCGACGCTGGGCTGAAGCTGACGCCGCGCCACTACAGCTATCTGAAGATCTCGGAGGGCTGCAATCACCGCTGCTCCTTCTGCATCATCCCCAGCTTGCGCGGCGATCTGGTCAGCCGCCGCCCCGATGCGATCCTGCGCGAAGCGGAAAAGCTGGTCGCGGCGGGGACGAAGGAATTGCTGGTCATCAGCCAAGACACCTCTGCCTATGGTATCGACATCCGCGATCAGCCGCGGATGTGGAAGGGGGCCGAAGTGCGTCCGCACATGACCGATCTCGCCCGCGAACTGGGCAGGATCGCGCCATGGGTCCGGCTGCACTACGTCTATCCATATCCGCACGTCGATCAGGTCATCCCGCTGATGGCCGAGGGGCTGGTGCTCCCGTACCTCGACATTCCGTTCCAGCATGCCGCGCCATCGGTACTGCGCCGGATGAAGCGCCCCGCCAACGATGCCAAGGTGCTGGGCCGCATCAAGGCGTGGCGTGAGGTCTGCCCGGATATTGCGATCCGCTCGACGTTCGTGGTTGGCTTCCCCGGTGAGACCGAGGCGGACTTCCAGTATCTGCTCGACTGGCTGGACGAGGCGCAGCTCGATCGTGTCGGCGCGTTCCGGTTCGAGCCGGTCGAGGGCGCGTCGGCCAACGCACTGCCAGATCCGGTGCCCGAGGTAGTCAAGGAAGAGCGCTACGCGCGGATCATGGAAAAGACCGCCGCCATCTCCGCCGCCAAGCTGGCCGCCAAGGTCGGTCGCACCTTGGAGGTGATCGTCGATTCGGTCGACATCGAGAGCGGCGGCGCCACCGGGCGCTCAATGGCGGACGCTCCCGAGATCGACGGCGAGGTGCATCTGCGTGATGCCGGGCATGTCGTGGCAGGTGATATCCTGCGCGTCGTGATCGAGGATGCCGACGAGCACGACCTGTTCGGGGCACCGGCGTGACAGCACAACCCCTTCGTTCCACGCGGTAATTTTTCGCGGCTTACGGTTGGTTAACCCTGCGCTTCTAGGTTGCCGGGAAAGCCGATGGAGTTGCGATGCCGCGCCGGATTCGTTCCCTGCTGTCGTTGTTGAGCGCCGACATCGCGGCGCACGCCGATCGTTCCGAGGACATCGCGGGGCAGACGCGACTGCTGGCGCTCAACGCCGCGATCGAGGCGGCGCGATCGGGTGAAGCCGGCCGCGGGTTCGGCATCGTCGCGCAAGAGGTCAAGACGCTGGCGGCGCAGGCCAGCAGCTCGTCGCGCGCGTTTCGCGAAGACCTGCTCGCCCGCCTGCACCAAGGCAGCGAGATCGCCGCGGACCTCGTGCGCGAGCTGGAAGGCGGACGATTGGGTGAACTGGCGCAGTCGATCGCCGACGCGCTGTCGCGGACGCTGTTCGATCGCACGATCGACGTACGCGTGCTGGCCAGTGATCATGCCGTGCGCGAAAGCCTGTTGCTGCCCGGAGACAGCCGCGCGGAAGCGCGCGCGCTGGAACGGATGCGGACGCTGCTCGGCTTCTCTCCCTATTTCCTCAACGCGTTCGTTGTCGCCAGCGATGGCACGGTGGGCGTGTGCGCCCATGACAATGCGGCGGTGCGCACCGTTCGGTTCGACAGTTTCACCCAGTTCAAGATGGTGATGAACGGTCCGCTGCCCGCCGGATGGGCCACCGACGAGGTATGGGCCAACCCATGGTCCAATGATCGCAAGGTGCTGATCTTCGTGGCCCCGGTCGTGGTCGAGGGGGTCACGATCGGCGTCTGCTATCTGGAATATGACTTCGAGGGACAGGTCGCGCGATTGATCGACGTGCTCAATCGTTCGTCGCGCCGCGCGACGATCTCGATCGTCGATCAGCACGGGCGGGTGGTGGCGACCACCGGCACGCGGCGCTATCGCGAACAGCACCCGCACGCCGTGCTCGACGCCACCAACCGAATCCAGTCGCTGGACGGTCTGGTGGTGGCCCAGGCGCTGGTGCCCAGCGATCACGGCGTGGCTGGCATCCGCTTCCGGTGCGTGATCGAGGATCACGTCGCCTCCGACAGCGATATTGAGGCGGCAATGGCGGCGTGATGGGATTGTCACGAGGGGATGGTAGCGGAGGAGGGACTTGAACCCCCGACACGCGGATTATGATTCCGCTGCTCTAACCAGCTGAGCTACTCCGCCCCGATTTCGGGAGCGCCACGCCCTCGTGAGGCGCGGGCTATAGCAGCCGAAACGATGCGGTCAAGCGGCGAACAGGTGCTTCGACAGCATTTCCCATGGACCACCGCGATACCACCATGCCGCGAGCCCGGCGATCGCCACCGGTCGGGGACGGAAGCCGGCCAGAAGGTCACCGCGCAGCGTCTTCGCCACGGCAGGATCGACCTTGTTCTGCACCGTCACATGGGCGCGCCAGCCGCCCGCATCTTGCGGAGTCAGCAGCCCCTCGAATGCCGCCGCCAGCCGCGCGCGGATCGCCGCAAGCTCCGGGCTGTCGATGCAATAGGCCACGCCGCGCCCCAACGACATGACATCGGCAACCCGCGCGCCCGGTGCCGCAACGCCTCGTGTCTCGGAGACCAACCGCTGGCGCAGCTCGGGCGCCAGGCTCGGTGGTAAATGGTGGAACATCGTCAGGTGCGCGGCCAGTTGGTTGCGCTCGGGCGGGAAGTGCCGGCGCCGCTCGGCATCGAAAAAGGCCTGATCCGCGGCCCCAAATACCGCTGTGACGATGATCGGCGCGAGAGGCGGCGCGTCGCTCAAATCTCGATCTGGCTGCCCAGCTCGACGACGCGATTGGTCGGCAAGCGGAAGAATTCCATCGCGCTTTCGGCGTTGCGCAGCATCCAGCTGAACAGCTTCTCGCGCCAGATCGCCATGCCCGGTCGCTCCGAAGCGAGCAGGGTCTGGCGGCTCAGGAAGAAGCTGGTGTCCATCATCTTGAACGCCGCGCCGCAGCCATGGAACGTCTTCAAGTGCGCGGGCACGTCCGGCTCCTCCATGAAGCCGTAGCGGAGGATGACGCGGTGGAAGCCCTGCCCCAGATCCTCATGCAGAAAGCGATCCTCCTCCGGGAAATAGGGCATGTCGGTAACCCGCACCGTCAGCAGGATCACGCGGTCGTGCAGCACGCGATTGTGCTTCAGGTTGTGAAGCAACGCATGCGGCACCCCTTCCGGTGTCGAGGTCATGAACACGGCCGTGCCCGACACGCGGGTCGCGGAAGTCGCCGCCGAATCGATGAAGATGCGGATTGGCATCGCCGCCTCGCGCATCCGCTCGATCATTAGCTTGCGCCCCTCAGACCAGGTGGTGAGCAGCACGAAGACGATGACCGCCACCAGCAGCGGGAACCAGCCACCATCGGGCACCTTCGTCAGGTTCGACGCGAAATAGAGGCCATCGATCGAGAGGAACACCATCTCGAACAGCGCCGTCGCCCACAAGGGCCAATGCCAGACGCGGCGGATCAACACCCCGACCATGCAGGTGGAAATGAACATCGTGCCGGTAACCGCGATGCCATAGGCGGCCGCGAGGTTCGACGATTCGCCGAATCCGAACACCAACAGCAGCACCATCACCATCAGCGCCCAATTCGCGGCGGGGATGTAGATCTGCCCGGCCTCGGACGCGCTGGTGTGCGTGATGCGGATGCGCGGCATCAACCCAAGCTGCACCGCCTGCTGCACCACCGAATAGGCGCCGGTAATGACCGCCTGGCTGGCGATCACCGTCGCCATGGTCGCCAGGATCACCAGCGGCAGGCGCCAGTCCTCCGGCGCCATGAGGAAGAAGGGGTTTTCCGCCGCCTGTGGCTGTTGCAGCAGCAGCGCCCCCTGCCCCAGATAGTTGAGCATCAGCGCCGGCAGCACGAAGCCAAGCCATGCCAGCTCGATCGGGCGGCGCCCGAAATGCCCCATGTCGGCGTACAGCGCCTCGGCGCCAGTCACCGCCAGCACCACCGAACCAAGCGCCAGAAACGCCAGTCCGCCATCGTTCATCGCGAAGCGAACGGCATAGATCGGGTTGAGCGCGAACAGGATATCGGGTCGCGCGATGATGTGCATCACGCCCATCGCCGCCAAGACGACGAAATAGACGACCATGATCGGGCCGAACAGCCGCCCGACCTTTTCGGTGCCGATCGATTGCAGGTAGAACAGCGCGATCAGGATCGTCACCGCGATCGGCAGGACGAACGAATCGAACCCCTGCTCCACGGTCGCCAGCCCCTCGACCGCAGACAGCACCGAGATGGCGGGCGTGATCATGCAATCGCCGAAGAACAAGGCGGTGGCCAGCACGCCGAGGATGACGAGGCTCGGCCCCCATTTCTTCCCCGCCCCCGATCGCCGCTGGATCAACGCCAGCAGCGCCAGGCTTCCCCCTTCGCCATTATTGTCGGCGCGCAGCACGATCAGCACGTATTTGAGCGTGACGATCAGCATCAGCGACCAGAACACCAGGCTGATCACGCCGAAGATATGCAGCGGATCGACCGCGAGTGGATGGTGCCCGACGAACACCTCCTTCATCGCATAGAGCGGACTGGTGCCGATATCGCCATAGACCACGCCGATCGCGCCCAGCGCGAGCTTGGCGAGGCTGCCGCTATGCTGATGATGTGAGGCCCCGGCCTGTGCCCGGACGGCGGGGTCGATGGTCGCGGCGCTCATACGCTGGCAACCGCAATCGAGAAGTCGTTCGCATCGGTGGCCATGGTGTGGCGCGCCTAGCACGCGCCCGATGCGCCCGCAACGCGGAACAGGGCACGAACATGAATGTTCTGTTCAGCGAAAGGAACATGCAATCATGAGCGAAACCCACAATCCCAAGAGCGAGCCGTTCTCGAACGCCGAGAAGGATCCCGACGACTGGACCACCGGTGACGAGCCGATGACGGGAGCACAGGCCAGTTACCTGAAAACCCTGAGCGAGGAGGCGGGCGAGCCGTTCGACGATTCGCTGACCAAGGGTGACGCATCGAAGCGGATCGACGCGCTTCAGGAAAAGACCGGGCGCGGCAAGTGATGGTTGCCGCGTCGGGCGCTCAGCGGGCGTTCGACGCGGCGATCAGACGATCGATAAGCGCGAGGCGCCGCGCGATCTCGATACGGTACGAGGTGCCTTCCGGCGACAGCGCGACCGCGCGCGACCACAAGGCGCGGGTCTTCGCCAGATCGCCGCTCTCCAGATAGGCGAAGCCCAGATAATAGGGTGGTGCGGGATGTTCGGGTGCGAGGCGCGCCGCCTGCCGGAAGGCGAGCAACGCCGGCGGCGATACGCGGTGTCCAGCATCGGCAGCCAACGTCACCCCCGCCCAAGTCCACAGGATGAAGCTTTGCGGCAGTTTCGAAAGACCGCCCAGCACCACGCGCGCAGCCGCATCGTCGTTGCCGCTGCGCGTCATCGCATCGGCGGCGACGAGATACGCGGTATCGGCGTTGAAGCGCCCGAACATGCTATCGCGCAGCTGGGTTTCCTCGACGTCGATCGGCGGCGTGCTGGTGCTGCGCTGGGGCGCGGCGGCGGCCAGCATCGGCCTGCCCTGCCAGGCGTACCCGACTCCGCCAAGACACAATGCCGCCCCCAGCATCGACCACAACACCCGATCGACTCGCAACAGCAGCGCCATCGCCGCGAATGCGGCACCGCCCAGCAGCAGGAGCGCGACGAAGCCCATCAGCGCGCCTCCAGCGTGCGCGTCTCGTGCATCTTGCCCGCCATCTGCGGCGGCATGTACTTCTCGTCGTGCTTGGCGAGCAGGTTGGTGGCGACAAACGACGCATCGGGGCGGAAATGTCCTTCCGCGACGACTCCCGACCCTTCCCGGAACAGGTCCGGCGCGATGCCGCTGAACGTCACCGGGGTTGTCGCCTTCCCGTCGGTGACCACGAAAGCGATCGAGACGCCATCGGCCGCGCGCCGGATCGAACCACGCTGGACCATGCCGCCCAATCGTACCGCCTTGTCGGGCGGCGGCAGCGCACCTGCCACATCAGCCGGGGCATAGAAGAACGCCGCCTGATCGCGCAGCCCCGACAGCGCAAGCAGCGCCGCCACCGCGATCGCCCCCAACCCGAGCAGCACGAGCATCAGTCGCTGACTCTTGCGCGTCACTTCTCGGCGTCCCGCATCGCACGCCAGCTCCACCAGCCGAGCAGCGCGGCAGTCGCCAGCGTCAGCGCATAAGCGGCGGTTACGAACGGCCAGGGGTTCACGCGCGGGCCCTTCGCCGCAGGCGCGCCTCAGCCTTTTCGCGCGCCAGCATCGTGCGCATCCGCATCAGCACCACCGCCGCGAAGAAGAAGGAGAATCCCACCAGCATGATCGGTAGCGGCCACAGCAGCGAACCGTCGATGCTCGATCCGGTCAGGCCGATGCTCGCCCCCTGATGAAGCGTGTTCCACCACACCACCGAATAGCGAATCACCGGTAGCAGCACCGTGCCCGCGATGCCGTACAGCGCCGGTATGCGACCGTCGCCGTCCCGCTCGCGATCGGCATTCGCCAGCGCGATGAAGCCCAAATAGACGAAGAACAGCAGCAGCATCGACGTCAACCGTCCGTCCCACTGCCACCAGGTGCCCCAGGTCGGCCGCCCCCAGATCGATCCGGTGACGAGGCACAAAGCGGCGAAGATCGCCCCCGGGGCCGCGATGGCGCGAGCCGCGATCATTGCCAGAGGATGACGCCAGACGAGGAAGACGATGCTGGAGATCGCGATCCCGCTCCATCCGCCCATCCCCAGCCATGCGGCGGGAACATGGATGTAGAGGATGCGCACCGTCTCCCCCTGAAGATAATCGGCGGGGGTCTGCGTCAGCCCCGCCCAGCAACCGATCGCGATCAACGCGACGCCGGCCCACCACAGCACGGGCGTGAGCGGACGCGCGATCTTCAGGAAACGCGCGGGGTTCGCAAGGGCATGGAGCGCAGGCACGAAGGCGGGATAAGCGAACCGGGGGCGCTCGTCACCCCCGGTATCGCGTGCGATCAGCGACCGATCAGGCGGCGCGCGATCCGGTCGGCAACCTCGGCGGTCGGGTCCCCCGATGCCTGCGCCTCATCCCACACCTGATCCAGGCGGCCCGGGATTTGCGCGATCCGCGCCATCACCTCGGCCTCGTCGCCATGGCCGAGATATTCCAGCCCGACGTTGATGATCCCGCCGGCGTTGATGACGTAATCAGGCGCATAGACGATCCCGGCATCGTGGAGCCGCTGGCCATCGGCGCGCGTCTCCAACTGATTGTTCGCGCCGCCCGCGACGATCTTGGCCTTCAACGTCGGGATCGACCGCTCGGTCAGGATCGCGCCCAGCGCATTGGGGCTGACGATGTCCACATCCGCCGACAGGATCGCATCCGGCGCGGCCACGGTGGCGCCCAGCTCGGAAGCCATCCGCTCGGCCCGCGCCTGGTCGACATCGGCAAGCGTCAGGACCGCACCGTCCTTCGCCAGCAGGCGCGGGCCGAGCGGATGGCTTCCGAGC
>CAJYSA010000115.1 GCA_913777325.1 uncultured Sphingomonas sp. | reverse complement strand
AGAATGCCGGGCTGGGCGACTTCGTGCACGGTGAGACATTGTTCCTGAAGGGCGACGTCGATGGCGCGTCGGGCAAGGACGGGCGGCGACAGGCGATCGCGGCGCGTTATTGCGTGGTGGCGATGGCGGGGGACCAGCTGGGCGATTTCGCCGACCTGTTCAATCCGCCCGGCCCCGCGCCCGCGATCGGGCGGCGGATGCTGACCGCGGTGGCGCCGATCGAGGCACGCTGGGGCAACGGCTGGTTCGTGTTGCCCAACCCGGTGTACGGCACCGGGCTGGGCACGAGCTGGGACGAGACCTTCCCCGCCGACAAACGCTGGACCGACGCGCCGTGAGCGTCACCGCCACTACACATAACGGGAGCCGGAACTGATGTCGCAGGATGCGAAGGGCTGGGACCGCAACGGCATGGCCGCGCGCGCCGCGCGCGAGCTGAAGGACGGATATTACGTCAACCTGGGCATCGGCATCCCGACGCTGGTGGCGAACAACATCCCCGCCGGGATGACGGTAACGCTCCAGTCCGAAAACGGGATGCTCGGCATCGGGCCGTTTCCCTATGACGACGCGGTCGACCCCGACCTGATCAATGCCGGCAAGCAGACGATCAGCGAGCTGCCGTCCTCGGCCTATTTCGGCAGCGAGCAGAGCTTCGCGATGATCCGTGGCGGGCATATCGACCTGACCGTGCTGGGCGCGATGGAAGTGTCCGAGGGCGGCGACATCGCGAACTGGATGATCCCCGGCAAGATGATCAAGGGGATGGGCGGCGCGATGGATCTGGTCGCGGGCGTCAAGAAGATCATCGTGGTGATGGAGCATGTCTCCAAGGATGGCAGCCCGAAGTTCTTGCCCCAGTGCAGCCTGCCGCTGACCGGGCGCAACGTCGTCGACATGATCGTCACCGATCTGGCGGTGTTCCAGCGTGTGGATCACGATACGCCGTTCAAGCTGGTCGAACTGGCGCCCGGGGTCACCGCTGACGAGGTGAAGGCGAAGACGACCGCGCATTACGTGGCCTAGCGGATGGCCTACACGCTCGTCACCGCGAACCGGAATTACTCGAGCTGGTCGCTGCGCCCGTGGCTGCTGCTGACCACGCTCGGCATCCCGTTCGAGGATCGTGTCGAGCCGTTCGCGTCGATGGACAATCACGCGGCGTTCCGGGCCTTCTCGCCCACGGGGCAGGTGCCGGTGCTGTTCGACGGCGAACGCACGGTGTGGGACTCGCTCGGCATCGCGCTGTATCTCGGCGAGCGGCACGGCGGCGTGTGGCCGACCGACCCGGCGGCGCGGGCGTGGGCGATGTGTGCGGTGACCGAGATGCACGGCGGGTTCGGCGCGCTGCGCAACGAGCGGACGATGACCGTCGGGCAGCGCGTAGCGCCGCACGACACGTCGCCGCGACTCGCGCGCGACGTCGCGCGGCTGACCGCGTTGTGGGACGAGGGGCTGACCCGTTTTGGCGGGCCGTGGCTGGCCGGCGATGCATTCGGCGCGGTGGATGCGTTCTTCGCGCCGGTGGTGTTCCGGGTGCGGAGCTATGGCATCGACGTGGGCGAGGCGGGCGCGCGCTGGGTGGCGTGGATGCTCGATCAGCCGGGGATGCGCGCGTGGGAGGCGGCGGCGCTGGCCGAGACGTTTCGCGAGGCGTCGCATGAGGCGGAGGTCGCGGCGGTCGGGACAGTGACCGAGGATCGTCGCGCGCTGCCGTCGTAAGAATTTGGAAAACAGCCCTCTCGGTCGTCATTGCGAGCGCAGCGAAGCAATCCAGGGCTTCCTGGTCCAACCCTGGATTGCTTCGCTGCGCTCGCAATGACGCGCCGAACCAACGCGACCAACTCGCCCGCGCCATTTTGTTACGCGCCAACTTGGAGCGACGATGCTTTTCAGTTAACAGCCGCGCATCATGTCCTCCGCTCCCCGCACATTGTACGAGAAGGTTTGGGACGCTCACGTGGTCGAGCGTCGCGACGATGGTTCCTGCCTGATCTATATCGACCGCCACCTCGTCCATGAGGTGACCAGCCCGCAGGCCTTCGAGGGCTTGCGCGCCGCCGGGCGGCGGGTGCGGCGGCCCGACCTGACGCTGGCGGTGCCCGATCACAACCTGCCCACCACCGCGCGCGTCGACGCGGCGGGCAACGAGCTGCCGATTGCCGATCGCGAGAGCGCCGAGCAGCTAGGCGCGTTGCGGCACAATGTCGCCGAGTTCGGCGTCCCCTATATCGACGCGCTGTCGGCGAAGCAGGGCATCGTCCATGTCGTGGGGCCGGAGCAGGGCTTCACGCTGCCGGGCACGACGATGGTGTGCGGCGACAGCCATACCTCGGCGCATGGCGCGCTGGGCGCGCTGGCGTTCGGGATCGGCACCAGCGAGGTCGAGCATGTGCTCGCCACGCAGACGCTGATCCTGTCGCCGTCGAAGACGATGGAAGTGCGCGTCGACGGGACGCTGGGCTACGGCGTCAGCGCCAAGGACGTCGTGCTGGCGATCATCGGGCGGATCGGCGCGGCGGGCGGCACCGGCCATGTGATCGAGTTCACCGGCGAGGTGATCCGCAACCTGTCGGTCGAGGGGCGGCTGACGATCGCGAACATGTCGATCGAGGGCGGCGCGCGTGCGGGGATGATCGCGCCGGACGAGACGACCTTCGCCTATCTGAAGGGGCGTCCGCTGGCGCCCACGGGTGCGGACTGGGACAAGGCGGTCGCGTGGTGGCGGACGCTGCCGAGCGACGCGGGCGCGCGTTACGACAAGAGTGTGGTGCTGAACGCCGCCGATATCGCGCCGTCGCTGACCTGGGGCACCAGCCCCGAGGATGTGGTGCCGATCACCGGCGTCGTCCCCGCGCCCGACAGCTTCGCGGATCCGTCGAAGCGCGAGGCGGCGCAGAAGTCGCTGGATTACATGGGGCTGACGCCGGGGATGCGGATGCAGGACGTGCCTGTCCAGCACGTCTTCATCGGCAGTTGCACCAACAGCCGGATCGAGGATCTGCGCGCCGCCGCGGCGGTGGCGGGCGGGCGGCATGTCGCCGACGGCGTGCGCGCGATGGTCGTGCCCGGATCGGGGCTGGTCAAGCGGCAGGCCGAGGCCGAGGGGCTGGACCGCGTCTTCACCGAGGCGGGGTTCGAGTGGCGCGAGCCGGGCTGTTCGATGTGTCTGGCGATGAACCCCGACAAGGTGCCGCCGGGCGAGCGCTGCGCCTCGACCAGCAACCGGAATTTCGTGGGACGTCAGGGACCTGGCGCCCGCACCCATTTGTTGTCGCCGGCAATGGCCGCTGCGGCGGCGGTCACGGGCCGCCTGGCCGACGTGCGCGAACTGATGGGTTGAGGAAAAGGGACGCGAAATGAAAAAGGTACTGATGTTCCTCGTCGCCGGATCGATCCTGAGCGGGGTCGCCGCCTATGCCGCGATCGCGCGCCCCGCGATCCCGGCCAGCCGACCGACGCGCTGATGGAGCCGGTCACGCGCGTCTCGGGCACCGCTTACCCCTGGGGTGCCAAGAACATCGACACCGACGTCATCATCCCGGCGCACTGGCTGAAGACGATCAAGCGTTCCGGACTGGGCAAGGGCGCGTTCGAGACGGTGCGCGCGCAGCCCGGCAATATCTTCGACGATCCCGCCTATGCGGGCGCGCCGATCCTGATCGCGGGCGACAATTTCGGTTGCGGCTCCAGCCGCGAGCATGCCGCCTGGGCGCTGGGCGACATGGGGATCAAGGCGGTGATCGCCCCGAGCTTCTCCGACATCTTCTCGGGCAATGCCTTCAAGAACGGTATCGTGCCGGTGGTGCTGCCGCAGGAAGCGGTCGATCGGCTGGTCGAGGTCGCCAAGACGGACGAGGTGACGGTCGACCTGGAGACGATGACCGTCACCACGCCGTTTCAGGATCGCTTCCCGTTCGAGCTGGACGCCTTTCGTCGCCGCTGCCTGATGGAAGGGCTGGACGAGGTCGGGCTGACACTGGCAAAGGATACCGCGATTTCGAAATTCGAGGAGCGGCTCGACGACGAGCGGCCCTGGATCAGGAGAGATGCGGCACATGCGGGCTTTGCTGTCGAGGGCGCCGGGCGGACCTGATACTCTGGAACTGGGCGACCTGCCCGATCCGGTCGCGGGCCCGGGTGAGGTCGTGGTCGCGATCAAGGCGTGCGCGATCAACTACCCCGACGTCCTGGTCATCGAGGATCGCTACCAGTTCAAGCCGCCGCGTCCGTTTGCGCCGGGCGGCGACATCGCCGGCGTCGTCGAGAGCGTCGGGGCAGGCGTGACCCGCTGGCAGCCGGGCGATCGCGTCATGGGGATCGCGATGATGGGCGGCCTTGCCGAGAAGCGCGCCGTCCCCGCCGACTCGCTCCATGCGCTGCCCGAGGGGCGCAGCTTCGAGGAGGGCGCGGCGCTGCTGCTCACCTATGCCACCAGCATCCATGCGCTGGTCGATCGCGGACGGATCGCGGCGGGCGACCGGGTGCTGGTGCTGGGCGCATCGGGCGGGGTCGGGCTGGCGGCGGTCGAGCTGGGCAAGGCGTTCGGTGCGCATGTCGTCGGCGCGGTGTCGAGCGAGGAAAAGGCGCAGGCGGTGCGCGACGCGGGCGCGGACGACGTCATCGTCTATCCGCACGCACCGTTCGACAAGGACCAGTCGAAGGCGCTGGCGAATGCCTTCAAACAATTGGGCGGCGCGGATGGCTTCCAGGTGATTTACGACGCGGTCGGCGGCGACTATGCCGAACCGGCGCTGCGCGCGATCGGCTGGGAAGGGCGATATCTGGTCGTCGGTTTCCCGGCGGGCATTTCGAAATTGCCGCTCAATCTGACGCTGTTGAAGAGCTGCGACGTCTGCGGGGTCTTTTGGGGGGCGTTCGCGGCGCGCGATCCGCAGGCGAATGCCGCGCATATCGCGACGTTGTTCGCGCTGTGGGAAGCGGGCAAGATCGCGCCGCGCGTGACCGGGGTGTTTCCGTTGGAGCGGGGCGGCGAGGCGATCGCGCGGCTCGGTGGGCGGGGCGCGATCGGCAAGCTGGTGGTGCGCGTGGCGGACTGACCGCCCGTTGCGGAAGGAGGCGGCGCGCACTATCCATGCTGGACAGAGCAACGGGAGCCAGCATGACCACCTTCGACGATCGCGAACGCGCATTCGAGGCGAAGTTCGCCCGCGACGAGGAGGTCGCCTTCCGCATCATCGCGCGCCGCAACCGGCTGGTCGGGCAATGGGCCGCCGGGTTGATGCAACTCACCCCCGCCGAGACCGACGCCTATGCCAAGGCCGTGGTGCAGGCCGACTTCGAGGAGGCCGGCGACGAGGATGTGGTCCGCAAGATCTACGGCGACCTGACCGCCGCGAACGTCGACATCGACGAGGCGGCGGTGCGCCGCGCGCTGGACGAGCAGGCGGTCGAGGCACGCCGCCAATTGATGCAGTCGGAGTAAGCGCGATGCCGATGGAAGGGGCGGAGATCGTCGCGCTGATCAAGGCCGGGATCCCCGATGCCGAGGTCGAGATGACCGATCTGGCCGGCGACAACGATCACTGGGCAGCGCGCGTCACTGCGGCGTCGTTCGCCGGGATGCCGCGCGTGAAGCAGCATCAGGCGGTCTATGCCGCGCTGGGCGGGCGGATGGGTGGCGTGCTCCACGCCTTGCAGTTGACCACCGCCGTGCCGAAGTAGGCATGTGACGCACGACCGAATTTTTCGAGGAAGACGACGATGACCGACGACACGAACGCCCGCATCGATGCGCTGGTGAAGAGCAACCCGGTGGTGCTGTTCATGAAGGGATCGCCGCTGTTCCCGCAGTGCGGCTTCTCCAGCCGCGCGGTCGCCATCCTGGAGCGGCTCGGCGTGGATTTCGAAAGCGTCGATGTGCTGCAGGATCAGGCGATCCGGCAGGGGATCAAGGGTTATTCGGACTGGCCGACCATCCCGCAGCTGTATGTCGGCGGCGAGTTCGTCGGCGGCTCCGACATCATGATGGAAATGTACGAGGCCGGTGAGCTGGGCGAGCTGTTCCAGAAGGCCGGTGCGGCGGCGGCGCCCTCCGCGCAGTAACGCCGCTCAACCCCGCCACGCGACCGCGATGCGCGCCACCGCCGCCAGCACCGCTTCGTCGGCGGAGCGCACGTCCGGCGAGAAGGCGGGGTTCTCGAAATAGGCGGCGACGACCAGCGGCGCCCTGCTACCGGGCGGGATCAGCACCGCCAGATCGTTGGTCTTGTTGCCCACCTCCTGGCGCATCCCGGTCCCGGTCTTGTCGAGCGCCTGCCACCCCGTCGGCAGGCCGGCGCGGAGCCGTTGCTGACCGCTGCGCGTCGCCGCCATCCAGTCGCGCAGCCGGACCCGGCTGGCATCGCTCAACACCTTACCCAGCACGATCCGTCGCACCGTGTGCGCCATCGCGCGCGGGGTGGTGCTGTTCCCGAATGTGCCCGGCGGGATAACGTTGATTGCGGGTTCGTAGCCATCGAGCCGGCTCACCGGATCGCCGATCCCGCGCCAGAACCGCGTCAGCGCGGCGGGGCCACCAAGCCGCCGCATCAGCACGTTCGCCGCCGCATTGTCGCTCGTCACCTGCGCCGCCTCGGCGAGGATCCTGACCGGCAACGCGCCCTTGTCGATGTGCGCCGGGACCACGGGCGAGTGGGGGAGCAGGTCGGCGCGCGAGATGCGGAGCGGCTCCGCCAGGTCGATGCGCCCGGCGTCCGTCTCGCGCAGCGCCAGCGCCGCCAGCGACAGCTTGAAGGTGGAGCAATGACAGAATCGGTCGTCGGCACGCCAGCCGGTTTCGCGACCGCTGCCGGTGTCGAGCACGAACACACCCAGCCGCCCGCCGGTGGTCCGCTCGAGCGTGTGGAACTCCGCCACCGCGTCGGACGGCGCGGCGCTTGCTGCCGTCGGACGGACTAGGAACAGCCCGGCGCCCAGGCCGAGCGTGACGTGGCGTCGATCGATCATCGGGCGATGATAGGCGCAAGGCGCGCAGCAAGCCATTCCGCTCCTTGTAAGAAACGCCGCGACCCGGCCTATTGACTACAGGCGTAATCGATAGGATTACAGATGTAATCGAAGGCTGGAGGAGCGAGTCGTGGTCGAGCGGATCAGCGATGCCGAACATGCGGTGATGGAGGTGCTGTGGGACGAGAGCCCCCTGACCGCGCAGGATGTGGCCGAGCGGGTCGATCCCGAACGCGGCTGGAGCGCCGCGACGGTGAAGACCTTGCTCGGGCGGCTGCTGGGCAAGGAGGCGGTGCGCCACGAGGTCGATGGTCGCCGCTACCTGTACAGCCCGGCTGTGCGACGCGAAGATTATGTCGCGCGTGAATCCGATCGGCTGATCGACCGGTTGTTCGGTGGGCGGCTGACCCCGCTGGTCGCGCATCTGGCGGAGCGCGACGCGCTCAGCGATCAGGATATCACCGAGATCGAGGCGCTGTTGAAGGCGCTGAAGCAATGATCGGCTGGGCGATCGAGGCGATGCTGGCGTCGGCGCTGCTGATGCTGGCGGTCATCGCTCTGCGCGGGCCGGTGCGCCGCGCGTTCGGCGCGCGCGTCGCTTACGCCTTGTGGGCGATGCCCGCGCTGCGGCTGATGCTGCCCCCGCTGCCCGCCGGGTGGCGCGGGGAGGCGCTGCCGGTGCTGCCCGCGCCGGAGCCGATCGTCATCATGTTGGGACAGCCGGTCGCGACCCTCCCGGTGGAAACCACGCACGATGCGCTCGGCTGGCCGCCGGTCGCGCTGGGATTGTGGCTGGCGGGAGCGGCGGCGCTGCTGGCGTGGAAGGCGTTCGGCTATCTGCGTTTCCGCTACAACGTGCTGCGCCACGGCATCGCGGTCGACAAGGTCGGCTCGATCACCGTGGTACAGAGCGCCGCCACCGACGGTCCGCTTGCGTTCGGCATTTTCGATCGCGTCGTTGCCTTCCCGCGCGATTTCGCGGCGCGCTTCGACGCCGAGGAGCGTGCGCTCGCGCTCGAACATGAGCTGGGCCACCATGCGCGCGGTGATCTGGTGGCCAATTGGGTCGCGCTGGCGGTGCTGGCGCTCCACTGGTTCAACCCGCTGGCATGGATCGCCTTCCGCAAATTCCGCGCCGATCAGGAAATGGCGAACGACGCCCGCGTGCTGGCGCGGATCGGCGGCGATGCACGCCACGCTTATGGCTGCGCGATCGTCAAGGCCGCGCATGGCCGGGCGGTATCGCCGGCGTGCCACCTGAACACCGTGAAGGATTTGAAGGGGAGACTGAAGATGCTGGGCAGGAAGAAGGCGTCGCGGACGCAGTTCGCGACCGGTAGCATGGCGATCGTCGCGCTGGCGGTGGGCGGCCTCGCCTTCACCGCATCGGGAACGCAGGCCGCCGACCGCGTCCGCACCACGGTGGAGGACGCCACGGGGTTCGAAATGCCGGAGATGCCAGCGATGCCGGAGATGCCCGAGACACCCGAGATGCCGGAATTGCCGGAGATGAACGCAGCGGCTTCCGCCACATCGCGCCACGTTGACACCGAACGCCACAAGGGCCGCGAGACGCGCGTCACCGTCACCACCGACGGGCGTACCACCACCTATACCGGTGCCGCCGCCGCGGCGTATCTCGCGGCGCATCCGGCACCGCCGGCCCCGCCCGCCCCGAACGTCGGCCCGGTGCCGCCGGTGCCCCCGGTTCCTCCCGTGCCAAGCGACGCCGATGTCGCGCAATGGGATGCACAGGCGGCCGATCCGGGACGCAGCGCGGCGCGCCTTTCCGCGATCGACGCCGCGCGTCTGCAGCGTCAGGCCGCCGACATGCAGCGCCACGTCGCGCTCGACAGCGCGCGTATCCGCCGCCAAGCCGCCGCGATGGCGCGCGAGGCGGCGCGGATCGACACCGGTCGGCTCCGCCGCAGCGCTCAGGACGTGGAGCGCCAGTCGTTGCGGGCCGCGCTGGTCGGTCTGGAACAGGCGCGCGCCGGGCTGACCGTCAACCGCAACCTGACCGAGGCGCAACGTGCCGAGGCACTGGCGGCGGTCGATCGCGAGCTGGCGGCGATGCGCCGCCGCGTCACGGATCGCGACTGACGCGCGCACGGCTTGAGCGGCGCGCGGCGGGACTTGCACCCGCCGGGCGCCGCCGCCATGTGGGGCGCAGATGGCAGACGACCTCCCCACCGGCGTGGCCGTGGCGCTGGAACCGCTGGTGACCCGCGTCCTCGCCCCCAATGCCTCGGCCTATACCTATACCGGCACGCAGACGCATCTGGTCGGCATCGCCGACGTGGCGATCATCGATCCCGGCCCTGCGGATGCGGCGCACCATCGCGCGCTGCTCGACGCCGTCGCCGGACGGCCGGTGCGCGCGATCCTCGTCACCCATCATCATCGTGATCATTCCCCCGCCGGGCGCCGGCTGGCGCAGGAAACCGGCGCGCCGATCATGGGCTGTGCGCCGATCGTCGTGCGCGACGCGGGCGAGCAGGCGGACGCCGCGTTCGACAAGGAGTATGCGCCCGATCGCGTGCTGGAGGAGGGGGATCAGGTGTCGGGCGACGGCTGGACGCTGCGTGCGATCGCCACGCCTGGGCATACCGCCAACCACCTCGCCTTCGCGCTGCCGGAGACGAAGGCGTTGTTTTCGGGCGATCACGTCATGGGCTGGGCGACCAGCGTCGTCTCGCCGCCGGATGGCGACATGGGCGATTACATGGCCAGCCTCGAAAAGCTGCTGGGGCGCGACGACCGCATCTATTATCCTGGGCACGGCGAGGCGGTGGACCGCCCGCAGCGGCTGGTGCGCGGGATGCTGGGGCATCGCAAGCAGCGCGAGGGGCAGATCCTTCGTCTGCTGGCGCAGGGCGCGCACCCGGTGACGGCGATGGTGGAGCACATGTACGTCGGCATCGATCCGCGGCTGGCGGGGGCCGCCTCCCGATCGGTGCTGGCGCATCTGATCGATCTCGAGCGCCGCGGGCTGGTGACGAAGGAGGGGGAGGCATGGCGGAGCATCTGACCGGGCTGGGCCGGCTGCTGGTGTCGCTGGCGATCGCCACCGCGATCCTCGTCGCGACGTTCGTCGGTTATCGGTACTTCACCGAGAAATATACGATAACCACCGACGCGAACGGCGTCGCCGTCGCGCGCGTCGTCGCGGGCAGGCTGTACGGCAGCAACGAACTGCGCGTCAGTCATCTGTCGGGCACCGTCCAGTCGACCGCCACCGCGACGCGGATGTGGGGCTGGCTGAAGTATGTCCGCCTGATCAAGGCGCCGTACGACGTCGATTATTTCGTGCCGCTGGGCAGCCTCCGCCCGCGCGACTTCCGCTACGACGAACCGCATCGCACGCTGCTGGTGGAGGTGCCCGACGTGATCGTGGGTGCGCCCAACATCGATGAAAGCCGCGTCAGCATCGACACCACCACCGGCGTTCTGCCGCCGCGCGGCGCCATGGCCGAGCTGCAGAAGAAAGTGTCCGCCAAGGCGACCGATGTCGTGGCGGCCAAGGCGCGCGAGCCGGAGAATATGCGCAAGGCACGCGACAATGCGCGGGTCGCGCTCGAAAGGCTGTTCGAGGGGACGCTGGAGGCGGCCGACCTGCCGGTCAACGTCGAGGTGCGCTTCGCGGGCGAGGCGCGGCCCGACAATCGTGATCAGTGGGATCTCACCCGCTCGCTGGACGAGGTGCTCGGCAACGCGCGATGACCGGCGCGCACTGATTCGCTTGATCCCGCCCCGCGCAGGGGCCATCTGCGCCGACATGGAACAGCCGACGAACCTGACGGGCCTCGACCTGCGCGCCGAGATCGACCGCCTCCGCAAGGAGCGCAACGCCGTGATCCTCGCGCATTATTACCAGAAGCCCGAGATCCAGGATCTGGCCGATTTCGTCGGCGACAGCCTGGACCTCAGCCGCAAGGCACAGGCGACCGATGCGGACGTCATCGCGTTCTGCGGCGTCCGGTTCATGGCCGAGACGGCGAAGATCCTCTCCCCACAGAAGACCGTGATCCTGCCTGACATGGACGCCGGGTGCAGCCTGGAGGATAGCTGCCCGCCCGAGCAGTTCGCCGCGTTCCGCGCGCAGCATCCCGATGCGATCGCGCTCACCTACATCAACTGCTCGGCGGCGGTGAAGGCGCTCAGCGACGTCATCGTCACCTCATCGTCGGCGGAGACGATCCTGTCGAAGATCCCGCCCGAACAGAAGATCATCTTCGGCCCCGACCGCAACCTCGGTGGCTGGCTGGCGCGCAAGACCGGGCGCGACCTGATCCTGTGGCCAGGCGTGTGCATCGTGCACGAGGCGTTCAGCGAGACCGAATTGCTCAAGCTGCGCGCGGAGCACCCGGACGCGCCGATTGCCGCGCACCCGGAATGCCCGGCAGTGATCCTCGACCATGCCGATTACGTCGGCTCGACGCGCGGCATCCTCGATTTCGCGATCGCGATGCCGGGCGACACGCTGATCGTCGCGACGGAGCCGCACATCATCCACCAGATGCAAAAGGCGCTGCCGGGCAAGACCTTCATCGGCGCGCCGGGGGCGGACGGGAACTGCAACTGCAACATCTGCCCGTACATGGCGCTCAACACGATGGAGAAGCTCTACGTCGCGCTGCGCGACCTGACGCCGCGGATCGAGATGGACGAGGGATTGCGCATGCAGGCCAAGAAGAGCCTCGACGCGATGCTCGCGATGGCCAGCACCACGGTGGGGCAGGGTGACCTCGGCCCGGCAAAGGTGACGGGCGAC
Organism: uncultured Sphingomonas sp.; assembly: GCA_913777325.1. Taxonomy (GTDB): domain Bacteria; phylum Pseudomonadota; class Alphaproteobacteria; order Sphingomonadales; family Sphingomonadaceae; genus Sphingomonas. The sequence goes on along the minus strand of CAJYSA010000115.1, from coordinate 29,186 downwards.
TGACGCGGACGTTGCCGTCGAAGACGTTGCCTTATCGTCTCTCGTCGATGTTCCTTCGTCATTGCGAGCGCAGCGAAGCAATCCAGCGCCGGATCAGGACGCCGTGGATTGCTTCGCTGCGCTCGCAATGACGAGCGGGCTTTTTGCCTTGCATCTCGCCGCCGCTTCCTATCGCGTCCACACCCCGCTACGCAGGACGGTGATGAAACGCCTGATCCCGCTCGCGCTCGCCCCCGTCGTCCTCGCCGCCGCCCCGGTCGCCGATCCGTATCGGTGGCTGGAAGAGATCGAAGGGCCGCGCGCGCTGGGGCAGGTGAAGGCATGGAACGCCGAGACCGAGGCGCTGCTGACGAAAGACCCGCGCTACGAACAGGACCGCGCGCGGGCGAAGGCGATCCTAGACGACGAGGCGCAGATCGCCGATGCCGACGCGGTGCTGGGCGACCGGGTGACGAACCTGTGGCGCGATGCGAAGAACCCGCGCGGGGTGTGGCGGATCGCCGCGCTCGACGACTATCGGGCCGGCAAGCCCCAGTGGCGCACGCTGATCGACGTCGACGCGCTGGGCAAGGCGGAGGGCAAAAGCTGGGTCTGGCACGGCGCCAGCTGCCTCGAACCCGATTATGCGCGCTGCCTCGTCCGGCTCAGCCCCGGCGGTACCGATGCGCAGGTGGTGCGCGAATTCGATCTGACGACCGGGCGCTTCGTCGATGGCGGCTTCGTGCTGCCGGAGGCGAAGAACGACGTGGCGTGGATCGATCGTGACACGTTGCTGGTCACCACCGACTGGGGCGCAGGGTCGCTGACCGCATCGGGCTATCCGCGCATCGCCAAGGTGTGGAAGCGTGGCACTCCGCTGTCCGCCGCCGTCACCGTCCACGAATCGCCCGCCTCGGCGGTGGAGGTCAGCGCGGCGTCGTACGTCGATGCCGAGCGCCGCTGGCCGATGGTCAGCGTCGGACACACCTTCTTCGAGCGCGAGTTGCTGGTGCAGGCGCCGGACGGCCGCTTCGTGCCGCTCGGCCTGCCCAAGGGCGCCGACGTCGTCGACGTGATCGGTGGACGCGCGGTAGCGAAGCTGAACGTCGCGGCGGACGGCTTCCCCGCCGGCGCGCTGGTCGCCTGGTCGCTGCCGGAGATCGTTGCCGGGCGTCGTCCGAAGGGGGAACTGGTGATGGCGCCGGGCGAGCGGCAGGCGATCGAGGAAGTGTCGGCCAGCGACAATGTGCTGTGGGTCAAGCTGCTCGACGACGTATCGGGGCGGTTGCTCGCGTTGCGGCGGCAGCCGGACGGGCGCTGGACCCAGGCGCCGGTGGCACTGCCCGGCAACAGCACGGTCCATCTTGGCGCGACCGCCGGCAAGCGCGACGAGGCGTTCGTGACGGTCGAGGGGATGCTGACCCCGCCGATGCTCTATGCGGTGCGCGATGGTGCCGCGCCGCGCGCGGTACAATCGCTCCCGGCGCGCTTCGATGCCGCGAAATATCAGGTGGTGCAGCGGTTCGCGACCTCGCGCGACGGGACGCGCGTGCCGTATTTCCTGGTCACGAAAAAGGGCGCGACGGCGCCGGCCCCGGCGCTGATTCACGCTTATGGCGGGTTCCGCAACGCGCAGACGCCCACCTACCTGACCGGCCAGCCGTATCGCGCCGGCCCGCTGGCGTTGTTCTGGGTGGAGCAGGGTGGGGCGTATGTCCTCGCCAACCTGCGCGGCGGCGGCGAATATGGCCCCAAGTGGCATCAGGCGGGGCTGCGTGAGAAGCGCCAGAACGTGTTCGACGATCTCCACGCGGTCGGCGACGATCTGGTCCGCACCGGCGTGTCGACCAAGGGGAAGATCGGCATCTCGGGCCGTTCGAACGGCGGGTTGCTGGTCGGCGTCGCGATGCAGCAGCGCCCCGATCTGTACGGCGCGGTGATCGCCGGATCGCCGCTGGAGGACATGCAGCGTTATTCGCACCTGTCCGCCGGTGCATCGTGGATCGACGAATATGGCGATCCCGACAAGCCCGCCGATTGGGCGTTCATCCGCCGCTATTCCCCCTATCAGAACGTGAAGGCCGGGGTCCGCTATCCGCCGGTGTTCTTCTACCTCTCCACCAAGGACGATCGCGTCCATCCGGGGCATGCGCGCAAGCTGGCGGCATTGCTGAAGCAGAACGGCAATCGCGTGTACTTCCACGAGTATCTGGAAGGCGGCCATTCGGTCGGCGCGGATCATGCCGAGGATGCACGTCGCGCCGCATTGCTCGACGCGTTCCTGCGCCGCGAGTTGATGGGGAAGTAACTACACCCGGGTGTCGTCGGCCAAGGCGCAGGCGGTGCCGGTCTCAACCTGCACCGTCGTATGGCCGATACGGAATTGGTGGTGGAGCATGTCCGCCACCGTCGCCAGAAACGCATCGCCCGGATGGCCGCCGGGCATCCGCAGGTGCGCGGTCAGGCTCGGCTCGGTCGTCGACATCGGCCAGATGTGCAGATCGTGGACCGCCTCCACCCCCGGGAGCGCGGCAAGCGCGGCCTTTACCTGGTCATAGTCGATGCCGCGCGGCACCGCAGCCAGCGACATCTCGACCGTCTCGCGCAACAGCCCCCAGGTCTGCCAGAAGATCACCACGGCGATGATCAGGCTGACCAGCGGATCGATCCAGGCCGCCCCGGTCATCCAGATGACGACGCCGGCCACCACGACGCCGGCGGATACCAACGCGTCGGCGAGCATGTGGAGATAGGCGCCGCGCACGTTGACGTCGCCCTGGCGACCCCGGGCGAACAGCCACGCCGTCAGCGCGTTGACGACGATGCCGATCGCGGCGATCGCCGATACGGTCAGTCCGGGCACTGCCGGGGCGCTGCCGAACCGCTGCACCGCCTCCAGCGCGATCGCGCCGATCGCCACCAGCAGCAGCAGCGCATTGGCCAGCGCGGCGAGGATCGTCGACCCTTTCAGCCCATAGGTGAAGCGCTTTGACGGGGCGGCGCGCGCCAGCGCCGCACCGCCCCATGCGACGGCGAGGCCCAGCACGTCCGACAGATTGTGCCCGGCATCGGCCAGCAGCGCGACCGAGTCGAACAGGAATCCGGCGATCCCCTCCGCGACGAGATAGGCCAGGTTGAGCGCGATCCCGATCGCGAACACATGATCCCATCGCTCCGGCGGGGTCGCATGTGCATGGGAGTGGCCGTGATCGTGGCCATGATCGTGATGGTGATGCCCGTGACCCATGGCCGGCATCTATCACCGCGCCGCGCGCGGATGCCAGCCGTTTAGCGCCGCGTTGCGAACCAGATAACGTGCGTGGCCCCCTTGCCGTTCGCACGTGCGCGCACCTTTTGCTCATCGACGGTGAAGCCGCTGTCGGCGAGCCGTCGCGCGAACCGAGGATCGGGAGCGGCGGACCATACCGCGAGCACGCCGCCCGGGCGCAGCGCGGCGCGCGCGGCGGCGAGCCCGCGCGGGCCGTAGAGGCCGTCGTTGGCGGGACGGGTCAATCCGTCAGGGCCGTTGTCGACGTCGAGCAGGATGGCGTCATACCGCCCGACGCCGGCGCGGATCGTCGCGCCGACATCGCCGATCTCCAGCGTGACGCGTGGATCGTCCAGGCAATTGTCGGCCAGCGCCGCCATCGGCCCGCGTGCCCATTCGATGATTCCCGGCACCAGCTCGGCGACGGTGACCCGCGCCTCGGCGCCGAGCCTGGCGAGGACCGCACGCAGGGTGAATCCCATGCCATAGCCGCCGATCAGCAGATGCGGGGCGGGGCGATCCGCGATCCGATCGCAGCTCATCGTGCCCAGCGCCACCTCGGAGCCGCTCATCCGCGTGCTCATCAGCTCGTTGCGGTCGAGCACGATCATGAAGTCGTCGCCGCGCCGGAACAGCCGCAGCGGCGGGCCGTCCGGCACCTCCGCGACGCCGACCAGTTCGGGACGAATCACTTCTTCTGGCGGGCCTTGCGCGCGGCGTAGCGGGCATCGCGCGCCGCCTTCAACTCGGCCGCCGTCGGCAGCACGGGCGGACGCTTGGCGGCGGCAGCGGCTTCGGCCGCCGCGGCGGCTTCGGCGGCGGCCTTGGCCCGCGCTTCTTCCTTGGCGGCCTTCTCGGCGTCGATCGCGGCCTTGCGCTGCGCCCGCTTCTCGGCCTCGGCGGCTTCCTTGGCTTCGCGTGCCGCCAGCCGTGCGGCGACCTCCGCAGGATCGGGGGCGGCCTTGTTCTTCAACGCTTCCAGGGCACGCGCCTTGGCGTCGCGGGCGGCGGCGGCGCGCTGGTTGAAGTCAGGAGCCTTGTAACCTGCCATGCTGCGATATTCTCCTTGGACGCCAGTTGCGGCGAAAAGCACAACGGCCCCGCATCGCTGCGGGGCCGTCGAGAATGTCGATGTCGCCCGAACGGTCGACCCGATGACCGGCAGGTATACGCCCCAAGGCGCGATGGCGCAACCTCTATCGCTCGCCGTCCACCGCGATGCGTCCCAGCGCCGGGTCGTCGGTGAAGAAGGCGTCGACGCCGAGCGCGATATAGCGGCGCATCTCGGCGATAGATCCGGCGGGATTGCGCGCATCCGCACCGGCGGCGTCGCGGAAATCGGCGGCCAGGTAGCGGTTCTCGGGCCGGAAGGTCCACGGGCAGACCTGCAACCCCGCCGCGTGCGCGTCCGCCACCAGCGACGTGGGGGCGGCAAGCCGGCCATCCGCATCGAGCGGGATCAGCATCCGTGTGTTGGGCGCGACGATATCGGCGTATGCCGCTATCTCGCGCAATCCGGCGGGTGATACCATCGCACGATAGTCGAGCGTGCCGCCGTCCTTCATCACATCGGCGGGCCGCTGTGCGGGATCGCCGATCAACTGCACCAGCCGGACGTTGCCGCCCTTGGGCAGCTTGCCGCGCAGATAGCGCAGGTTGGCGACCTCGAACGACTGAACCTGTACCGGGGCGGTGCGCGTATAGGCATGGGCGGCGAGGATCGCGAGGAAGCGATCCTCCACCGGCAGACCGATGCTCGCGAAATAGGTGGAGTGCTTCAGTTCGGGGACGATCCCGATCGTCCGACCGCGTGCGGCGGCCTCGGCGGCGGCGAAGTCGATCACCTCGTCCAGCGTCACGATCTGGAACTGGCCATCGTAGCGCTGGCTTTCGGGGCGGATCGCGCCCAGCCGTTCCCGGGCGCGCAGCGTCTTCAATTCGGCGAGCGTGAAATCCTCGGTGAACCAGCCGGTCTGCGTCTCGCCGTCGATCGTCTTCGTCGTGCGCCGCGCCGCGAACTCGGGATGATTCGCGACATCGGTCGTCTCGGCGATGTTGTTCTCGTGCCGCGCCACCAGCATGCCGTCCTTCGTCGGGACCAGATCCGGCTCGATGAAGTCGGCGCCGTCGACGATCGCCTTGGCGTAGGCGCCAAGCGTGTGCTCGGGCCGCAGCGCGGAGGCGCCACGGTGCGCGAACACCAGCGGCCGGGGGTGTGACGCCGGCGCCGCGCCTGCGGTCGAGGCGACCCCCAGCGCGATGGCGGAGCCGAGGGCGGCGCGGCGCGTCATCACTATCAGAACCCCGCGCTGATCGTGACGAACGCCTGGCGCGGCGCGAGCGGGAAGAAGTTGTACGTCCCCGATGCCGCGCCGACGCTGATCGTCGAATAGGCCTTCTTGTCGGTAAGATTGGTGACGTTCAGGCTGACGTTCAGCTTCTTGGCGAAACCCTCGCCCGAGACCGGCATGTCGAAGCCGATGCGGCCCGACAATGTGAAATAACCCGGCACCTTCAGGTCGTTCGTGAACGTCGCATAACGTCGACCGATATAGTCGCCGATCAGTTGCAGCTCCACCCCATCGCCGCTGAGCGTGGCGACGGTCTTGTTGAGCCAGTCGGGCGAGCCGGGCACCTTCTTGCCTGCGGTGGGGACGACCGTCTGTGCGGCGCCGACCGTATAATTATCGGCATAGCGCGAGTTGTTGTAGGACAGCGCATTGTACAGCGAGAAGCGGTTGCCGAAGCGCAGCGTCGCCGCCGCGTCGACCCCGTCGGTCTTCACGCTGCCGACGTTGGCGATGATCGGCGCGCCGCTGATGATCGCGGTGATCGTCTGCGTCGGGCTGATCGCCAGCAGGCGGTTCGAGAAATCGACATGGTAATAGCTGATCTGCCCCTCGAACCCGTTCAGCGGACCGAGATCGAGCGCGCGGCGAGTGCGGATGCCGCCCTCGTAGGTCCAGCTCGTTTCCGGCTTCGTGTTGGCCTTGAAGAACTCGAACAGCGTCTGGCTGCCCAGCGCGAACGGCGACAGGCCTGCGGCGGCACTGGTCTGGAACTGGCGGATGTTCTTCTGCGCGTTGACGAACACCTGTTCGTGATCGGTCGCGTCCCACAGCACGCCGGCCTGCGGCAGGAACCATTCGTCGGTATCGATGCGGCCGACCGGCAACTCGCGCGAGCCGGTGAACGAACCCGGGATCGGCTGTACCGGCACCCGCTGTCGCGCGTGCTGGAACGTGCTCTTGAACCCGGCCTGGAGCGTCAACGTGGGGATGATCTTCCACGCGTCCTGAATGTGCGCCTGGATTTCGGTCACGCGGATCTCGCTGCCATATTGCGTGATCAGCGGATCGGCGAGGTCGAGCGGACGCTTGTAGGGCGAGGACGGATTGTTGACGTCCAGCGCGTACCAGCGGCGATAGGAGGACGAGCTCTGATGCTCGTACCAGCCGCCCAGCTCGATGGTGTGGTTGCCCAGTTCGGCGCGCACCGTCGAGATGCCGCCGACGCGATCGATGCGATATTCCGTGGTGCGCGAGGCGAGCCCCGAGCCGCCGAAGATCGTCGACAGCCGCGCCAGATTGGTCGCGGACGTGGGGCTGCTGCCCGCCACGCCGGGGTAATAGAAGGAGAACAGGCCCGGCAGCCCGGCGACGGTGATCGGCCCGGCGACGATGCCGACGCCGTCGTTGTGGTGGAAATACGCCTGGTTGGAGAAGGTCACGCGGTCGCTGACGTTCCAGTCGTACTTGGCATAGCCGAGATAGTCGGTGCGCAGCGCGGCGCTGTAGTAATTGCTGTAGTTCGCGCCGGATGCCGCATAGCTCGCCGCATTGTTGTAGGGGAGCTGATTGGCGAGATACGCGCGCATGTTCGCGAAGTTCGGATAGAGGAACGGGCGGATATACGGCCGATAGGTCTGCGTCGCGGAAACGACGGTGGCGTCTTCGTTGGGCTCGGCCTTGTCGGAATAGGCGAAATAGGCGGTCAGCTTACCGGTCGCATCGTCATGGACCAGCTTGGCATTGCCCTGCCACCCCTTCTGATAGCCTTCGAAATCCCATGCCCGCGCGCGCTGGCGGACGCCGGAGATGTAGAAGCGCGTGTTCTGGCCGATGTCGCCGCTGTCGAGGCGCACGTAGCTGCGCGTCGCTTCGTAGCTGCCGACGGTCTGCGCCGCGCTGATGCCGAACGCCGGCCGGGGGTCGCTGGTGAAGGTGTCGATCGTGCCGCCCAGGTTGCTGGTCGAGGCGGTGCCGAGGTCGCCCGCGCCCGAGGCGAGCAGGACGCGTCCGACATTCTCGGAGATGACCGCGCGCTGCGGGCTGAGGCCGTTGTAATTGCCGTATTGCTGGTCGCCGAGCGGCACGCCGTCGAGCGTGTAGCCAAGCTGCTGCGCGTTGAAGCCGTGGACGAACAGCGAGATGTTCTGTTCGTTGTTTCCCCACGGATCGGCGGTCAGATAGGTGACGCCGGGCAGCGTCTGCAACGCCTTGAGCGGGCTGATGCCCGGCAGGATCTTCTGGATCTCGGCATTGGTGATCTGCGCCACCGACCGCGTGGCCGTGCCGGTGACGACGATGTCGTCACCGGTGGCCGGCGTGGTGGCGCTGCTCGCCTCGTCGGGCGCCACGACGCTCTGGGCGAGCGCCGGGAGCGGCAGCAGGAGAGCGAGCGGGGCGACGCCCGCGGTCAGGATATGACGCATACTCTGGTTCTTTCTTTGACTTTAGAGACCGGTGCGCAGCGACACGAAGAACTGTCGCGGCGCGCCCGCCAGCAGCGTTTGGTTGTCGCCGCTGGCGGTGTAGCCGTTCGAGCCGATCGTCGCGACGTAGCGCTTGTCGAGCAGGTTGGTCGCGCTACCCTCGATCCGCACGCCGTGCAGCCCGCCGATGTCACCAATCGTGTAGCCGATCGTCGCGTCGACCAGCACGCGCCCCGGCACCGACTGGTCGTTCGTGTAGGTGAAGTAACGACGGCTCATGTAATCGGCGCCGACCCGGGCGAGGAAGCGGCTGTCGTCATAGACGATCTCGCCCTTCACCATGTGGCGCGGGCTGTCGACGACGGTGCGGCCGCGGGTCGCGGTGATCAGCGCGCCGTTCGCGCCCAGAACGTTGTCCTTATATTCCGAGTGGTTGTAGGAATAAGACGCGAAGACCGACAGGGGCGGGGTAATCTTGTAGAGCGCGGTCGCCTCCGCCCCGTAATTCTCCACCCCGCCGACGTTCTGCAACGTCACCGGATTGCCCTGGATGCCCGAGCCGTTGGTATAGGCGAGCAGGCGGTTGGCGAAATCGACGTAATAGCCGGCGATCGACCCTTGGAACCCGCCCGAACGATAACGTACGCCGGCTTCGGCGGTCTTCGACTTTTCCGGGCGCAGGCGGCTGCGGATGCCGTTGAAGCCGGCCTGCGTGGTCGCGAACGGGGAGGTGCCGGTGGCCGAGCTGCTGAAGGCGCGCATGTTCTCGGTATAGGTGACGAAGGCTTCCGCCCCGCCGAACCCATAGACCGCGCCGACCTGCGGCAGGAACCAGTCGCGCGCGTCGATGGTGCCACCGGCCAGCGTGCCGACGATCGGGGTCGCCTTGTTCGTGACCTGATAGCCCTTCCAGCCGCCGGTGAGCGTCAGCTGGCCGAGCGTCAGGCGGTCGCTGACGTAGTACATCGTCGTGTTGGTCTGGAAATCGACGTTGAACTGCGTGGCGAGTGGATTGCGCTGGAACTGCAGGATCTTGCGCGACGGTGTCGCCTGGTCCGCGAGGCCGTAGAAGCGTCGCGCCTGACGGAAGGAATTGGCCTCGAACCAGCCGCCGACCTCCAGATGGTTCGCGCCCGTCTCCAGCGTCGTGCGGAGGATCGAGCCGAAGCGGTCGATGCCGTATTCGGTGGTGCGGATCGTCAGCGGCGCGCCACCCGGCGTGCGCACATACGGCGTGACCCACACACCCTGGCCCTCGTTGCCGTGATAATAGCCGGTCATGCTGATGCTGAGGGCGTCGTTGACCGGCGCGGCCAGGGTGATCCCGGTCAGATAGTCGCGACGCAGCCCAGCCGCGTCATAATAAGCGTCGTCGACCGAGGTGTAGGGCGACGGATAGGTAAGCCCGGCGTTGGGATAGGGCAGCGTGGCGGTCGCCGAGCCGGCGCGCGTCGTCTGGTTCCAATAGACCTGCGCCATGCGCAGCGCGGTGGCGTAGTCGGGATTCAGGTTGTCGGCATTGTAGCCCAGCCGCCGGATCATGTCGAGGCTGAGATCCTGATAGTCGTTCTCGCGCCGATCCGAGAAGTTGAAGAAGCCGGTGATCGAGCCGCGCGCGCCGAAATCCTGCACCAGCTTGGCGTTCGCCTGATGCTGGCGCTGGACGCCATGGCCCTTCCACTTGCCCGCCTCGAGATAGCCGTAGCTGAGATAGCCCTTCAGGCCGCCGCCGGTGATGTCGCCGGTGTCGACGCGCACGAAGCCGCGATAGGTGTCGTTCGAGCCGTAGGTGCCCGAGGCCGCGATGCCGAACTCCTCCGACGGGCGGCGCGACGTGAATTGCAGCGTGCCGCCCAGGTTGGAGGTCGACGCTTCGCCCAGCGCGCCCGCACCCTGCGCGACAGTGGTGCTGCCGACGTTCTCCGATATGATCGCGCGGCTGATGTGCAGGCCGTTCGAGTTGCCGTAGCTCATGTCGCCCAGCGGGATGCCGTCGAGCGTGAAGCCGAGCTGGTTCTGGTTGAAACCGCGCAGCGAGATGCGGCTCGACCATTCATAGGCGCCAAACGCGTCGGCGGACTGGAAGTTGACGCCGGGCAGCTTCGACAAGGCCTTGAGCGGGGTGGTGCCGGGGGTGAGGCGTTCGATGTCGGCGGCGGTGATCGTCTGCACCTGGCGCGCCTGTCCGAAGCCGAGCACGACGACCTCATTGCCCTGCGTCTCGGCGGCGGGCGCGTCCGCGGGGGCGGCGGGCGCCGACGCGTCGGCGGCGAAGGCGGGGGTGGCGGCGGCGACAGCCAGCGCGCTGCCGGCGAGCAGCATCGAACGGAGCATGGTCTTTTCCCTTTTCAGGCCGCGTCTGTGATGCGCGGCGTTGGGGTGCCCCCTGCGCCCGTCTGTTTGCGGGCGCGTGACCGTTCTGTTTCGAAGCTGTGACGCCGGATCAGCTCATGACGTTGAACCGGCGACGGACGGTGGCGCTGTGACCGATCGTGGCGGCCGGCGTGCGGCGCTTGACGGTGTCGAGCATGATCCAGTCGTTGGTGACGCGATCGGGCGCGATCGTCATCGCCATGTAGCCGCGCCGTGACGTGTCGCACCACTTCAGTTCCGCGTTCGTGCGGATTATATCCGCCGCGATGCGCCGCGGATCACCGTCGGTGCCGCTTTCGAAGCCGGGCGAGGTCACGCTGTGCCCCGCGAACTCGACAGCGGCGGCATGGCCGTCCTGCGCCAGATCATAGGCCCAGGCATTGTGGCTGTCGCCCGAGATCAGGACGGTGCTGCCGCCCAGCGCCTGCACCTGACGGAGGAAGCGCGCGCGGGCCGCGGGGTAGCCGCCCCAATTGTCGAAGTTGAAGGGCAGCCCGGCCTTGGCCGCGATGACGCCGTCCATGAAATAGCTGTTGGGTTTGCCGTTGGTCCAGGTCGCGGCGTCGGCGGGCATCATCGTGCGGCCCATGATCGTGCCGAAGCCGACCACCTGCCACGGGCGCCCGCTGCGCACCGAGGCGGCCAGCGCATGGTTGAGCCAGCTTTCCTGCTGCCAGCCCATCATCGTCGCGCCCGGATCCTGCCACGCGCCGTCGCGGAAGGCGCGCAGCGCGGCGGCGGGGTCGGCGGCCTTGAACATGGGCGCGAGATCGGGCTGCCGGGTGCGACCGAGCAGCCGCGTCTCGGTGCGGAACAGCGTCGCGAGCGCGCCGATATCGTAGCTCTTCCACGGCTCGTCCGACACCGGCATCCATTCGCGATAGGCCTGCATCGAGGCCGCGCGACGCTGGTTCCAATCACCCTGCGTGGCGGGATTGTGGTTCTGCGCGCCGCCCTCCCAACTGTCGTTGGCGCTTTCGTGATCGTCCCATTGCGCGATCATCGGCAACCGCTCGTGCAAGGCGCGCAGATCGGGATCGGCACGGTAGCTGGCGTAGCGCTGACGATAATCGGCGAGGTGGACGGTTTCGGCATGCGGCTGCGGCTCACGCCCGGCGATCAACTGGCTGGTCGCGGGATAGTGATCGGGGCCGTATTCGTAGAAATAGTCGCCCAGGTGGATCGAACAGTCGAGATCGTCGCGCGCGGCGGCATGGGCATAGGCGTTGAAGAAGCCGAAGCCGAGGTTCGAGCAGGAAAAGATCGCCGCGCGCCACGTCCGCACCCCGTCCGCCGGCAGCGTGCGGGTGCGCCCGATCGGCGAGCGCGTGCCGTCCGGCGCGACGAAGCGAAACCAGTACCAGCGATCCGGCTTCAACCCATCGGCGGTGAGCTTTACGGTATAGTCGCGCCACGGGCCGGTGATCTGCGCGCCGACCACGCGCGCGCCCGTCATGTCCGGCTGTTCGGCGATTTCCGCCGTGACTTCGCCCGCGCCGCCGCCGGGAACCACGCAGCGCGTCCACAGCAGCACCGAATCGGGGCCGGGTTCGCCGCTGGCGACCGAATGGGTGAAGTTACGCTCCGGCGTCTGCGCGGTGGCCAGCAGCGGAACGGTGGACAGCGCGCCGGCGCCGACGATCAGGGAGCGGCGGGTGATGAACATCGGCGAACCTCGTTTTTTGCGCGACCGGTATCAGGCGCGGATGGGCGCGGTTTGTGGATGCTTCATGACAATGGAATGCGCGGCGGGAAAATGCCGTGCTGGCAGGGGCTTGCCCCGCCTCCCGTGCGTTGGCGTTGCTCCGACTCCGTCATCGAAGGTCAACGTTGTGCAACGATTCCTGGTCGCCGAGAGCGAAAGTGCCGACGAGCGCGAGGCGCGCCGCGCGCACACGGGGCAAAGCTCCGGCGAAAGCTATGCCGACACGCTGCGGCAAATGGCGCCGGACGCCGCGATCGAGATCTGCCAGCCGGCGGATGCCGATACGCCGGTGTTCAGCCCCGACGACCTGACCGGCTTCGACGCAGTGTTCCTCACCGGATCGCCGCTGCACGTCTATGACGACACGCCCGAGGTGAACCGGCAACTGGCGTTCATGCGCGCGGTATTCGCGTCGGGCACGCCCTCGTTCGGGTCATGTGCGGGTTTGCAGGTCGCGACGGCGGCGGCAGGCGGGCGGGTGCGCAAGATGCCCGAGCGGATGGAGGCGGGCCTGTCGCGCCGGATCGTGGCGACGGGCGAGGGGCGAGCGCATTCGCTCCTCGCCGGGCGGGCCGCCACCTGGGACGCGCCCGCGATCCACGGCGACGAGGTGGAGGAACTGCCGCCCGGTGCGACGTTGCTGGCCGGCAATGCCGTGACGCGCGTGCAAGCGGCCGAGATCCGCCACGACAAGGGCGTGTTCTGGGGCGTGCAATATCATCCCGAACTGTCGCTGCGCGAGATCGCGGTGGCGATTCGACGGCAGGCCGCCGAGCTGGTCGAAGCCGGGCTGGCGGACGAGGAAGGCGAGGTCGAGGAGCGCGCGCGCGTGCTCGACGCCCTGCATGACGCGCCGGAGCGACGCTCGCTGCGCTGGCGGCTGGGCGTGGATGGCGAACTGGCCGAGACCGACGCGCGGCGGCGCGAAATCGGCAATTTCCTGCGCGCGTTGCCGACGATCGACCGCCGCGGCGCGCGATAGGCGGAGCGGCCCGGCGCGGTTTCGACTGCGGCGAGGTTTACGGCGCGGGACGCTCGCCGACGCTCCGGCAGCGATCCGAGCAATATTTCACCGCATCCCAGTCGCGCGCCCATTTCTTGCGCCACGCGAACGGGCGGTGGCAGCTGACGCAGATCTTTTCGGGAAGGTGCGGTTTCTTGTGCGCCATGGCGGCTGAACCGATTTGGCCGCGCCCGCGATCCGTGCGAGCGTTGCGGCAACCGAAAAGAGCAGGGGATCGACGATGATGCGGGTGGAGACGATGCGACCGGATCGGCGCATGGTGCTGGCCGGGCTGGCGGGCGTGACGTTGGGCGGCGCGGCCACGGCAATGCCTGCTCCGGCATGGTCGGCGCGGGTGCGACGGCTGACGCCGGGGTTCGATCGCATCATTCCGGCCAACACGCCGATCGAGGTGGTCGCGAAGGATATCCAATGGGCGGAGGGGCCGGTGTGGGTGGCGCGGGACGGGGGCTATCTTCTGTTCTCCGATCCGCCCGCCAACATCGTGCGGCGCTGGTCGCGCAAGGCCGGGGTGTCGGTATTCCTGTCGCCGTCGGGCGCGGCGGATCCCGACCGGGCGATCCTGCGCGAGCCGGGCGCGAACGGGCTGACGCTGGATCATGCCGGCGCGTTGTTGATCGCGAACAGCGGCGGGCGGTCGATCGATCGCGTCGATCCGACGAGCAAGCGGCGCTCGGTGCTGGTCGATCGGTACAAGGGCAAGCGCTTCAACAGCCCCAACGACATGCATGTCGCGCGCGACGGCGCGATCTGGTTCACCGATCCCCCCTATGGGCTGAAGGGCGAGGATCAGTCACCGGCGCGCGAGCTGAGCGTCAATGGCGTCTATCGCTGGCGCGCGGGCGGCGAGGCGATACTGGTCGACGGATCGCTGACCCGACCCAACGGCATCGCACTGTCACCCGACGAGCGGCGGCTGTACGTGTCCGTTTCGGACGCCGCCGATCCGCGCGTGATGGTCTATGATCTGGGGCGGGACGGCATGCCGACCGCGTCGCGCGTGCTGGTATCGGCGAAGGCGTGGCACGATCAGGGCAAGCCGGGCCTGCCGGACGGCATGAAGGTGGCGCGCGACGGGACGCTGGTCTGCTCGATGCCGGGTGGCATCATGTTCCTGACCCCGGAGGGCGAGCCGATCGGGCTGATCGAGACCACCACCCCCGCCGCCAATGCCGCGTTCGGCGAAGGCGGGCGCGCGCTGTACGTCACCAACAACGATCGCGTGCTGCGCATCGCGCTGCGCCCGGGCTGGCAGGGATGATCGCACCCGTCGCGTGCGCACTTGATCTCCCATCGGATTGGTGTAGATTGCCCGCGACGATGGCGCATCGCCATCGACCACGAAGGGGATGAGCGTTGATGAAGAAGATCGTGGCAGGTGCGTCGGCGGTGGCGCTGGCTCTTGCGGTGGCGGCATGCGGATCGAAGACCGATTCCGCCAATGACAGCGCGATCAATGCCGACGTCGGCACCGACGCGGCGTTGAACGACACGCTGCCGGCGGACGAGAACGCGACCGATGCGGGCGCGCTGCCGCTGAACGCGGCCGACGGCAACCTGGCGACCACCAACGCGCTGTAAAGAGTTCGCGGGGCGGCGCCTCGCGGCGCCGCCCGCCATCTGAACCGTCTGGAGTTGCTCCCTAGACGAAACTGGTCCCGGTGCCCCGATGGCGCCGGGCCTTTTGTCGGAGGGGGCGCTTCCTTCCTCTCCCTCGCAGGGAGAGGGGGGTGATCACGCGGCGGCGAGCGCCGGCTCGGTCGCCGCGATCCAGCCGCCGCCCAGCACGCGATCGCCCGCGTAGAGCACCGCCGCCTGACCGGGGGCGACGCCATATTCGGGGGCGTCGAACACCAGCCGGTCCCCGATCATCCGCGCCGGCACCGGCTTCGCCATCGAACGGACCTTGGCGGTCAGTGGCCCGTCAAGCGGACCGAGCACGTTGATCCCCTCCAGCCGCGCCGCCGCGACCGCCAGCGCCGCCCGCGGGCCGACGACGACGCGCCGCGCCTCCGCCTCCAGCCGCACGACATAGAGCGGCTCGGCACTGCCGCCGATCTCCAGCCCGCGCCGCTGCCCGACGGTATAATGGACCAGCCCGCGATGCTCGCCGAGCTTGCGGCCCGCCAGATCGACGATGTCGCCGCCGGTCGCCGCCTCGGGCCGCAGCTTCTTGACGAGCGAGGCATAGTCGCCGTCGGGGACGAAGCAGATATCCTGGCTGTCGGGCTTGTCCGCGACCAACAGCGCCAGTTCGGCGGCCAGTGCGCGGACGCGCGGCTTGGGTAATCCGCCGAGCGGGAAGCGCAGGAAATTCAGTTGCGCCTGCGTGGTGGCGAACAGGAAATAGCTCTGGTCGCGCGCGGGATCGGCGGCGCGGTGCAACTCCGCCCCCGCCGGGCCAGCCACGCGCCGCACATAATGGCCGGTGGCGAGGCAATCGGCATCCAGATCGCGGGCGAGCGCCAGCAAATCGGTGAATTTCGGCCCCATGTTGCACTGGACGCACGGAATCGGCGTGCGCCCGGCCAGATATTCGTCGGCGAAGCGATCGACGACGTTCGCGCGGAAGCTGCTCTCGTGGTCGAAGACGTAGTGCGCGATACCCAGCCGGTCGCACACCGCACGCGCATCGCGAATGTCGCGCCCCGCGCAGCACGCGCCGGCACGCTTCGTCGCCTCACCGTGATCGTAGAGCTGGAGCGTGACCCCGATCACCTCGGCACCCGGCTGACGCGCGGCCAGCGCGGCGACGACCGAACTGTCGACCCCGCCCGACATCGCCACGACGATGCGCCGCGCACCGGGCGCGAGCTGGAATTCACCGCTGTCCATGATGGCGGGCATCATACAGCCGCGACCGGGGTGGCGTAAACCGAAATGAACGAACCCTTTCCCAGGGCTTTACCGGGCCTTCAGACCCGATCGGGTAGACGGGGGGGATGACAGCCGAGACACCTCCCCCCGACGTGCCGCTGCTTTGCAGCCTGCGGGCCCGCCAGTTCGCGTCGCGTACCGCCAAGGTCGCACGCGCGCTGGGCGAGCCGGCGCGCGTGCCCGGCGGCGCCTTCAACGCCGATGCCGCCGCGCAGCTCACGAATTGGAAACAGCCGTGAAGAGGTCGTTTACCGCGCCGATTTAGGAGCCGTTCAATCCATCGCCGTTACGCAGCAGTCACGACATGGAATGGGGTCGCGGCCCCGAACCGAGGTTTGGAATGATCGAACAACAAAACAACAGTCGCCCTGCCAAGGTCATCGGTCCGCTGGGAGAACCGCTGACGCTCGACACGCTGCCGCCCGCCAACACGACCCGCTGGGTCGTGCGCCGCAAGGCCGAGGTGGTCGCCGCGGTGAGCGGCGGGCTGTTGAGCGTCGACGACGTGTGCACACGCTACGGGCTGACGGTGGAGGAATTCGCCGGCTGGCAGCGCGCGATCGACCGTTCGGGGATGCCCGGGCTGCGCGTGACGCGTATCCAGCACTACAAGTCGCTCTACGAACGCCAGCAGAAGTTCTGACGCACGGCAGCAACCGTCCCCGTGCGAGACAGTCGTGCCCGCGCAGGCCGTTACCGATCGTCGCAATACGGATTACGGGGCCGGAACAATGTGCCGGCTTCGTGAGTAATTCCCGCCAGAGCAGCCACTCCGGGCGCATCTGAGGGGAGTATTATCATGGGTATCATTCTCTGGCTTATCATCGGCGGCGTCATCGGCTGGCTGGCCAGCATGATCATGCGCACCGACGCGCAGCAGGGTATCTTCCTGAACATCGTCGTCGGCGTCGTCGGCGCCTTCCTCGGCGGCCTGATCTTCTCGGGCGGGTCGATCAACAACGCGCCGCTGACGATCTACTCGTTCCTGGTGTCGCTGCTGGGCGCGGTGATCCTGCTGGCGATCGTCAACCTGGCCCGTCGCGGTCGCGTGCGCTAATCGCGCGCCCACCGATCACGGCATGAAGCGGCCGCCCGGCCCGCCGGGCGGCCGTTTTCGTATCACTTGAGCAAGAAGCGGACGTTGATCGAGGCGGTCACGTCGGTTTCGCCCGGCAGCACGACCGTCGCGGCATCCGCCGCCATCGGGGCGGCGCGCAGCATCGCCATCGGGCGGGGGCGGTCGCCGCCGTTATCGCCGGCCTCGTCGATCGCGACGATCCGCGCCACCGTCATGCCCGTCGCCTTCGCATAGAGTTCCGCCCGCGCGCGTGCCTTCGCGACGGCCTGCGCCCGCGCCTCGTCCAGCGCGGCTTCGGGGTTGGAGAGCGACAGGTTCGGTCCGTCGATCTGGTTGGCGCCCGCCCGCACCAGCGCGTCGAGCACCGTCCCCGACTTGGCGATGTCGCGGAAACGGATCGCGACCGAATTGGTCGCCTGATAGCCGGTGACGACCGGCGGCTTGCCGTCCTGATAGCGATATTGCGGCGAGAGCGCGACGTTGCTGGTCGACAGATCGCGTGCCGCGATCCCCGCCGCCTTCAGCGCCTTCACCACCGCATCCATCTGTCGCGCATTGTCGGCCATCGCGGTCGCGGCGACCGGTGCCTGCGTCACCACGCCCGCGGTGATCGTGGCGAGATCGGGCGTGCGCGACACGCGACCCGTGGCGCTGACGTCGAGAACGGTGCCGTCGGGCACCACGGTGGCCATCGGCAGCGCGACCTGCGCGCCGGCGGGGACGGCCGCGATCGCGGCGATGCCGAGCGACAGGGCGGGCAACAGTCGGGTCATGAAAAAACTCCCTTGATCCATGTGGAAACGGCCTCTGCCCGGGTGCGGCGGAATGCAAGATGAACGGGACAGGCCGTTGCAATGACTGTAAGAAACCCGGCGCCGCGCGTCGCTTGCCTTGGTGACATATGCGTGTAATACACGCCGGGGCGCGAAAGGGGAATCATGACGTACCAGGGTGGGGAGATGCAGGGCGAGCAGCTGATGCTGGAGGATCGCACCCCGCAGCGGCGACGCCGCTGGCTGCTGGCCGCGGCGATCGCGCTGGTGCTGATCGCCGGTGCCGCCTGGTATGCGCTGCGCCCCAAGACCGCCGACGCGCCCCCCTCGACCGCCGCCAGCCAGGCGCCCGCCGTCACCGTGATCGTGCCGGGCGCGCAGGCGGTGGCGCGCAACATCAGCGCGACGGGCACGCTGGCCGCGACGCGCGAGATGCCGGTGGGGGTCGCGGGCGAGGGCGGCATGGTCAGCCGCGTGCTGGTGGAGCCAGGGCAGTGGGTGCGCGCCGGGCAGGTGCTGGCAACGATCGACCGATCGGTGCAGCAGCAGACCGCGCAATCGCTGGCGGCGCAGATCAACGTCGCCAAATCCGACCTGACGCTGGCGCAATCGGAACTGGAGCGGGCGCAGAGCTTGGTCGATCGCGGCTTCATCTCCAAGGCCGACGTCCAGCGCCGGATCGCGACGCGCGACGCCGCGCGCGCGCGCCTGCAGGTGGCGCAGGCGACGCTGTCCGAACAGCGCGCGCGCAACGCGCGGCTCGACATTCGCGCGCCCGCCGCCGGGCTGATCCTGACGCGTGGGGTGGAGCCGGGGCAGATCGTCAGTTCGGGCAGCGGCATGTTGTTCCGGATGGCCAAGGACGGCGAGATGGAGATGCGCGCGCAACTGGCCGAAGGCGATCTGCAGGCGGTGCATGTCGGATCGCCCGCGAAGGTGGTGCCGGTGGGCGACACGCGCGCCTTTTCGGGCAGCGTGTGGCAGGTCTCACCGGTGATTGATCCGCAGACCCGCCAGGGGATCGCTCGGATCCGACTTTCCTACGACGTCGCATTGCGCCCCGGTGGCTTCGCGACCGCGACGATCACGGCGGGCGGCGCGCGCCAGCCCGAGCTGCCGCAATCGGCGCTGTTGAGCGACCAGCGCGGCAATTACGTCTATATCGTCGATGCGCAGAACAAGGTCGAGCGGCGCGACGTGACGCTGGGCGTCGTGGCGGACGATCGGGTGGCGATCGCCAGCGGGCTGAACGGCGACGAACGCGTCGTGCAATCGGCGGGCGCGTTCCTGAACCCGGGCCAGACGGTGCGTCCGCAACGCGCCAAGACGACCGCAGCGCGGTAGAAAGGGGCGCCGCCATGGGCTTTCGCAACATCTCCGCCTGGTCGATCCGCAACCCGGTGCCGTCGATCGTCCTGTTCCTGATGCTGACGGTCGCGGGGATCGTCAGCTTCGTGCGGATGGACATCAACGAACAGCCCGACATCGACTTCCCGATCGTCTCGATCGACATCACCCAGCCGGGCGCCGCGCCCAGCGAACTGGAGACGCAGGTCACGCAGCGCGTCGAGGCGGCGGTGCGT
Source organism: uncultured Sphingomonas sp. (assembly GCA_913777325.1). Lineage (GTDB taxonomy): Bacteria > Pseudomonadota > Alphaproteobacteria > Sphingomonadales > Sphingomonadaceae > Sphingomonas. Next base: position 9,812 of record CAJYSA010000115.1, on the reverse strand, counting down.
TCGCTGGAGGGGATCGACATCATCCAGTCGTATGTGTCCGAAGGCACGTCGACGACGATCGTCCAGCTCGACATCGGCACCCCGATCGACCGCGCGGTGAACGAGGCGCGCGACGCCGTCACGCAGATCCGCGGCAACCTGCCCGAAGGCATCCTGGAGCCGCAGGTCAGCCGGGTGAAGATCAACGACAACGACCTGGGCAGCTATACCGCGGTCGGCACCGACATGACGCTGGAACAGCTAAGCTGGTACATCGACAATACGGTGACCAAGGAGCTGATGTCGGTTCCCGGCATCGGCGGCGTGACGCGCAACGGCGGGGTCAGTCGCGAGATCCGCGTGATCCTCGATCCCGCCAAGCTGGCCGCGCAGGGGCTGACCGCCAGCCAGATCAACGCGCAGTTGCGGCAGGTGAACCTGAACGCGCCGGGCGGGCGCGCCGAGATCGCGGGCGCCGAACAGTCGGTGCGCGTGCTGGGCAATGCGCGCACCGCCTACGACCTGGGCCAGTATCAGATCAACATCGGCGGCGGGCGCACGATCCGGCTGTCGGACGTGGCGACGGTGCGCGACCTGTATGCCGAGCAGCGCTCCGCCGCGTCGGTCGACGGGCGGCAGGCGCTGTCGTTCGACTTCACGCGCGCCAAGGGTGCGTCGGACGTGACGGTGTTCCGCGAGGCCAAGGCCAAGCTGGAGGGGCTGGAAAAGCGCAACCCGCAGGTCCGCTTCAAGCTGCGCTACGACGGGTCGAAATATCCGCTCGAGCAGTTCAAGACCGCGATCCACGCGATGATCGAGGGCGCTATCCTGGCCGTCATCGTCGTGTTCCTGTTCCTGCGCGACTGGCGCGCGACGATCATCTCGGCGCTCGCAATCCCGCTCTCGGCGATCCCGGCGTTCTGGTTCATGGACCTGATGGGCTTCACGCTCAACAACATGACCATGCTGGCGCTGAGTCTGGTCGCGGGCGTGCTGGTCGATGACGCCATCGTCGAGATCGAGAACATCGTCCGCCACATGCGCATGGGCAAGACCGCGTACCAGGCATCGATCGACGCCGCGGACGAGATCGGGCTCGCCGTGCTGGCGACGACGATGGCGATCGTCGCGGTGTTCCTGCCGGTCGGGCTGATGCCGGGCATCGCGGGGCAATTCTTCAAGAATTTCGGCCTGACCGTCGTCGCGGCGGTGCTGATGAGCCTCGCCGTCGCACGGCTGATCACGCCGATGGTGGCGGCTTACTTCCTGAAGGCCGGCGGTCATGTCGAGCATGGCGGCGGGCCGTTGCTCAACGGATATCAGCGATTGCTGGTCTGGACGCTCGACAGCACCAGGGCGGCGCGCGCGCGGGCCAAGGGCGGCATCCACCGCGCCGTCGGATATTGGCGCGATCACCGCCTGTGGATGATCGGCGCGGGCGTGCTGGCGTTCGTCGGCACGATCGCGCTGTTCGCCACCTCGCCGATGACGTTCCAGCCGGCGCGCGACATGCCGACCTCCACCGTCACGATCACGATGCCGCCGGGCAGCACGCTGAACACGACGCAGAACGTGGTCGATCAGGTCTATGCGCTGTTGCTCAAGCAGCCCGAGGTGGAGAGCATCTACACCCGCACCCTCGTCGGATCGGGGCGCGTCACCGCGCAGCTGCGTGAGAAGCGCGACCTGACCTCGACCGAGTTCGAGCGGCGCGTGTCGCCCGACCTCGCCAAGATCGCCGACGCGCGCGTCAACTTCCAGTCGCAATTCGGCTGGGGCGACAACAATCGCGACGTGTCGATCACGCTGGGCGGCGACGATCCCGTCGTGCTGCGCCAGGCCGCCGACCGGCTGGTCAGGGAAATGGGCACGGTGCCCGGCCTGCTGGCGCCGCGTATCGCGGGCGACCTGAACCGGCCGGAGATCATCATCAAGCCGCGGCTCGATCTTGCCGCCAGCCTGGGGGTGACGACATCCGCGCTGTCGAACGCGATCCGCATCGCGACGATCGGCGACATCGACCAGAACAGCGCGCGCTTCTCGCTGAACGACCGGCAGATCCCGATCCGCGTCGCGCTGGAACAGAGTTCGCGCTCGAAGCTGGCGACGATCCAGAACCTGCCGGTGCCGACGCTGTCGGGCGGATCGGTGCCGCTGAGCCTGGTCGCCGAGATCGGCTTCGGCTCCGGACCGACGCGCATCCAGCGCATCAACCAGCAGCGGCAGCTGACGATCGGCGCCGACCTGAGCCCGGGGCAGACGATCAGCGTGATGCTGCCCAAGGTGAAGCAATTGCCGGCGATGAAGAACCTGCCGATCGGGGTCGGCGAGCTGAGCGTCGGGCAGGCCAAGTGGCAGATGGAGATGCTCCAGAACTTCATCGTCGCGGTGACCGCGGGCGTGTTCCTGGTCTTCTCGGTGCTGGTGCTGCTGTATCGCCGCTTGCTGCCGCCGCTGGTCAACATGGCGTCGCTGACGCTGGCGCCGCTGGGCGGGTTGATCGCCCTGAGGCTCACCGGCAATCCGCTGTCGATGCCGGTGTTCATCGGCCTGCTGATGCTGCTGGGGATCGTCGCCAAGAACTCGATCCTGCTGATCGACTTCGCGCTGGAGGAGATGCAGGCGGGCGTGCCGTCCTACGACGCGATCGTCGATGCGGGGCACAAGCGCGCGCAGCCGATCGTGATGACCACGGTGGCGATGGTCGCGGGCATGGTGCCGACCGCGCTGTCGCTGTCGGGCGACGGCGCGTCGCGCGCGCCGATGGGGATCGTGGTGATCGGCGGGTTGATCGTGTCGACCGTCCTGACGCTGCTGATCGTCCCGGCAGCCTTCTCGCTGGCGATCGGCGTCGAGCGGCGGGTGGGGCCGTGGCTGGGTCGTCGCCTGCTGACCTATCGCCCCGGCGACGAGGGGCCGGTGATCGAACATGCGCCGCAGGACGCCATCGGCGCGCCGCACGGGCGCATCCCGTTCCGGGGAGAGGGATCGCATCCGGCGGAGTAGGAGGCCGTTGGACCATCACGCTGGCCGTTCGTGCTGAGCTTGTCGAAGCACGTGTCACGAGCGCGCCCGTCGGCAAGCATGGGAGCGCGCGCCTCTCGGCACGTGCTTCGACGGGCTCAGCACGAACGGATTTGACGTGCCGGTCGTCTGCGGTTGCTGTCCGGCTTCGTCATTAAGACCGCAATGACGAGGGCTGCTTGAACTTCGCGGGCGATCGGGGATTGTTACGGGCATGATCGTCCGCGCCGCCCCCCCGCCCGCCGCGCTCGTCCGGATGCGGCGGGTGGCCGGGCTGTTGCTGGTGGTCATGGCCGGCGCGTTTCTGGCGTCGCGCGCGCTGGAGCCGCGACATCCGTTCTGGGGCTTCGTCCGTGCCTTTGCCGAGGCGGCGATGGTCGGCGGGTTGGCGGACTGGTTCGCGGTGACCGCGCTGTTCCGGCATCCGCTGGGCGTGCCGATCCCGCATACTGCGATCATCCCGCGCAACAAGGACCGGATCGGCGACCAACTGGCGCAATTCCTGCGCGAGTATTTCCTGATCCCGGCGGTGGTCGCACGGCGAATGCAGCGCATCGACGTCGCCGCGGCGGTCGGGCGCTGGCTGGCGAACCCGCGCGGGGCGGGGGGCAGCCGGATCACGCGCGGCATCTCGCGGCTGGCGACCGAGGTGTTGCAGGCGCTCGACCAGGAGCGGCTGGGCGGGATGGTGCGCGCGATGATGGTCACGCGGGTGCGCGAGACCGAATTGTCGCCGATGCTGGGGCGCGCGCTGGCGGCGGCGATGGCCGAGGAGCGCCACCGCCCGGTGATCGACGCGCTGGTGCGCTGGACGCGCGGCGCGCTGGCCGCCAACGAGCATCTGATCCGCGCGATGGTGCACGACCGCGCGGGAACTGTGCTGCGCTGGACCGGGCTGGACGAGACGCTGGCCAACAAGATCATCGACGGGCTCGACAAGCTAGTCGCGGAAATGGCCGACAACCGCGACCATCCGCTGCGCCTGAAGGTGGAGGAGGCGATGGCGAGCGTCGCCGAGCGGCTCCAGCATGATCCGGCGATGCGGGCGCGGGTGGAAAGCGTGAAGATCGAGCTGCTCGAGAATCCGGCAATGCAAGACTGGATCAACGGGCTGTGGGAGCAGGCGCGCGCCGCGATGCTGCGCGCCGCGCGTGACCCGGACGCGCTGATGGCGGGCAAGCTGGGCGAGGCGCTGCACCAGCTGGGCGCGACGCTGCAGGACGATCCGCGGCTGGGGCGGATCATCAACCGCTTCGTGCGCCGCGCCGCCGTCGGCGCGGCGGCCGATTACGGCGACGCGATCGTGCGGCTGGTGTCGGAGACGGTGCGCGGGTGGGATGCGCAGACCGTGACCCAGCGGCTGGAACATGCGGTGGGCAAGGATCTGCAGTTCATCCGCATCAACGGCACGCTGGTCGGCGGGCTGGTGGGCGTCGCGATCCACACGGTCGACGTGCTTTTGTGAGCGATCGATCACAAAAGTGGTACGCGCGCGGAACGATTGGCGCTTTGGGCGCTTGTGACGGCATGGACTTTGCCGCATGGACCGACCGATGACTGCGGCAGCCGACTTCAACGTCGATCGCGACGACGCGGGGCACGTGCTCCGCTTCACGGGCGACCTGTCCCTGCCGAGGCTGGGCGACCTGCCGGCGCGGCTGGACCGGCAGGACGGCGACGTCTCGGTGATCGACCTTTCCGGGATCGATCGGATCGATACGATTGGCGCGTGGGTGATCCACCGCTTCGCACGCGAGCGCAAGGCGCGGATCGAGGGACTGAGCGGCGACGGGCAGAACCTGCTGGAGCAGGTGCAGGCGGCCGACCAGCCGGTGCAGATGCGCCCGCAGTCGCGCTCGGCGTTCGGACGCGTGCTGGCGGAGATCGGCGAATCGACCGCCAATTCGGCGCGCACCGCGCTGGGGCTGCTCGCCTTCATGGGCGAGACGGTGATCGCGTTCGGCAGCGTGCTGCGCCATCCCAGCCGTTTTCGCTTCAACGCCACGGTGCAGCGTTTCGAGGTGGTCGGCGTGTCGGCGCTGGGCATCATCGGGCTGATGAGCTTCCTGATCGGCGTCGTGATCGCGCAACAGGGCGCGGTGCAGCTGCGGCAGTTCGGCGCGGAGGCGTTCACGATCAACCTGGTGGGGCGCATCACGATGCGCGAGCTGGGCGTGCTGATGACCGCGATCATGGTCGCGGGGCGTTCGGGATCGGCATTCGCCGCGCAACTCGGCACGATGAAGCTGACCGAGGAGATCGACGCGATGCGCACGATCGGCGTGTCGCCGATGGAGGCGCTGGTGCTGCCGCGCACGATCGCGGCGATCATCTTGATGCCACTGCTGGGCTTCTATTCGTCGGTGATCGCGATCATCGGCGGCGGATTGCTGTGCTGGTTCGCGCTCGACATTCCGCCGGTGGCGTTCGTCGCGCGCATTCGTGAGGTGGTGCCGATCACCGACGTGTTCGTCGGGCTGATCAAGGCGCCGGTGTTCGGCGCGATCATCGCGGTCGCGGGGTGTTTTCAGGGGATGCAGGTGAAGGGCGACGCCGAACAGGTCGGGTTGAAGACCACGTCGGCGGTGGTGCAGGCGATCTTCATGGTGATCGTGGTCGATGCGTTCTTCGCGGTGTTCTTCGAACAGATCGGCTGGATCTGATGCCGCAGCATCATCGCACCCGCCCCGACGACGCGCCGATCATCAAGGTGAGCGGCCTGCGCAACGAGTTCGGCGATCAGGTGATCCACGACAAGCTCGACCTGGAAGTGCGCCGGGGCGAAATCCTGGGTGTGGTCGGCGGATCGGGCACCGGCAAGTCGGTGCTGATGCGCTCGATCATCGGACTGCAATCGCCCAGCGCCGGGCAGGTCGAGGTATTCGGCGAGCCGACGCTGAACCGCAGCGAGCTCGACACGGTGGAGATCCGCAAGCGCTGGGGCGTGTTGTTCCAGGGCGGCGCCTTGTTCTCGACCCTGACCGTCGCCGAGAACGTGCAGGTGCCGCTGCGCGAATTCTATCCCGAGCTGGACCTCGCGCTCCTCGACGAGATCGCGTCGTATAAGGTGGTGATGACGGGCCTGCCCGCCGACGCGGGGCCGAAATTCCCCGCCGAGCTGTCGGGCGGGATGAGGAAGCGTGCCGGTCTGGCGCGCGCGCTGGCGCTCGACCCCGAATTGATGTTCCTCGACGAACCCACCGCCGGGCTCGACCCGATCGGCGCGGCGGCGTTCGACGATCTGACCAAGGCGCTTCAGAAGACGCTGGGGCTGACGGTGTTCCTGATCACGCATGATCTGGATACGCTCTACGCGATCTGCGACCGGGTGGCGGTGCTCGCGGACAAGCGGGTGATCGCGGTGGGCACGATCGATGAACTGCTCGCGCTGGATCATCCGTGGATCCAGGAATATTTCAATGGGCCGCGCGGGCGCGCCGCGGTCGCCTCGCAGGATCGCGGGCAGCAGGCGAGCGCCGCGCGCGAGGCCGCCGCGCACCCGACCGAGGTAGCGCATGAACGAAGCGGCCAACGCTCGCAGGGCGGAATGGCCGACGATTACGCCCGCGGTGCGCAAGCGGTGGACCTGAGCAAGCCGGACCATCGCGCCGGCGAGAGGGGCTGAAGAGATGGAAACGCGTTCGAACCATGTCCTCGTCGGCGCCGTGGTGCTGATCCTGCTCGCCCTCGTCGCGATCTTCACCGTGTGGATCGCACGGATCGGCGGCGCGGAGGAGCGCGATTACGACATCTTCTTCCGCCAGTCGGTCGATGGCCTGGCCAAGGGATCGTCGGTCACCTTCTCCGGCGTGCCGTCGGGGCAGGTGAAGAGCATTTCGCTGTGGAAGCCGGATCCGCAATATGTGCGGGTGCGCATCAGCGTGAACGACGATACGCCGATCCTGCGCGGCACCACCGCCACGATCCAAGGCAGCTTCACCGGCACCAGCACCGTCAGCCTGGACGGCGCGATTAAGGGCGCGCAGCCGATTACCTGCCCCGACGGCGACAAGGCCAAGAGCGTATGCCCGCTGGGCGTGCCGGTGATCCCGACCAAGACCGGCGGGATCGGCGCGATCCTGAATTCGGCGCCGCAGTTGCTGGAGCGGCTGTCGACGCTGACCGAGCGGCTGACCGGGATGCTGAGCGACCGCAACCAGGCGTCGATCGCGGGGATCCTCGACAATACCAACCGGCTGACCGATGCGCTGGCCGATCGCGGACCCGAGATCGCCGCCACGCTGGCGCAGACCCGCGTCGCGATCCAGCAGGCGGGCAATGCCGCCGAGCAGATCGGTGCGTTGGCGCAGACCACCAACGGCGTGCTCGCCAATGACGTCCAGCCGGCGATGGCGAATTTGAACAAGGCGATCACCTCGGCGCAGCAGAGCGCGGAGACGCTGAACGCCGCGATCGGCGATGCGCGGCCGGGGCTGACCACGTTCAGCAAGCAGACGATCCCGCAGGTCAACCAGCTCGTGCGAGACCTGCGCGTGACCGCCGCGTCGCTGAAGAGCATCTCGGAGCGAGTGGAACAGGGCGGCGCCAGTGCGCTGGTGGGGCAGCCCGCGCTGCCGGATTACAAGGGGAAATGATCGTGCGTGCCTTCGCGAACAAGCTCCTGATCGTCGCCGCGCTGGTGCCGCTGGCCGGCTGCATCCGCTTCGGCGCGGCACCGCCGCCGTCGCTGTTGACGATCGCGCCCCAAGCGCAGCCGGCGGTCGGCACGATGCAGAATTCCGCCACCGGGCGGACGATCGTGGTCGAGGTGCCGGCAGTGCCGCAGTCGATCGCGGGCACGCGCGTGCCGGTGCAGGCGACCGATACGTCGATCGCCTATGTCAAGAACGCGCAATGGGCCGAGCCGCCCGCGCGGCTGTTCGCGCGGTTGGTATCCGACACGTTGACGGTGCGCGCGAAGATGGTCGTGCTGTCGACGGCGCAATCCTTCGACGCGCCGACCGCGTCGCTGGGCGGTGAGCTGCGGACCTTCGGCGTCGACGCGGCGCAGCGGCAGGCCGTGGTGATCTATGACGCGTCGTTCACTCCCGCCGGCAAGACCAACGTCGAGAAGCAGCGCTTCGAAGCGCGCGCGCCGCTGAGCGCGATCGACGCCCCGCAATCGGGCGCGGCGCTCAGTCAGGCCGCCAATCAGGTCGCGCAGCAGGTGGCGGATTGGGTGGCGGCGCAGCGTTGAGCCACGTCAGGGCGCGCGCCTGACCTCGAGCGGCACTTCGCAGACGTCCGCGCCACCCGAGCCGATCGTCGGGGAGGGCGGGTTCTCGCGGCGATGGATCAGCGCGGCGAAGCGCGGATTATCGGCAGCGCGATATTGGAAGTGCGGGCGTTCGGCGGCGGGCAGGGCGCTGGCGAGCGTCACCGTGACGATCCGTGCCCGCGCCGCCGGATCGGCGTGGACGCCCATCGGCGCCGGGCCGCGCGGCAATGCGGAGAGATGCTGCATCCCCTCGATCACACGGCCAACGACGGCGTAGTTGCGATCCAGGCGCCGCGCCGACTGGCCGATCGGGGTGAACAGCTCCGCGCCCGACCCGCTGGTGACCGCCTCGTCGCGCGCGACCCCGACCATGCCGTAGCAATGCGTGAGCCACGCATGGCCATGCCCGTCGCCAGCGATTGGCCAGCCGTCGGCGGTGACGCCTGATGCCGCCGAATGAGTGTCAGCGCGCGTCATGCGTTGCGCGGGAGCGAATTGCGCGATCTCGAACTCCGGCATGACATGGCCCGCGACGCCGGGCGGCAGCGGTTTCTTCTCGGTCGCATCGCCCCATTGCGCGACCCAATTCTCCTGCACGCGGTAGACGCTCTCGCTATCCCACCAGCCAGCGCTCGCGAGCTTGCGGATATTGGCGACATGCGCCGGCGCGAGCGTGGCGGCGAGCCGGATCATGACGACGCGGTCGCCGGCCAGCCGCATCACCAGCAGCTCGTCGTCGGGGATCGCACGCCAGTCCGACGCGGCGGGTTCGTGCGGCGCGGAGAGTGCGGGGGTGGCCTGGAGCGCGAGCAGCAGCGGGACGACGATCATCATGGTGCGCAGGCTGGCCGATCGGGTGGCGCGACGCAATCGATCCGCTTGCGTCCCGCCGCGACACCCACTAGGGCGAGCGCTTCCATGCTATGCGGAGCGGTGGCCGAGTGGTCGAAGGCGCTCGCCTGGAAAGTGAGTATACGTCAAAAGCGTATCGAGGGTTCGAATCCCTCCCGCTCCGCCACTCAGTCCTGAAATCTAAGGCATTGCCCGCGAGAACGCGCGAGAATGGCGCATTTTCGGGTAGCGCGGCACAGGTAGCCGTATCGAGGAGAAACCGGCTCTCGCAGAAAAAACGCAATTTGCCTGCGCATTCTCTTCGAAGGAGTGGGGCAGTACGGAAGCGCACCGACAGCCCAAAAGGATGACGGGGCCATCGCCGTCATTCAGAGCGCAGCCCGACAGATTGCCGCCTCACGCACCACCAGATCTCGCGCAAACACGCCACCTCAGAAACAAACATTCGTCCCGCGAAGCCAGGAAGTGGCTGAAAACCGCGGCTTTGCCGGTGGCAGGGCGATCTTGCCACAATCTTTGGCAGGTCGATCTGCAGGTTTACTTAGCTGGGTTGCACGACCGCGGTACGCAAAAAAAGCGGCGGCTGCAGGCCTGCAACCGCCGTTCCCTCAGGGTTGTGGATCGGCGTGGAAAAGGGACCCCGGTAGCGGAGTGATCGGCGTCGAAAAGGGACCCCTCATCCCGTTGGTCTAGGCTGTTCGCTTGGCGGTGTGTCAGGCGGCGAGATCGGGATGCTGGT